>CALAQQ010000205.1 GCA_937888485.1 uncultured Clostridia bacterium
CGGATATCGCAATCGGCGCAAACCACGGTATCCCCTGCGCTCTTGTTTACAGCGGTGTCACGACTCCCGAAGAATATGCAAATTCAGATATCAAAGCAAGCGTAGCTGTTGAAAACCTCAAGGCGCTTGCGGAGTATCTTTAATATAGATATTATCATTTAAAACGTCAGTTCGAAACCATCCTGACGGGCATCAAATGATGCCGAACAAAACTAAGGAGTAAAAATGAATAAGAAAAAAAATATCGTCATGGCGCACGGTGCCATGACAGCGGCAATCTATGCCGCGGCAACCTATTTATGCGCAATTTTTGCAATCGCATACGGCAACGTTCAGTTCCGCCTTTCTGAGGCGCTGACCATTCTTTCGGTTTTCACCCCCGCGGCGATTCCCGGGCTTACGGTCGGATGCATAATCGGAAATCTTTCAAGTCCGTTTGGAGTATGGGATATCGTTTTCGGTTCGCTCGCAACTCTTCTTGCGGCAATAACCGCCCGCGCATTAAGGAGCATCAGAATAAAGGATTTTCCCCTGCTCTCACTTATTATGCCCGTTATTTTCAACGCTTTGATAGTCGGTGCTGAGCTTACCTTCCTTCTGCCCTCTGATAAAGCAAAATTTGTGACATTTATAATTTACGCCCTTGAGGTTGCGGCAGGAGAACTTGCAGTCTGCATTGCAGGCGGAATTCCGCTTTATTATGCAATAAAAAAATCGAAAATCTTTGAGAGATTATAAAATTCATCCCCGTTCCTAAAACGGGGATTTTCTTTTTGTTATTACAGGTCAATTTCACCCTAATGTCAATAGGTCGTTCTGCCATAATTATTAATGGGTGATATTATGAGTCGTCTTAAGGAATTAAGAAAAGAAAAAGGATTAACACAGATTCAGATGCAATTCCTGACAGGAATTGACCAGAGCGACTATTCAAAAATCGAAAACGGAAAAAGATATTTCACTTTTGAACAATGCAAAAGAATTGCGCTTGCTCTTGATACAAGCATGGATTATCTCGCTGAATTGACCGACGAAAAGAAACCGTATAAACGAAAATAACAAAAATCCCCTCGGAACAAGTCCGAGGGGATTAACTATTTTATTCAGTTCTTTTCAACGCCCATGGTTACTTTTTCGCCGTTGATATCCCAATCCTTGGCATATGAACCGCCGGCGGAGATGATGATATCGGTTGCGAGAACGTCATGCTTGATTTCGTCAGCGTTATTGTTGAAGATTGCTTCAATCTTTTCGTTTCCGCTTACATAAATCTTAATGGTGTCCATAACCTCAAAGCCTGCATCCTTACGCATTGTCTGAATCTTCGAAACAAGCTCTCTTACAAAACCTTCTTCGATAAGTTCATCGGTAAGGTTTGTATCAAGAACAACGGTTACGCCGTTGCCGCTTTCTGCATGATAACCTTCCTTCTGAACGGTTTCGATAAGAAGATCTTCGACTGCAAGTGAGATTTCAGTGCCGTCTGCGGTGAAGCTGATTGCGCCCTTTTCGTCAAGCTCCTTCTTTGCGGCTGAGCCGTCAAGAGAAGCAAGATGGTTTCTGATAGCACCGAGAAGCTTGCCGTACTTGGGTCCGAGTGTCTTGAGCTGAGGCTTGAAACTGTAGGAAACATAACCCGATGAGTCGGTTACGAATTCAAGCGACTTAACATTAAGCTCGTCTTCGATAATTTCGCAGAAATCTTTGTCGAGTTCCTTTGCGGCAGTTGCATAAATCTTGCCGAGAGGCTGTCTGTTCTTGATGTTTGCGGTGTTTCTTGCCGCACGTCCGAGAACAACGATATTGAGAACTTCATCCATTGAAGCTTCAAGGTCTGCATTGATGAGCTTTGCATCAGAAACGGGATAATCGCAGAGATGTACGCTGATGGGAGCGTTCTTGTCAACGTTGCAAACGAGATTGCGGTAGATATCTTCTGCCATGAAGGGAATCATAGGAGCTGCAAGCTTGACAACTGTTACAAGAGCAGTGTAAAGAGTCATGTACGCATTAATCTTATCCTGTTCAAGTCCCTGTGCCCAGAAACGTTCTCTGCCGCGGCGTACATACCAGTTACTCATATCGTCAACGAAGCTCTGGAGTGCCTTTGCAGCTTCGGGAATTGCATAGCTGTCGAGATAACCGTCAACAGTGTTGATAAGGCTGTTGAGCTTTGAAAGAAGCCATTTATCCATGATAGAAAGCTTATCGTAATCAAGCTCATGCTCTGAGGGATTGAATTTATCAATGTTCGCATAAAGAACATAGAAAGCATAGGTGTTCCAGAGAGTACCCATGAACTTACGCTTGCCTTCAACAACCGCATTGTCATGGAAACGATTGGGAAGCCAGGGAGCGGAGTTAGTATAGAAATACCAGCGGATAGCGTCTGCGCCGTGCTTTGCAAGAGCATCGAACGGGTCAACTGCATTACCCTTGGATTTTGACATCTTCTGACCGTTTTCATCCTGAACAAGACCGAGAACGATAACGTTCTTATAGGGGGACTTGTCAAAGAGAAGGGTTGAGATTGCCATAAGCGAATAGAACCAGCCTCTTGTCTGGTCAACAGCCTCGGAGATGAATTCTGCGGGGAACTGCTGTTCAAAGAGGTCCTTGTTCTCAAACGGATAGTGATGCTGTGCAAAAGGCATTGCGCCTGAATCGTACCAGCAGTCGATAACTTCGGGAACTCTCTTCATTTCTCCGCCGCACTTTTCGCACTTGATTGTTACTTCGTCGATGAACGGACGGTGAAGCTCAATATTTTCGGGGCAATTGCTGCTCATTGACTTGAGTTCGGCAATTGAACCGATTGAATGTCTGTGACCGCATTCGCATTCCCAGATGTTGAGGGGTGTACCCCAGTAACGGTTACGGCTGATGCCCCAGTCCTGAATATTTTCAAGCCAGTCGCCGAATCTGCCCTTGCCGATGCTTTCGGGAATCCAGTTAACGGTGTTGTTATTCTTGACAAGATTATCCTTAACGGCAGTCATCTTAATGAACCAGGATTCTCTTGCGTAATAGATAAGCGGAGTGTCACATCTCCAGCAGAAGGGATAGTCATGCTCAAACTTGGGAGCTGAGAAGAGCTTGCCTTCGCTGTCGAGGTCAACGAGGATTTTGGGGTCTGCATCCTTAACGAACATGCCTGCATAGGGTGTTTCTTCGGTCATGTTACCCTTGCCGTCAACAAACTGAACGAAGGGAAGGTCGTAGGTTCTGCCGACCTTTGCGTCGTCTTCACCGAATGCGGGTGCGATATGAACGATACCTGTACCGTCGGACATTGTAACGTAGTTATCAACGGTAACGAAATGAGCCTTCTTATTCTGCTTCTTTGCAGTTTCGCCTGCGCATGCAAAGAGAGGTTCATATTCTTTATATTCAAGGTCTGTACCAACATAGGTTTCAAGGATTTCATAAGCTGCAACGCCGTTTTCCTTGTCGCCGAGTGAACCGAGAACTTTATCAAGGAGTGCCTGTGCCATATAGTAAGTATAGCCGTCTGCAGCCTTGACCTTGCAATATGTTTCATCGGGGTTTACGCAGAGAGCGCAGTTTGAGGGAAGAGTCCAGGGTGTTGTTGTCCATGCAAGGAAATAGGCATCTTCGCCCACAACCTTGAATCTTACAACTGCGGAGCGTTCCTTGACTGCCTTATAGCCCTGTGCAACTTCGTGGGATGAAAGAGGAGTTCCGCAACGGGGGCAATAGGGAACAATCTTGAAGCCTTTATAAAGGAGACCCTTGTTCCAGATTTCCTTAAGCGACCACCAGATTGATTCGATATAGCTGTTGTGATAAGTAACATAAGGGTCGTCCATGTCCGCCCAGAAGCCGACTGTACCTGAGAAATCTTCCCACATACCCTTATATTTCCAAACGCTTTCCTTACATCTGCCGATGAAAGGTTCAAGACCGTAGTTTTCAATCTGTTCTTTGCCGTTGATACCAAGTTCTTTTTCGATTTCAAGTTCAACGGGGAGACCGTGGGTATCCCAGCCTGCTTTTCTGGGAACCATGTAACCCTTCATTGTGCGGTATCTGGGAATCATATCCTTGATAACGCGGGTCAGAACGTGACCGATATGAGGCTTTCCGTTAGCGGTGGGGGGACCGTCATAGAAAGTATAGGTCGGACAGCCTTTTCTCTCTTCAATGCTCTTCTCGAAAATCTTATTTTCCTTCCAGAAATCAAGCACGGCTTTTTCTCTGGTGACGAAATCGAAATTCGATGAAACTTTTTCGTACATTCTTCATTCCTCCGATTTATTTGGAATCGTATGCGGTAAAAATGACCGCACGAATCTATTTTATATACTGAAAAAGTATATCACACCATTTATTCCTTGTCAACATTTATAAAGATTATAATTAATATATAATATATCTTCTTGCATTATCCTTTAAGTTGTGGTATCATAACTGTATATGTTTAAAGTGGGTGATTATTTGAAAATTCTGAAATCAATTCTTTTCTTTTCATGGCAATTCACTTATGCGATTGTGCAGAATCTCATCGGTCTTGTCATGCTCGCAATCCATAAATCAAAGGGCGCTGAAAGCGAATGGTATCACAACGCCCTGATCACATACATTGATAAGAAAAATTTCGGCGGAGTATCCCTCGGAATGTTTATTTTCATCAATAAGAACAGAGAGGGCGACGCTCTTCATGACACAAAAATCCACGAATACGGTCATACCGTACAGTCGCTCATTCTCGGACCTCTCTGGCTTTTTGTTATCGCAATTCCCTCGGTTATCTGGTGCAATGTTCCCTATTTCGTAAAGCTTCGTAAAACAAAAGGTATTTCGTATTACAGAGCATACTGCGAGGGTTGGTCAAATGAATGCGGTGCATGGGCAACCAAAGAACGTTTCCTGACTCCCGAGCTTATCAACAGAGGCAAATACGGAAACCCCATGTATCCCAACAGAAGCGCACGCAAAGACATCAAAGGAAGGAAGAGAAGCAAATAATGGAAAAGAAATATCTCAAAACAAGTGAAACAGCTTCGTTTGCAACCTCGGCATTCGGCAGAAGCATGATTTATACTCTTATGTCAACCTTCCTGCTGATTTTCTATACTGACGCCGCAGGTATTCAGGCGACGCACGCAGGCTGGATTATCTTCGCCGCAAGAATTTTCGACGCGGCAAACGATCCTTTAATGGGTATGATTGCCGACCGTACAAAAACCAAATTCGGCAAGCTCCGCCCCTATCTTCTTTTCTCGCCGTTTCTCATCATGGCATCTACCATTGCTCTTTTCTCCGTCCCCGGTTTTCAGAGCTACGGCGCAAAGGTGGCTTATGCCGCAATAACTTATATTATCTGGGGCATATGCTTCACCATTCAGGACGTTCCCTTCTGGGGTCTCAGCGCTGTTGTTACTCCTCTTGAAAATGAACGCAACAAATTCCTTTCAATCGCAAGAATCGGAAGCACAATCGGCGGTATTCTTCCCACCGTTCTTATTCCGGTTCTCCGCACGTCATCTCTCGGCATAACAAAGGGTTACTTTGTCGGAGGTCTTATTTTCGGAATTACAGGCTCCATGATTTCTCTTCTTGCCTTTTTCGGCACGAAAGAAAAGGTTGAACAGCCTCCCAAAGAAAAGGTTTCGGCAAAAGAGGTTGTTTCGGCATATACCAAAAACAAGCCCTTGCTTCTTCTTATTGCCGCAAGCATTCTCGGTTCTGCAATGCTTATGGCGCAAACATCAGGTTCGTATATTGCAACATATCTCATTCAGGATTCGGGCATAGTGCCTCACGGTTCAATTCAGGTTGTTATGACCGTTGCAATCGGCGCAGGCATGATGATAGCAATGCTGGTTATGCCGACACTTCGCAAAAAGCTTTCATTGAAGCAGATTTATATCGGTTCTGCTCTTTTCGGAGCGGCTATCCATGTTATTCTCTATTTCATGGGCTATGATAATTTCTACGCCCTCCTTGCCGTGCTTGCAATCGTAGGTCTTCCTTTGGGTATTTTCAACGTTATAACCTATGCAATGGTCGGTGACAGCGTTGACTATCTGGAGTGGAAAACGGGCAGACGTTCGGAAGGCATCTGCTTTGCATCCCAGACCTTTATCAGCAAGCTCACCGCAGGTATTTCAACTCTCATCACAAGCTTTGTGCTTGAATCATATAACTACGTTGAGCCCATCAAAGCAAAAAATGATTTCGGTGTAACAATCGAGCTTGCACAGGCTCAGTCTGACGAAACTCTCAGGGGCATGTTCATAATGATTTCAATCATCCCCGCAATCAGCCTTGCTCTTTGTGCAATTCCGATGTTTTTCAATGATTATACCGGCAAAAAGAAAGATAAAATTATAAAAGAACTTCAGGAACGCAGGGAGAGTGCAAATGTCAATGCATAACGAATTTGATGCTTTTTCGCAGGGCGTTGAACCGGGCGGTCTGAGAAGCAAAACGCAGATAAAGCTTCTTGTTAACTACCTTGTCGCAAACATAAGAGAGTCGATAAGCAGTTCAATTATCATCGAGGCTCTTCAGATTCACGGACTTGCGAATTATTTTGAGGTCACTCAGGCTATCGATGACCTTCTCGAAAACGGCAATCTTTCCGAAGCGGACGGAATGCTGTATATCACACCGAAGGGTGTTGTTTCACTCGGTGAGCTTTCGGAAGAACTGCCCAATTCCGTAAAAGAAACGGCTCTTTCCGATGCAATGAAGCTCATTCTTATTGAAAAACGCGAAAGCGAAAACACCGTTGATATCCAAAAAACAGAAAACGGATATTTTGTGACATTTAAAGTTATGCACAAAAACTTATCTCTTATGGAACTGACCGTTTATGCGGCAGACCTTGAGCAGGCTGAGCAGTTGAAAGGCAATTTCCTTAAAGACCCTGCTCACGTTTATTCCACCGTTGCGGCATCTTTGTTCATATAAAACTTCAGGAGAAAAATTATGCTTGAAAATCTCAAACAAAAAGTATACGAAGCCAATCTTAAGCTTGTTGAATATAAGCTCGTTCTTTTCACATGGGGCAATGTTTCCCAAATCGACAGAGAAAGCGGTCTTGTTGTTATCAAACCTTCAGGCGTTGATTACGATAAAATGACCCCCGATGATATGGTTGTTATGAACCTTGACGGTGAAAAGGTTGAAGGCAGACTCAATCCCTCCTCCGACACACCTACCCATCTTGAGCTTTACCGCCGTTTCCCCGGAATCGGAGGCGTTGCTCATACTCACTCAACCTTTGCGGTTTCATTTGCACAGGCAGCCGGTGAAATCCCCTGCTACGGCACAACCCATGCAGATTTTGCATTCGGTGCAGTTCCCTGCACAAGAGACCTGACAAAAGAAGAAATCGAAGGCGAATACGAACTCAATACAGGCAAGGTTATAGCCGAAACATTTGAAAACGGCAATATCGACTGCAACGCTGTTCCCGCTGTGCTTGTTCATTCCCACGGTCCCTTTACATGGGGTAAAGACGGAATGGAAGCCGCAAAAAATTCGGCAATCCTCGAAGAAGTTGCAAAAATGGCTTATCTGAGCAGAACCCTCGAAGCAAAGCCTGCAAGCGAAGATATCCGTAAAAAACATTATTACAGAAAACACGGTGCAGGCGCATATTACGGTCAGAAATAATTTCTTGACATAACCGCGCATTATGTATAAAATAGAAATATCATTTAAGAAGGTGTGTTTATATGGCTAAGTGTCCCAAATGCAACCGTAAACTTCATATATGGAACGTTAAGGCAGAATGTCCCGACTGCGGTGTCAACATTGCAAACTATGACTGGGAAAACCGTCTTGAACAGGATGCAATCGAAGCGGAAAAGGCTTTTGCAAAGCTTCGCGAAACCTTAAAGAAATTTAAATATTCTTTCGTGGGTACAAAGCTGAGAATTGCAAGAATTCCCATCAGCGTTCTTCCCCTTTTCTCGTTTCTTCTTCCTCTCGGAACTCTTTCGGTAGCACTTCCGTTCTTTGAGGAAAAGTTCTCACTCAACGCTATAACAATCGTTATGAACATACTCAATTTCGACATCGGAGGAATTTTCAAAGCTCCCTCCTCGGCAATCATCGGAGATGCGGCGCTTATGTTTATGCTCTCGCTTCTCTTCGTTGTCCTCAGCGCACTTTCGCTGCTTGTAAGCCTTGTTTTCCTTCTTCTCAACTTCAAGAAATTCAACAGTCTCGGTCTTTGCCTGACCAATTTTGTTGCAAGCGCCATGATGTTTGCAAGCGCATTCTGTTTCAACAATCTTTCAGGCATGATGGAAGCAAGCACTTTTGCGGATGCAGTAAGCTGTGCTCCGAGCTGGGGCATTTTCGTCAGCGGTGCTCTTTTCCTCGCATCGTCAGTAACAAACTTCCTTGTTTCAAGACAGAAAGTTATTCTCCCCGAAGATGATAAAAAAGAGGAAACTGAAGAAAAAGAAACTGTAAATGCATAATAGTTAAAGCGGTTCGTTTATCGAGCCGCTTTTTGTTATATTTATATATTGTTTTTTTGTAATAAATATGATATAATACAGCGAATTTTTAAGTTATCGGTGATAATATGACATATTACATAGGTCAGATTCTCGGCATTATCGTTACAATCGGTGCGATACTGACAATGCAAATAAAAAACAAAAAACCGATGCTCATTGTTTCCGCTGTGGTAAATATGCTTTCGGCTCTGAATATTCTCTTTCTCGACAAATTCAGCTCGGGTGTTATAATATGCCTTGTTGCTGTTTTTCAGATTATTGATTCTCTTTGGCATGAGAAAAAAGGCACTGAGGTTTCCCTTGCCGAAAAAATAATTTTCCTTGTGCTTTACGTTGCAGGCGGTGTTTTCGGATTCGAAAAACCGATTGATATTCTTTCGATTATCGCTGCAATCCTCTATATGCTTGCGATGTTCCAGAAAAAAGAACAGCATATCCGTCTTTTCCTTCTCGGCAACATGGCAACCTGGACAGTTTACCATACTGTTCTCGGTTCAACCGCTGTTTTTGCGCAGCTTGCAGGCATAATCTCCTCGCTTATCGCACTTTATCGCTACAGAAAATCCAAATAGACATCCGTTACATATACTGTTAATATAATCCGTTCTGAGGAAGGTATATAATATGATTTGCAATACAATTCTTGATGCAATCGGCGAAACACCGATTATCCGACTCCGCAACATGGTCGAGGAAGATTCCGCGGAGATTCTTGTTAAATTTGAAGGTCTGAACGTTGGCGGTTCAATCAAAACGCGAACAGCCATGAACATGATAAAAGATGCAGAAGAACGCGGTCTTGTAAATTCCGACTCGATTATCGTTGAACCCACAAGCGGTAATCAGGGCATCGGTCTTGCACTTGTAGGTGCAGTAAAAGGCTATAAAGTTAAAATTATCATGCCCGACTCCGTAAGCGAAGAACGCAGAAAACTCGTTGAGCACTACGGCGCAGAGGTTATTCTCATTCATGATGACGGCAACATCGGTCTTTGTATTGAAAAATGTCTTGAACTTGCCCTTAAAATGAGGGAAGAAGACCCCAGAGTTTTCGTTCCTCAGCAGTTTGAAAACCCTGCAAACCTTGAAATTCAGCGTATCGGTTCGGGCAGAGAAATTCTTGAACAGGTTGGTAAACCTATCCACGGATTCTGTTCGGGAATCGGTACGGGCGGTACAATAACAGGTATCGGCGAAGTTCTCAAGGAAGCAAATCCCGACATCACTATCTGGGCGGTTGAACCTGAAAACGCCGCTATCCTTTCGGGCGGTTCAATCGGAACTCATGTTCAGATGGGTATCGGTGACGGAATCATTCCCGAAATTCTCAACCTTGAAATTTTCAACGATGTCTGCATCATCAATGACAACGAAGCTCTGCAGGCTTCAAAAGACCTTGCTTCCAAGGAAGGCATCATGTGCGGTATCAGCAGCGGAACAAACGTTGCGGCGGCAATGAAGCTTGCAAAGAAGCTCGGAAAAGGCAAAACAGTTGTCACCGTTCTCCCCGACACAGCAGAGAGATATTTCTCAACTCCCCTTTTTGAATAAAAATCAAGGCTTGTACGGACAAAATCCGTGCAAGCCTTTTTATTATAACAATCTCTTGCGAAGGTCTTCGGCACTTTCCGAAGAGAGATATGCGGGAGGAATGTCAAACATCGTTTTGCATCCCGTCATGCCTTCGTTTTTCATACGGTATGCCGCCCTTGCGCACGCAGCGATAACACTTGATGTGAATTCGGGGTTTGAATCAAGCTTAAGGCTGTATTCGATAACGTGGTTGTGTTCATCATTCCAACCCGTTTTGCCCGTTCTGATAACAAATCCGCCATGCGGAATTCCGCTGTGGTCACGGACAAGCTCTTCCTTTGAAATGAAATGAACAATCGTGTTATAATCTGCGAAATAGTTCGGCATATTTACGATTTCGCTCTCGATTCTTTCTTTGTCTGCGCCATCTTCGGCAACAACAAAACATTCTCTGATATGCTTGTCACGAACGGAAAGCTCGGGATTTGAGCCGCTTCTGACTGCATTAAGTGCCGCATCAACGGGAATTGTATACTGCTTTGCATCGGCAACTCCGTCAATTCTTCTGATTGCATCGGAATGACCCTGGCTGACGCCCTTGCCCCAGAAAGTATAGTCGTTTCCGTCGGGAAGGATTGCATTCGCATAAAGTCGGCTGAGGGAAAACATACCGGGATCCCATCCGCATGAAATAACGGCGATATTTTTACCCTCCTTTGCCGCCGCATCAACGGCTGCAAAATGCTCGGGAATCTTTGCATGAGTATCAAAGCTGTCAACAACGGTGAAATGCTTTGCAAATTCGGGTGTCTGCACAGGAAGGTCGGTTGCACTTCCGCCGCAGAGAATAAGAACATCAATTTTATCGGTGAAATTCAGAACTTCATCAACATGATAAACCTTTGCGGTTTCTGTCAATATTTTAACGGTTTCGGGGTTTCTGCGTGAAAAAACCGCAACGAGTTCAAGGTCGCTGTTCTTCTTAACGGCGCACTCGATACCTCTGCCGAGATTTCCGTAACCCATAATTCCTATACGAATACTCATTTTTATCCACTCCTTATGAATAACATTCATATGATTTGCAATTATAACACAGTTTTTTTTAAATTGATATAAATATTTTTCAAAAATTTTATAATAAAAAGGGATGAATTTTTGTATAAAGTATGATATATTTATGATGTATAATTATGTTTACAATCACAACCACGAAACGGAGAGATTTTTTTGGCAAAAACTCTTGTTTTAACCGAAAAGCCGTCTGTTGCAAGGGATATTGCCCGAGTGCTCGGATGCAAGAAAAATGGCAACGGCTGTATCATCGGCGATAAATATATCATAACATGGGCGCTGGGTCATCTCGTAACTCTCGCGGACCCCGAAGCCTATGACAATAAATATAAAACCTGGCGCATGGAAGATTTGCCCATGCTGCCTCAGAATATGAAGCTTGTTGTTATCGGTCAGACCTCGAAGCAATTCAAGGCTGTCAGCTCTCTTCTTTCAAGCAGCGAGATCGATAAGGTTGTTATTGCAACCGACGCAGGGCGCGAGGGCGAATTGGTTGCACGATGGATTATCAAAAAGGCAAATTGCAGAAAGCCCATGCTCCGCCTCTGGATTTCTTCACAGACCGACAAGGCAATCCGCGAAGGCTTTGCCGCACTAAAGTCGGCTTCACAGTACGACAATCTCTATAAAAGTGCACAGTGCAGAGCTGAAGCTGACTGGCTCATCGGTCTTAACGTCAGCCGTGCACTCACCTGCAAGCATAATGCACAGCTTTCAGCAGGCAGAGTGCAGACTCCGACCCTTGCAATGATAGTCAAGCGTGAGGAGGAAATTCTGAAATTCAGACCCAAGGATTATTTCACCGTCAAAGCGGATTTTGAAGGTTTTTCGGCGATTTACAAGGATTCACGCAACCAGGCAAGATTCTTTGATGCCGCCGATGCGCAGGCTGTTGCAGATGCGGTAAAGGGTCAGCGAGGCTCTCTTTCCGAGGTTAAAAAAACCTATAAATTCAAAGCTCCCCCCGCAGCCTATGACCTCACTGAGCTTCAGAGAGATGCTAACAAAAAATACGGCTATTCCGCAAAGCAGACTCTTTCACTCATGCAGAGCCTTTACGAAACTCATAAGCTTCTCACATATCCGAGAACGGATTCAAGATATATAACAAAAGACGTTGCCGCAACCCTTCCCGAAAGGCTGCGCGCAATTGCAATCGGACCGTATAAAGATTTTGCAAATGCGGTTCTCCGTTCAAAGCCGATCCCGACAAAATATATCGTCAACGATGCAAAAGTCACCGACCATCACGCAATCATTCCCACCGAGCAGTACGTTGACCTTAACAAACTCACCCGTGAAGAAAGGCATATCTATGATTTGGTAGTGCGCCGTTTTCTCGCGGTGCTCAGTGCACCGTTTGAATATGACGAAATGCAGGTAACGGTTACAATCGGCAAGCACAGATTCTATACAAAGGGTCAGGCTGTCAAATCTGCGGGCTGGAAAGCGCTCTATGATTCATCGCTTTCCGAGGATGATGACGGCGACGATGACGTTGTTTCGCAGCAGCTTCCCGCTCTTTCACAGGGTCAGCCCGTATTTCCGAAGGGCATCAGAATCGTTGCGGGCAAAACAACTCCCCCTGCAAGATATACCGAAGCAACCCTTCTTTCCGCCATGGAAAATCCGACGGGTCAGGTTGACGACGGCTCACTCAAGGATGCCCTCAAAACCGCAGGCGGTCTGGGTACGCCCGCAACAAGAGCCGACATCATCGAAAAGCTCTTCGATTCATTCTGCGTTGAACGCAGGGGAAAAGAGATTTTCCCGACTTCAAAGGGCAAACAGCTCATCGAAATCGTTCCGCCCGACCTCAAATCGGCAGAGCTTACCGCAAGATGGGAGCAGAGGCTCTCGCTTATCGCAAAAGGAAGCGCCGACAACAAAAAGTTCATCGAAGAAATGCGCTCATATGCATCAGCTCTCGTTTCGTCCGTCAAATCGGGCGATGCAAAATACAGACACGACAACATGACCCGCGAAGTCTGCCCCGAATGCGGTAAATATCTTCTTGAGGTCAACGGCAAAAAGGGTAAAATGCTCGTTTGTCAGGATAGAGAATGCGGCTACCGCAAGAGCATTTCCGTTGTTACAAATGCAAGATGCCCCGAATGCCATAAAAAACTCGAAATGCGCGGCGAAGGCGATAAAAAAGCCTTCTTCTGCGTCTGCGGCTACAGAGAAAAACTCACCGACTTCGAAAAAAGAAAAGAAAGCTCGGGTGCAGGCAAAAGGGATGTTGCAAAATACATGCAGCAGCAGTCAAAACAAAAAACTGCAAGCAATCCCCTTGCAGACCAGCTTGCAAAATGGATGGAGGAAAACAAATGAAGCGTTTTCTCGCTTTAGCGTTGGCAATCTTAATGATATTCTCGCTTGCCTCATGCTCCGATGACGGCATGGGCGGGTCGATATCCTATGCCCTCGACGCTTCGCCATCAACCCTTGATCCGCAGTATGCAGGTGATACTTCGGCACAGATTGTTATCAATAACATCTTTGAGGGTCTTGTCCGGGTTAACGGAAACGGCGAAATTCTTCCCGGAATTGCAGAAAGCTGGGAGATATCTCCCGACGGTCTGACTTATACTTTCAGACTTAAGCAGGACACAAAATGGAAATGTCCGAATGCCATAAAAAAGGAATTCGGCGAAGACTTCTATAACAAATTCAATGTTGCGCCCGTAACTGCTCATGACTTTGTTTTTTCAATGCAGAGAGCAGTTTCTCCCGAAATAAATTCATCGCTTGCCCACCGTCTTTTTGCAATAGTCAATGCAACGGAGATTTATTCGGGGAAGCTCGATGTTTCTTCGCTCGGAGTTGCCGCACAGGATGACTATACTCTTATTGTCAATCTCCGCGAAAAATGCGATGATATGCTTGAACGCCTCAGCGAAAGCGTTTTCATGCCGTGCAACAAGGATTTTTATGATGCCATGAACGGCAGGTACGGTCTGACATATAAGCATATACTTTGCAACGGACCTTTTTATATCACCGCATGGGACTCATCATCACAGCTCATCATCAGAAAAAACAGCGAATATATCAAGGCAGAAGACGTTATTCCCTCATCGGTTGTTTTCAGTTTTATTTCTGATTTGAAAACAGTTGTCAATAAGCTTGAAGCTCAGGCACTCAGCGCAGCACTCCTGCCGCCCGACTGCAAAACTCCCGAAAACACTGTTGTTACCGGTGAAAATCAAAATTCGGTTTACGGATTTATATTCAACTGTTCGGATTCAAACCTTAAGAATACAAACCTCCGCAGAGCACTCTGCTCATCAATCAACAGAAGTCTTTTTGAGTTTGAAGGCATAAACGGAACGGCACAGACAGGTTTTGTTCCGAAAAGCTGTTCAGCCGGAAGTCTTAATTACAGAGCTGCTGTCGGTTCACAGACCCCCGAAATTGTCTATAACAAAGACGCCGCAACCTCTCTCTGGAACAAAGGTCTTTCCGAGCTCGGAACAAGCAAGGTCAATATAACCGTTCTCTGTCCCGAGGCTCTTGATTCCGCAGTACGCCGTCAGCTCCAGATATGGCAGCAGGCTATGGGTATCAGTCTCGCCGCTACAATAGAAAACGCAACCGCCGAAGAAATAACCGATGCTGTTGCAAAAGGGAACTTCCAGATTGCACTCTCGGGATTGGAATCCGAAGACAAAAGCGCAGTTGACTTCTTTGCATCACTTGAAGGCGGCAGCATTTTCCGCTTCAAATCGGAAGAATACGGTCTTATAATTGACCGTCTTGTTCAGGTTGAAGACGACAGTGAGCTTTTAGGAGGATGTTTCACCGCAGAAAACTTCATTCTTCAACAAGGAATCTGCTATCCCCTCTGTTCACGTTCAAGCCGTTTTGTTACCGCAGAGGATGTTGAAGGAATAACAATCAACGGCTCGGAAAACACTGTTTCATTCATCAGTGCAAAGAGGTACGACTGATGAAAACCGATAAAAAAAACATTATTTCATGGATTGCGGTTTTGCTCTGCATGGCAGTTATATTCATTTTGTCTGCACAGACTGCCGATGAATCACAAAGTCTGAGCGACAGATTCATAATAATCTTCGGTCTTGAACTCAGCAGTGATTTTGTCAGAACCTGCGCTCATTTTCTTGAATACGCAGGGCTTTCCGTACTCGTTTACAATGCACTTTACAGGTCATTCTGCTGTACAAAACCCGTTCTTTCGGTTGCTGTGTCAGCAATATACGCAGTCACCGATGAAATTCATCAGCTCTTTGTTGAAGGGCGTGCATTCCAGATTTCGGATATATTAATCGATTCTGCAGGCGCTGTATCCGGTGTAACTGTACTGAGCATAATAATATTTGTTTACACAAAAATAAAGAGGAGGAAACAAGCATGACAGACAGCGAAAGAATTCTTGCGGCAGGCTGTGCGGCAGGAGTTGCGGCAGCGGCTGTGCCGACTGTTTACGGCTATATAAAAGCAACCGCACCCAGACCGCTGACTGAAGAAGATTTTCTTCACACCGAAAACGGCGGATTTGTTTCCTTATGCGGAGCGCACCATACACTGCGCGGCATAAATCTCAATGACGACCTCTTTTATTTCACCAAGGAAGAACTTGGCAAAAATGCAAATAGCTACGATGTTTTCGCCGCCCTTGAACACCGCTTCGGACGTTACGGCGCAAAGGAACTTGTAAAAAAATATAACGAAGCCTTTATCACTCTCGCCGATCTGAAATATATCAGAAAGCTCGGTGCAAACTGCGTAAGAATTCCTCTGCGCTACAAATATCTTTACCGCGCAGAAAACTGCAAAGGTGATATCGACTTCGAAAGACTTGATTTTCTTGTTGAGAAATGCAAAAAACTCGGAATTTATGTTGTTTTGGACCTTCATTCCGCACCGGGTTTCCAGAACGCAAGTTCATCCTGCGGTACAGGAGATAAAAGTACACTCTTCGATTCGGGCAAAGACGGTTTTGAGGCGAGAAACGCTGTTATAAGACTCTGGACTCAGGTCGCAGCACACTATAAAAATGAACCTGCAATTGCGGCATATGACCTTCTCAACCGTCCACTGCATTTCAATGCAGACTGGAACAAAAAACTTGATACACTCCATAAATTTTACAGAAGAATATACAAAGCAATCCGAAATGTCGGCGATAACCATATTGTTATCATGCAGGCACCATTTGACCCCGATACTCTGCCTCCCGAAAACGAATATCACTCCGACAATGTTGCCTACGGTCTTTATTCCCATTTCCGCACAACATTTGAAACAGACTCTCTCGTTAACGGCATCCGTTCGATAAAAAGCAGAAACATTCCGTTTGTCATCTGTAAAATCCGTTCGGAAGAAAATCTTGATTATTCGCTGACGGCACTCAACGATACGGGTGTATCATGGTTTTTCGGCGATTACAAAGGATGCGGCGACAGTTTCGCCTATATTTGGGGCGGCAACATCTCCCCTGCCAACCTCACCCACGACAGCTACGAAACCATTGGCGAAAAATGGTCGAAACCCATTGCAACAAAGAACTTCACCGAAAATAAAGAAACTGCAAAAATTCTTAAGCGTGCCTTTAAATACGGCGAAATTCTCACCGTCACTCCAAAATCTGAAAATAAAAACAAATTCAGGATAAAAGTCAAATTCGGATTCAATGTTGTTAAGGGAATGAATTAAACAGCATTTTTCATAAAAAAATCTATATATTTCATAAACATTATTGCAAAATGCCTTAAAATGGTGTAAAATAAACTAACATCCCATTCAAGGAGGGTTTTTATGCCGACAACAAACATTACCAAAATCAAAACAAAAAGAAACAACCTTTTCCTTCGTGTTGCACAGGGTCATTTCGCAACAAGCCATTCCCACAGCAACTATTACATCGACGTTGCAGCTCAGAAATCCAGACTTTCGGAAGCAAGAGCCGTTGCACAGGAGCTTTGCGCACACAACTACAAGGTTAAAATTGTTGACACAATCCTCTGCCTTGACGGCACAGAAGTCATCGGCGCTTGTCTTGCCGACGAACTCACAAAACAGAATCTCATGAACATAAATGCTCATCAGACCATTTATGTTGTAACACCCGAAATAACCAACGGTCAGCTTTTCTTCAGAGATAACATCGTACCCATGATTAGGGGTAAGCATGTTCTTGTTCTTGCAGTTTCCGTTGCGACTGGTACAACCGCAAAAACAGCCATTGAAGCTGTTAAATACTACGGCGGCGAGGTTGTTGGTCTTGCTTCAATTTTCGCAACTGCCGAAGAATGCGGAGGTTACCCCGTCAATTCTGTTTTCAATCCCAACGACCTTGAGGGCTACTTCACCTGCCCCGCACATGAATGTCCGCTGTGCAAGGAAGGCAAAAAACTCGACGCGCTTATCAATTGCCACGGCTTCTCAAAATTATAAAAAAATTACCGTCTGCTTCTTCGGAAACAGACGGTTTTTGTATTTTACGGATATACACTCGTTCGCTATTCACTTCACAATTTCATACGGCCAATCAATTATTCCGCCGAATTCTTTGACATTGGTGTAGCCCATATTTACGAGCATTTCCGATGCAAGCTTACTTCTTCTGCCGCTTCGGCAATAAACGAGAATGAGCTGTTTCTTGTCTGTAAGCACAGATTCTGCTCTTGCCCCGATTTCATAATCGGGAATAAGAACCGCACCTTCAATATGACCCTCGGAAAATTCCTCCTCGGTTCGCACATCAAGAATAACGCAGTCTGTATTCTCCGACATAAGTCCTTTTGCTTCTTCGGGCGTTATCTGCTCATAAGTCGCAGGAATTTCCTCTGCATAACAACCCGCAAATCCAAAAAGAAAAAGCACAGACATCACCAACAAAATTATTTTTTTCATCATTCTATCATTCCGATAACCGCTTCCTTCATGCAGTATCCCATCTTCTGAGAAGCAATTTTTCCGTTTTTGAAAACTATAAGTGTCGGAATGCTGACGATACCGAATTTTACTGCAAGGTCGGGATTTTCATCAACATTAACCTTGAAAAATTTAACAGCGGGATATTCATCCGAAACTTCTTCGATAATCGGAGAAAGCATTTTACACGGTCCGCACCAGTCAGCATAAAAATCAAGCAGAACCGTTCCGTCAAAACCGATAACTTCTTTTTCAAAATCATTTGCGTTAAGTTTATTTACCATAATATTACCTCAATCCTTTGATTTATAGTAGAGCATACAATGACAGTAACCCTCAAAATCGGGGTCAGCTATCTGCTCTCTGAATTCCTTGCATATGCACTTGAATTCTGGCAGTTTCGGAAGACGGCAAGGACAATAACCGTCCTTCGCCTTAAGACCCTGCCTTATATTTTCGACAATCTCCTTGTTTTCATTAAGCCTTACTGCCATGTTATTCCCCCTTTAATAAGTATATCCGATTAAATCCGCCGTTTCAATATTTTTTGATTACAACTGCGAATTAATCTCCGCCCAGACCGATATGCTTTCGGTCCGGATTATTTTTTTATTATCAAGAAATCCGCCGTCAGCATATCCGTTATCGATATAACTGACATTATTGCAGTATTTACCGAAATAGTTTACGCCCTGCGAGTTTGATTCATCAAAGAATCCGCCGACATCAACAGTGTTTCCGCTGAAAACAAGACCGTTTACGTTATTCACCCTCATAAGCATTGAAGGAATGTCGGTGAATGTGTTGGAAGAAATCTCAATGTTTGTGAAAACTGCGGTTTCGGCAGATTTGCCTGCAATGTTTGTACCGATTTCTATTACAGAACCCCAGTCGCTGTAATTGCACTTTTCAAAGGTATTGTTACGGATAATAAGATTGTCAACACCCGTACCCTCCTGCCAGAGAGTGGGTTCAATATCCATAACAACTTTAATCGCCTGAGCCATTGTTTTAAAGAATCGGTTGTTCTCGCAAAGTCCGTTTGATGATTGCAAAAGCAAGCCCCTTGCTCTGTTTTCGTGGAAATAATTGTTTCTGATTACATAGTTACCGCTGTTGCATTCTGTATTATATGCGGTCCAGCCTTCCGTTACGCTTTCGGGCAAGGCTTCAACAACAACCTCTTTTGTTATCCAGTCAATATCTTTTACAGAAACAATTTTTGCAGTTAAATCCGAGTTTTCAAATTTATCATTTTTAAACGCAACGGTATCTCCTGCCTCAAGTCTCATTGCGCTCGCAATCAGAGTAAGAGTATTACCGTTTACAGACGAAACATAGCCGAGACCGTCATGAACATTAACGGCATCGTCACCCATTCCGCTTATGTCACAGCCCGAAATATTGAAACATCCGTCAGTATTAACAATATGAATCGCATCGGCAGTCAATGACACGCAACGGCTTTCTTTGTGTTCGGGATTAACTCCGATAAAGCTGTTGATAATCTGAAAATGAGAGCAGTTTCCCTCGCAGATATAAGCCATACCCGAACTGCCGTAGATACTAACGTTATCAAAGGTAATGTTTTTGCTGTAATCTCTGATGCTGAAAACCGTTCCGTCATAGACGAAATGCCTGAGAATGTATGTTTCTCCGTTTTTAAAATTATCCATACATCCGTTGTGGATAACACGCAAAGTATTATCCGAAATCTTCTGAACCGACTTCACAGCATTGACATCCTGATAAAGATAATTCTCTTTTGCCGAGTATTTTGCACCGAAAGTAAACGATTCAGGATCGCATTGGGTAATCGCCATCATTCGGTTATTCTCGTTGCAGTATTCCGCATTTCTGAAAACAAGGTCAATTGTGTTGGCATCGGAGTTGCTGTTCTGAACGGTAACAACAGAAGCAAGCGGACTTTCTGCCCAGTTCCAATCAAAATTGAGATTGCGGATTTCAACACAGTCGCTGTTTCTTATAAAAAACTTATATCCCGTTGAAGAAAAAACGAAAGTCGCACCCGAGCCCTCAATCAGTAAATCTGTGCAGTTAAAGGCATCAAGACCGTTGACACTTCTGAAATAATATGTGCCCTTTTCGATAACAAGCTTCGTCTGCGGATGATGTGAGCAGTAATTGAGCGCACTCTGAAATGCCTCATAATTATCCTCATTATCCTCAGAAAGACCAAAATCGGAAGCGTTGACCTCTGTCATTTTATCGGCTTTTGGGCGTTGAACGTAAAATCTTGTTCCGTTTGCACCGTTTATCTCGTCTGCCGTTCTGTTTTCACTCAAACCGTCAAGTGTTTCAACAAACACATCGGGCTTTTCGGGAACGGAAACCGTCGCAGTAAGCAGTAAAATCATTGATGCTATAAATGAAACAATTTTTAAAAGCATTTTATCCCTCTTTCGGTTTAAAATTCGTTATAGAAAACCGTTTCTTCCATGGGTCTGTAAACCGTGTGTCTTTCGTTGGGTACTGCATCGGGCGAAGGATAACCCATAACAAGAAGCGCAACGGGTTCGGTGTTTTCGGGAATTTCAAACGCTTCACGCATCTTGAACGGATTGAAGTGCATAACCCAGGTTGAGCCAACACCAAGCTCCGCTGCCTCAAGCATCATGTGAGTTGTGACGATGCTTGCATCAACAATACCGCTCTGATTGCCGTCATAGGGTCTTGTCCAGCATTCGTCTTTATTATAGCAGATAAGCATTGCACAAGGCGCATCAAAATGACAGCGTGTGCAGTCTCTGAGTTTTGCAAGGGTTTCTTCATTGTTGATAACAAGAATTCTATGAGGCTGATAATTGCAACCCGTCGGTGCAATATGCCCCGCTTCAAGTATTTTGTCAATCACCTCTTTCTCAAGAGGTTTGTCCGTAAATTTTCTCACCGAATATCTCTCGGTCGCAAGTTTCATAAAATCCATAGCTGCTCCTTAAAAATGGTTTTCAGATTGCTGTTTACAAATTCAGTATAGCACAGTTTATCGCATTTCTCAATGCATTTAAACTAAAAAGAACAGAAAATCAATCTTGAAAATATTAAGTTAATCGAATATGATATAGTAAACTGAATTTGTAGGAATGAAAGCTATGATTAACGCTAACGAATACGGTTTTTCACCTGAAAACAACGCATATAAAAACTCTGAGGCATTACAAAAAGCAATTGACAACGGCGGAGTAATTGAAATAAAAGCTTCGGGTATTTATAAAATTTCCGAACAAATCGAAATTGGCGATAACACAAAGCTTGTGTTCCGTGAAGGAGTCATTCTTCAGCGTGAGGCAAGCGTGACAGGCATTAACGGCAATGCATTTATCAATAAAGGTGCGCTTAAAGGCGAATATAACCGAAACATCGAAATTGTCGGGTTGCATCTTGAATGTAACGGTATCGAAAGCAACGACTTTGGTATTGACAGCCGTATTGCAGGATTGCGCGCACAGGTTGCAATGATTTATGTTGAAAACTTAAAAATTGATAAATTTGAGTGCCATGGGTTGCTTGAAAAAGACTATGCAATTCAGGTCAGCGCATTCAAAAATATCGTTCTTAATGATTTATACATAACAGGAAACAAAGACGGCGTTCATCTCGGTTGGGGTGACGGATTTATTATCAGAAACGGCAAGTTCCGCACGTTCGATGACCCGATAGCACTAAATGCTTTTGATTACGCCACATCAAGCACTCACATAGGCTGGATCGAGAACGGAATAATCGAAAACTGCATTGATCTTGACGATAATACAACAACAGGCTTTTTCTGCAGAATTCTTGGCGGTGCCTGGTGCAGATGGTACAAAGGAATGCTGGTTCAGCACTCGGACACCGTTGCGGTTAACGGCAAAACATACCGTGTTCTGATGAATCCGAAAGACGGGAAGCTTTATACTTCAGATACACCGCCTTGCCATGAAAAAGGAATTGCGGAATATGACGGCATAAATTGGGTCGTTGTGCGCAATACAGAAGAATTGGACTGCGGTTGCCGCAATATTACAATACGGAATTGCTTCCTTCAGAAAAAGCGTGACATAGGAATTGCGATAAGTCTTAATTACGACACCTATGCACGAAGCTATTACCCCGGTTGTGTTTGCGTTCCTCAAAGAGGAATCACACTTGATAACATCGTTATTGAAAACGACGTGGATATTCTGTTACATTCAACTTATCCTTCAGAAAACATAACGCTCAAAAACATAGATTTCAAAAATTCAAAGCTTTGCTTTGATACCGTATCACAAGCAGACGATGTAATCTATCCTGAGGTTGAGATAAATACAGAAAACGTTGTTTTTAATGATAACACTATACAAACCAACCCAAAACACCCGATAAAAATATGCTCTATGAAATAATAGAGATAAATTCTGATTTTTATAGAAATTTAAAGATAAGAAGAATTGATTATGAGTGGATTTGAAATGTTTACAGTCCGCATAATAACGGCGGTCATACTGGTTTTTATGACTCTGATAAA
Source organism: uncultured Clostridia bacterium (assembly GCA_937888485.1). GTDB lineage: Bacteria > Bacillota > Clostridia > Oscillospirales > Acutalibacteraceae > CAG-177. The sequence continues at coordinate 22,525 of CALAQQ010000205.1, forward strand.
CAGCGTTACGGGCGTTGGAACAATCACGGAAAAGCCTGAAGATATCAATGGTTCACTTGCCTGCACAGACGCTCTCGGCAGAAGTGTTGTTTCCGCAGGCGAAAGCGAAAAGCTTGTCGGTGTCTTCTATTTTCTCTGGCAGGGTCAGCACGGAAGCACTCGGATTATCGACAACTCAAAGCTTGTTAAAGAACATCCCGAAGCGATAAATTCGGAAGAAGAATGGATTGCGTCAGGCGGCGGAATTCAGCAGGAGTTTCATTTCTGGGGTGAACCGCTTCTCGGATATTATTCTGCAAGCGATGAATGGGTTTTCAGAAAGCATGTTCAGATGCTGACAGATGCTGCTGTTGATTTCATAGTTATCGACGCAACAAATGCATCTACATATTCAGAGCCTGCAAAAAAGCTTATAGGCGTATGGTATGAATATCTTCTTCAGGGCTTTGACGTTCCGCAAATCGCATATTACACCAATTCCTATTCTGCAGATACAATCAACAGAATTTACGATGAAATTTATAACAACACTGAACTCAAGGTGAAATATCCCCGACTAGATGAGCTTTGGTTCCACCTTGACGGTAAGCCGCTGATTATCGGCAACGAAAATGACGGTGAGATAAAACCCGAAGCCAAAGAATATTTCAGAATAAAGCAATCTCAATGGCCGAATGCGGACAAGGTCGATGACGGTTTCCCATGGATGGAATTTGACCGTTCGCTCACATATCAATCTGTTTTCAAGAAAGACGGCGTTAAGATAATGAATGTTTCCGTTGCTCAGCATTCGGATACCTGTGCATTCAGCAAAACCGCATGATACGGCGCAAATGACCGCACCCGTTCGTGGCATAAGGGTGAAAATGATTCATCTGAAAATGCGATGCTATACGGCTATAACTTTGCGGAACAATGGGAGTTTGCAATTAAAATGAATCCCGACATTATTTTTGTAACGGGCTTTAATGAATGGGTTGCACAGAGACAGTCTCCCGAAGAAAACTATCCGATTGTTTTTGTTGACTGTGCCGACGAAAATGCCTCCCGTGATGTTGAACCCTCCGCAGGTGTTCTCGGCGATAACTACTATCTGCAGATGATAAATTATATCGCAAAGTTCAAGGGCGTAACAGGCAGAGTTGCAAAAAGCCCGAATGTGACAATAGACATTAACGGAAGCTTTTCGCAATGGGATTCGGAGAAAATCAGTTCGGTATACAGAGATTACAAAAACGATACAGCCGACAGAAATTCGGTTGATTTTGCTCAGAATCCGATAACCGATTCATCGGGAAGAAACGATATTGTCAATATGAAGGTCACCGAGGATGCAGAAAACTATTATTTTTACGTTGACACAGCCGACGAACTTTCTTCTCCCGACGGCGGAAGCTGGATGACGCTGTTTATTAATGAAAATATTGTTGTTAACCGCACTGCACCCGTTAACGGTAAAACCAACGTTGAGAAGAACACCGACGGAGTTTTCACTGAAATCGGTGAATCCGAAATCCGATATGAGGGCAACAAGCTGATGCTTAAAGTTTCAAAAGCTCTTGTTGATTCAGCCAACGGCTTCTGCTTCAAATGGGCAGATAATTATATCGGAAATAATATAAATTCCTTCTATACAAAGGGCGATGCCGCCCCTTACGGCAGACTTTGCTACTGTTATTAAGCACAGCAAATAAACCGTTAAAATCCAATCTGTAGTATATAAAAATTTTTGTTTGGTTTTTTGAAAACGAATTTTATATTGAAACAAAAAAGAACCCTTGGAATCGGTAGATTCCAAGGGTTTTCGATAATCCCCATTCGGGATAAATTATCTCTTTGAGAACTGGGGTGCACGACGTGCGCCTTTGAGACCGTACTTCTTTCTTTCCTTCATTCTGGGGTCTCTGGTAAGGAAACCTGCCTTCTTGAGGGCGGGACGAAGGTTTTCGTCATACTGAAGAAGTGCTCTTGCAATACCGTGACGGATTGCACCAGCCTGGCCTGTAACACCGCCGCCGCCTACACGGCAGATGATGTCGAACTTTTCAGCTGTGTCTGTAAGTGCGAGAGGCTGACGAACGATGAGCTTGAGTGTTTCAAGACCGAAATAATCGTCGATCTCTCTGTCATTGATTATAATCTTGCCTGTACCTGCATAAACACGTACTCTGGCAACTGAACTCTTTCTGCGGCCTGTACCGTAGAAATAAGGATTTGAATCGTACATTATTTATAGCCTCCCTTTCTTAAAATTCCCATGCTTCGGGCTTCTGAGCAGCGTGAACATGTTCTGCGCCCTTGAATACGCGAAGTCTGGTGAGAGCCTGACGGCCGATAACTGTGTCGGGAATCATACCCTTAACAGCGAGTGTCATAGCGAAATCAGCTCTTGTCTTCATAAGAGTGCTGTACTTAACCTCTTTGAGATGGCCGATATAACCTGTGTGACGATAGTACATTTTCTGATCAAGCTTCTTGCCTGTGAGGACAGCTTTTTCAGCGTTGATGATGATAACATGATCGCCGCAGTCAGCGTGAGGTGTGAAGATAGCCTTATGCTTGCCGCGAAGAAGCTTTGCAGCTTCAACAGCAACCTTACCCATGGGCTTGCCTGCTGCATCGATCACATACCACTTGCGGGTGATTTCGCCCGCTTTAGGCATATAAGTTGACATAACTTTTCCTCCGATTTAATTTTTTCGTGCTTGCATATATTATCACAAGGTTTTGATAATGTCAATAGTCTTTTTTGAATTTTTTAATTTACATTCTGCAATCTCTTGTTTTCTCGTTTTTTCTTCGTTTTTCATAGCAAATACTCACTTGCGATTTTTAAAATGTTTTTTCAAATGCGAACTTTTCGGCATGATTATTCCGTTTTTCGCAGGGTAAAATAAAGATATCATAAAAACGAAACGGGATGATTTTACGGCAATTTCAAACGGTGAATACAGCAAAATGACAAAGAAGGCGTCACCGCCGACAAATAAAGTCAAAAACGGTATTCTCGCCTTTGTAATCGGAGGAATCATATGCACTCTCGGAGAGGGAATCGGCATGATTTGTGCGAAATTCGGAATGGGTCGGGAGGACATAAAGCTGGTGATACCCGTAACACTGATTGTGCTTGCTTCAATTCTGACTTCGCTCGGTGTTTTCGATAAAATCGCATATTACGCAGGTGCCGGGACGATAGTGCCCATAACGGGCTTTGCGAATGCGATTGTTTCCCCTGCCATGGAATTTCAGAGCGAGGGCAGAATTCTCGGTACAGGTGCGAATATGTTCAGAATCGCAGGACCTGTCATTGTTTACGGAGTTCTTACGGCTGTAATTTACGGAATTATATATTATATGTTTTTGAGATAACAAAAGCCTTCCGTCGAAATGGAAGGCTTTTATCTTTTTCAATTCAACCTATGCAGAAATCATGATTTTTTTGCTGCTTTTTTGATAACGAGGAGTGTTGCGATTGTAAGAACAGCACCGATGGGAAGAGCAACGATTGCAAGACCTGTTCCTGCAAGTGCACCTGCGATGATGTATGTTACAAATGAAATACCTGCAACGGTAAGCGCATAGGGAAGCTGTGTTGAAACATGGTTGATGTGGTTGCACTGTGCGCCGGCAGAAGCCATGATTGTTGTATCCGAAATGGGTGAGCAGTGGTCGCCGCAAACTGCGCCTGCCATACAAGCCGAAATAGCAACTATCATAAGGGGATTTGTTGCTTCAAATACGCTGAGTACGATGGGAATAAGAATACCGAAGGTACCCCATGATGTACCGGTAGCGAAGGAAAGACCTACAGCGATGATGAAGATAATAGCGGGAAGAAGTGCCTGAAGAGCTCCTGCGCTGCCTTCTACGAGCTGTGAAATATAAATCTTGGCACCGAGAGAATCTGTCATAGCCTTAAGAGTCCATGCACAGGTAAGGATAAGGATGGCGGGAACCATAGCCTTGAAGCCTTCGGGGATGCATTCCATAGCGTCCTTGAAGGAGATAACCTTACGGCAGATCAGGTAGATGATGGTGATAACCAGTGCGATGGTGCCGCCCCAGGGCAGACCAACGGTTGCATCGGTGTTGGCGAATGCATTTACGAAGGTTTCACCGGCGAACATACCGCCTACATACAGCAGACCGATTACGGAGATCACGATCAGAACCGCGATGGGAATAATCAGATCCATAACCTTGCCCTTGGCGCTGCCCTGTTCTGTTTCAACGGCTTCGTGTTCGGTGCCGGAGGTGAACAGATCACCCTTTTCCAGGGCGTTCTTTTCATGGATTGCCATCGGGCCGTAGTCGAACTTCATCAGGGTGATCATGATGATGAACGCCAGAGTCAGCAGAGAGTAGAAGTTGTAGGGAATGGCGCGGACAAAGAGCTCAATGCCGCTGTAGCCGACATCAAGGCCTTCGGTGGCCACGGCAACGGCAG
>CALAQQ010000206.1 GCA_937888485.1 uncultured Clostridia bacterium
TGTTTCCGAGCGGAAAGGGGCGAAAATGCCCGGAAATAAGCGGAAACAGGTACTCCGGTAACGTTTGGGAGCAAGAGGCACGCAGTTCGAGTCCCCGTACTTCGACCACAAACACCAAGAGACAGGCAACAGCCTGTCTCTTCTCCGTTTTATTTACATTAAGCCCTTATTTTTTTAGCCATTTATTCATAAGAATCCTCATGAACAAACCGCCTTGAACGGTTCTGTGCCTGAAGCCGACCATTATGCCGCTCTTTGTGTCGTACCAATCGGTGAGGGGAGCTCTTGATTGGCTCTCGTTGTATGCATCCCAAAGCGGTGCAAGGAACTGCTCAAAAATTTCTTTGTCGCTTGCCATTGAGCCTACCCATACAAGCCAGTCGGATTTTGTGTAGTCTGCGCGTGAATCAAGAGGCATACCGTATTTGTTGAAATGCCCGATGTTGTTTTTGAGCTCTCTGTCCATAAGCTCCTGTGAGAAAAGCTCTGTTTTCCACGCTCTGTCCCACACCATGTTGTATTTCATTGAGAAGCCGTCGGGGCTGTCAAAGGTGAGGCGGGTTGTGCCGTCAGGGTTGATTGCAGTTTTTTTCCACAGCTCTGCCATTTTCACGGCTTCGGCGCGGTAGTAGTCAGCTTTTTCTGCTTTACCCAGAAGCTTCATTATGTATGACATGCCCTGAAGGCCCATTATCGCCTTCAATGAAAGATTGCAGTTGTGGGCAAGATGACCTGCAAAGTCGTCGGTGCAAAGCTGATGACCGGGGTTTGCGCCGTGTTTTATAAGATATCCGCACCATTTTTCGAGCAGTTCAAGGTGTTCGTTAGCGAAGTCGGCATTGCCTGTTGCAAGAGCAACGTTAGTTTCCATAACAAGCATATTTCCGCATTCTTCAACGGGCATCTGCCATTTTTCGATGTCTTTCTGGTTGCTTGCATAAACTTGACCGTTGAGAAGGGGATACTGACCGACATCATGAGGTGCAAAATCAAATTTCCACATGTCGCTCTGCGCGAATTTATAAACGGGTCGCATCATGCCTTTGACGAGCTCGGGATTGTAAATCAGATACATCGGGGTCGACGGATATGAAACGTCAACCGTTGCTGCGCATCCGTTTGAATTGCATTCCTTTGAAATGTAGAGAATATCGCCGTTTTCGTCAAGAACGAATTTATGTGCGGCGATAACCTGACGGTAAGCGAGCGAAAGAAGTTCGGCATATTTTTCACCGCCTGCCTTAACGGCATCGTTATAAAGCTTATCAGAAAATTCATTGCAGCGGATTTTCAATTCGTCATATTCCTTTACCGCTTCGGCGATTGCTTCGGTTATTGCCTGACCGTCTTTGTTCCAGTATGAATGCAGACGTTTTCCGAAATATTCGATGCTTTCGATATCGTCGTATGCAAAGCAATAAAGAACGGAGTTGTTTTCCTTGAGCGGTGCAGAGATGTTTATGTGAGCATCGCCCCAGATTTCGTTTGCATATGAAGCCGCTTCGGGTGAGTTGCAGGAAAGATATAAATATCCCCAGTCGATTTTAACGCAGTCGCCGCTTTTGTTGAGAGGATTCTGGACGGGATTGCCCATTTTCATTGCGGTAAGGTCGCCGATTTCAAGCTCTTCGGTAACAACCTCAATGTTGTTGGGCTCGTCAAGGCAGAGCTCTTCGCTTGCGGCGATATTGACCGAAACATCATGTTCCTTGCCGTCCTTTGATTCATAGGAAATTTCAAGATATGAAACAGGACGGGTGAGAAGTCTGTAATCATCGGGAATGAGCGGAGTGAGGAATTTTATTTTCAAAGTGATTTTCTCATTCTCAAAAACCGCCGAGGTTGAAAGAGCATCGATGTCAAGAGAAGTCTGAGCAATTTTATGCATATCTCTGTGATAGCCGAGGAAAAGATATTCCTTGCCGTCGATTATAACCGTGCCGAGAATGGAGTTTCCTTTGTCAGACCAATGCTCGGTTTTTGCATGGTTAAGCGACGTGTCTGGTGACCATACGGAAAAGAATGGGTCAACCGTTATAAGCGGAACGGAAGGAGCTCTTAATTTCAATTTTATCATCCTTTCGGGGTGGTATGATGAAATTATATAACACTTGTATGAATAAATCAACAAAAAAGCTCCGATGAAAATCGAAGCTTCTGGCACCCCCCTGCGGGAATCGAACCCACAACTGACCCTTAGGAGGGGTCAATGTATATTGTGAGCGTCAGCGAACAACAAGGTTCTGATGCGCAAGCATCAGGTTCTTATATCCATTCACAACAAAAAAGCTCCGATGAAAATCGAAGCTTCTGGCACCCCCTGCGGGAATCGAACCCACAACTGACCCTTAGGAGGGGCCTGTTATATCCATTTAACTAAGGAGGCAGATATTTAATTACAGAACAATGCGCCTGTTATTACGAGCGAAGCGAGTAACAAGGTTCTCGAGAGCGTAGCTCGAGAGGTTCTTATATCCATTTAACTAAGGAGGCGGATATCATATAAAATTCAACTTAATTATTCTATCAAAAACACATTGTAAAGTCAAGCCGAAAAAAACGGCGTAACGGCTTATATATTCGGCATTTTGCCGATAAATAATACTTGAAATATTTGACATAATATTATAAAATATGTAATTGGTAAAGTATGCGATTACTCTATATTAAAAATTCTGAAAGGATTGAAGAAAATGAGCTTACTTAACAAAAAGACAGTTGACGACATTAATGCAAAGGGCAAGAAGGTGCTTGTTCGTTGCGACTTTAACGTTCCTCTCAAGGAAGGCGTTATCACAGACGAAAACAGAATCAACGCAGCTCTTCCCACAATTCAGAAGCTTATAAATGACGGCGCAAAGGTTATCCTCTGCTCCCACCTCGGCAAACCCAAGAACGGCCCCGAAGCAAAGTTCTCACTTGCTCCCGTAGCAAAGAGACTCAGCGAAAAGCTCGGCAAGGAAGTTGTTTTTGCAGCTGACGATACAGTTGTCGGCGAAAATGCAAAGGCTGCAGTTGCAGCTATGAACGACGGCGACGTTGTTCTTCTTGAAAATACACGTTTCCGTGCAGAAGAAACAAAGAACGGCGAAGCTTTCTCAAAGGACCTTGCAAGCCTCTGCGAAATGTATGTTAACGATGCATTCGGCGCAGCTCACAGAGCTCACTGCTCAACAGTCGGCGTAACAGCTTATGTTGAAGAAGCAGCAGTTGGTTACCTCATGGGTAAAGAACTCAAGTATCTCGGCAACGCTGTTGAAGATCCCGAAAGACCCTTCGTAACAATCCTCGGCGGTGCAAAGGTTGCAGATAAGCTCAACGTTATCGAAAACCTCCTCAACAAGGCTGACACACTCATCATCGGCGGCGGCATGGCTTACACATTCCTTGCAGCTCAGGGCTATGGTGTAGGCAACTCACTCCTTGACGAATCAAAGATTGATTACTGCAAGGATATGCTTGCAAAGGCTGAAGCAAAGGGCGTTAAGATTCTTCTTCCCGTTGACGTTGTAACAGCAGCAGGCTTCCCCAACCCCATCGATGCTGAAATCGAAACAGCAGTTTATGCAGCAGATGCTATTCCCGCAGACGTTGAAGGTCTTGACATCGGACCCAAGACAGCAGAGCTCTATGCAGATGCTGTTAAGAGCGCAAAGACAGTTGTATGGAACGGACCCATGGGCGTTTTCGAAAATCCCACTCTCGCAGCAGGCACAATCTCCGTTGCAAAGGCACTTGCTGAAACAGACGCTGTTACTATCATCGGCGGCGGCGACTCAGCAGCAGCTGTTAACACTCTCGGCTTCGGCGACAAGATGACTCACATCTCAACAGGCGGCGGTGCATCACTCGAATTCCTCGAGGGTAAGGCTCTTCCCGGCATCGAAGCTGTAAATGATAAGTAATTTTGGCGACCTTTGATTTTCTCGCTCGTTGCGAAAGCCAAATCCCATCAAAAATTCCATTATCATTTGATAATAATAAAATGATTTGAATATCGAAAGGACGTAAAATCCATGGATAAATCACTCCGCAGACCTGTTATCGCAGGCAACTGGAAAATGAACAACAATCCCGAGCAGACAAAGGCTCTCATCGAAGCTATGAAGCCCCTCGTTGCAGACGCAGACTGTGATGTTGTTATCTGCGCACCCTATATTGACCTCTATGCAGCTATGGAAGCAGCAGCAGGTTCAAACATCAAAATCGGTGCTGAAAACTGCCATTGGGCAGAAAAAGGCGCATTCACAGGCGAAGTTTCCGCCGAAATGCTCAAGGCAGCAGGCGTTCCCTACGTTATCATCGGTCACTCCGAAAGAAGACAGTATTTCGGCGAAACAGACGAAACAGTCCGTGACCGTGTAAGAGCTGCTCTTAACGCAGGTCTTAAGGTTATCCTTTGCGTTGGCGAAGTTCTCAAGGAAAGAGAACTCGGCATCACAGCTGAAGTTGTAAGAATGCAGACAAAGGTTGCGCTTTCAGGCGTTTCCGAAGCTGAACTTGCAAACATCATCATCGCTTATGAACCCGTTTGGGCTATCGGTACAGGTCTTACCGCTACTCCCGAGCAGGCAAACGAGGTTTGCGCTGTTATCCGCGCTCTTATCGCAGAGCTTTACACAAAGGATGCAGCTGATAAGTTTGTTATCCAGTACGGCGGTTCAATGAACGATGCAAACGCAGCAGAGCTTCTTGCTCAGTATGATGTTGACGGCGGTCTTATCGGCGGCGCATCACTCGTTGCAGAAAAGTTTGCAGCTATCGTTGCAGCAGCTTCAAAATAATCAGAATTGTTCAAGGGGGTCGTAAACCGGCCCCCATATTTTTGAAAGGATGTTTGTTATGAGCAAAAAACCCGTGCTTCTTTGCATAATGGACGGTTTCGGAAGAAACGACAGCGATTACGGTAACGCAATCGTTGCCGCAAAAACTCCGAACCTTGATAAGATAATGGCTGAAAATCCCATGACATATATCGGCGCATCAGGTATGGATGTAGGTCTCCCTGACGGTCAGATGGGTAACAGCGAAGTAGGTCACACCAATATCGGCGCAGGCAGAGTTGTTTATCAGGAGCTTACAAGAATCACAAAGTCAATCAATGACGGAGATTTCTTTGAAAACGAAGCTCTCCTCGGTGCAATCGAAAACTGCAAGAAGAATAACTCCGCACTTCACCTTATGGGTCTTCTTTCCGACGGCGGCGTTCACAGCCACAACACACACCTTTACGGTCTTATCAAGATGGCAAAGGATATGGGTCTTGAAAAGATTTTTGTTCATTGCCTCATGGACGGCAGAGATGTTCCTCCCACCTCGGGCAAGGACTTCGTTGCTGACCTTTATAAGAAATGCGCTGAAATCGGCGCAGGCAAAATTGCAACAATCATGGGCAGATATTACGCAATGGACAGAGATAACCGCTGGGAAAGAGTTGTCAAGGCATACGATGCAATGACAAAGTGCGAAGGCGTTAAGTTTGACTGCGGCTGCGAAATGATTGAAGAATCATATAAGAATGAAGTTACCGATGAATTCATCATTCCCGCTGTTTCAAAGGATGCACAGCCTGTTTCCGATAACGATTCGGTTGTTTTCTTCAACTTCCGTCCTGACAGAGCAAGAGAAATCACAAGAGCATTTGTTGATGCAGATTTCAACGGTTTTGAACGTGAACAGCTCAAGGGTCTTTACTATGTATGCATGACTCAGTATGATGCAACAATGCCCAACGTTAACGTTGCATTCAAGCCTCAGACTCTTGATAATACTTTCGGCGAATATCTTTCCGCAAAGGGCATGACACAGCTCCGTATCGCTGAGACAGAGAAGTATGCTCACGTAACATTCTTCTTCAACGGCGGCGTTGAAAAGCAGTATGACGGTGAGGACAGAATCCTCGTTAAGTCACCTGCAGTTGCAACTTATGATATGCAGCCCGAAATGAGTGCATATGAAGTAACCGAAAAGCTTCTCGAAGCTATCGGAACAGATAAATATGATGTTATCATTCTCAACTACGCAAACTGCGATATGGTTGGTCACACAGGCGTATTTGAAGCAGCTGTTGCAGCAGTTGAAGCTGTTGATACATGCGTTGGCAAAATCTGCGATGCGGTTTCTGCAAAGGGCGGCGTAATGCTCA
>CALAQQ010000207.1 GCA_937888485.1 uncultured Clostridia bacterium
GTAATTATAGTAAACTTTAATGATTTGTCCATAAGTGTGGCAGATACCGATGATGCTATTAATAAATATTATGATTTATATTGTAATGGTACAAAAGATGGAATATTATATACAGGCGGTGGAAGTACAGGTGCAGTAAGGGATTACTTTGCGCAACAAAGTGATAGTCTCTTTTTACCCAATTTTGATGTTATAGGTCCCGTAACATTAGATAAACCCATGTCGTATTATGGCGCAAATTCTTCAGGTGGTAGTAAAGATGTTAACTTTAAAGAATTTTGTAGTTCTGCCATATCGCTTGCAATGAATATTGAAAATGATTTTTTGAAACTACTGTAAAGTATCGGAGGAATAAATATGAAATTTATCAATTTTAAAGAAATAGCCAAAAGTCCGAGAATAGATAAACTTAAAGAAGCTTTATTTGCAGGCATGCCTGAAATAGAGTCAGACAGAGCTGTCCTTCTCACAGAAAGTTACAAGGAAACAGAGAACCTTCCTATTATTGAAAGACGTGCCAAAGCACTTGCACATATACTTAAAAATATCCCTATTATCATAAGAGATAACGAACTTATTGTGGGACTTCAGACCAACCGTCCTTTAAAACGCGGTGTCAACCCCTTTGGCGGTATGAGAATGGTGCGTCAGGCTTGCGAGGCTTACGGCTATAAACTCAGCCGCAAGGTTGAAGAAGAATTCAGATACAGAACCACCCATAACGACGGCGTTTTCCGTGCATATACCGACGAAATGCGTCAGGCACGCAAATGCCACGTTATAACAGGTCTTCCCGATGCATACGGCAGAGGCAGAATCATCGGCGACTACCGCAGAGTTGCTCTCTACGGTGTTGACAAGCTTATTGAAGAAAAGAAGAATGATAAGCATGAATTGACCTATGCCGCTTTTAACACCGAGCAAATCCGTCTTGACGAGGAACTTTTCAGGCAGATATCTTTCCTCGGATATCTCAAGGAAATGGCAGCGATGTACGGATTTGACATCAGTCAGCCTGCCTCCAATGCCCGTGAAGCAATTCAGTGGACTTATTTCGCATATCTCGGAGCTATCAAAGAGCAGAACGGTGCGGCAATGTCACTCGGCAGAGTAAGCACATTTTTTGATATCTATATCGAAAGAGATATTGAAAACGGTATTCTTACCGAAGAAGATGCGCAGGAACTTATGGATGATTTCGTTATGAAGCTCCGTATCGCCCGTCATCTTCGTACTCCCGAATACAACGAACTTTTCGGCGGCGACCCGATGTGGATAACAGAGGCAGTCGGCGGTATGGGCGAAGACGGCAGAACTCTTGTTACAAAAAGCAGCTACCGTATGCTCAATACGCTTTATACTCTCGGCTCGTCACCCGAACCGAATCTTACCGTTCTCTGGTCAAACGCTCTTCCCGAAGGCTTCAAGAAATTCTGCGCAAAGGTTTCAAAGGATACAGATTCAATCCAGTATGAAAACGATGACGTTATGCGCCCGATTTACGGCGATGACTACGCAATTGCCTGCTGCGTTTCAGCAATGAAAATCGGTAAGCAGATGCAGTTCTTCGGTGCAAGATGCAACCTTGCAAAGCTTCTTCTTATCGCTATCAACGGCGGTTATGATACCACAAGCGGTATACATATCGGACCTCAGATGTCCGTAATGGACGGGGATAAGCTCGACTATGACGAGGTTATGGAACGATTTGATATTTATATCAAATGGCTGAGCAATCTTTACGTTAACACAATGAATATCATTCATTATATGCATGATAAATATGCTTACGAAAAGATTCAGATGGCTCTCCATGACACAAAAGTTGAACGTTTCATGGCATTCGGTATTGCAGGTCTTTCGGTTGTTGCTGACTCACTCAGCGCAATCAAATTTGCAAACGTTAAACCCATCAAGGATTCAAAGGGATTCATTTCCGAATTCAAAACAGAAGGCGATTTTCCGAAATACGGCAACGATGATGACAGAGTTGACCTCATTGCAAAGGATATGGCTCACCGCATGATTACCGAGCTTCGCAAAACTCCCACCTACCGCCATGCAATCCATACCCTTTCCGTTCTTACAATCACATCAAACGTTATGTACGGCAAGAACACAGGTGCTACTCCTGACGGCAGAAAAGCTTCCGCACCCTTTGCTCCCGGTGCAAATCCCATGCACAACAGAGAAGAAAACGGTGCACTTGCATCTCTCAACTCCGTTGCAAAAATCAGCTATGACGACTGCCGTGACGGCGTTTCAAACACCTTCTCAATCACTCCCGAAGCTCTTGGAAGAACCGATGAAGAAAGAGTTGACAACCTCGTTTCAATTCTTGACGGTTATTTCTCAAAAAATGCTCATCATATCAATGTTAACGTTCTCAACCGCGAAACACTTATGAAGGCATACGAAAATCCCGAGGATTATCCCAACCTCACAATCCGTGTTTCAGGTTATGCGGTTAACTTTAACAAGCTTTCCCGCGAACAGCAGAGAGAAGTTATCAGCAGAACGTTCCACGAAGCAATATGACGGGAAGAATACACTCAATACAAAGTCTTGCAGCCTCGGACGGTCCGGGGCTGCGTTTTGCGGTTTTTATGCAGGGTTGCCCCTTGAGATGCGGTTGTTGCCATAATCCCGACACATGGGATTTCGGCGGCGGAAAAGAACACACCGCAGAAGAAATCGTTCAGAAGGCTTCAAGATACAAAAGCTATTTCGGAAGCAAAGGCGGAATCACCGTTTCCGGCGGCGAACCTCTTATGCAATCGGATTTTGTGAGTGAGATTTTTAAACTTTCTCATAACGAGGGTATAAACACCTGCCTCGACACATCGGGCTGCGTTTTAAATGATGAGGTTAAGAATCTTCTGAAGCATACCGACCGTGTTCTGCTCGATATAAAATATACCGACGGTGAATTATACAAAAATCATGTCGGCTGTGAGATAGAAAAAACTCTTGATTTTCTTGATTATCTTAACAAAGAAAACATCCCCGTTACACTGCGTCAGGTTATTATTCCGACACTCAACGATAACGAGGATAATATAAAAAAGCTCAAAGAAATTGCAGACAAGCATGAATGCGTTGACAAAATCGAGCTTCTTCCGTTCAGAAAGCTTTGTCAGATAAAATATGACAACATGGGAATCGCATTTCCGTTCAAAGATATCCCCGAACCTTCAAAAGAAACCATGGAAAAACTTGAAGAAATCTTATAAGCAATAAAGGATGTACCATTCTGAGGTACATCCTTTTATTAATTTATACAGTTAAAAGTCCTGCGTCAAGAACGAACTGTGAGCCCGTTGCATAGCGTGCCTTGTCGCTTGCGAGATAATCAACAAGATGAGCAACATCTTCGGGTTCAATCCAGGGAACGGGAAGAAGATTACCCGCCGAACGCTCTGCAATTTCAAGAGGCGTAGAGCCTTCAAGCTCTGCAAGACCGTCATTCATCGGAGTGTTAACGCCTGTGGGATGAATGCTTACAACACGAATGTTGTGGGGTGCAAGTTCAATTGCCCAAGCTTTTGTAAGACCTGTGAGACCCCATTTTGAAGCTGTGTAGTGTGAAAGTCTGTTGCCGCCTCTGAGACCCATTGTCGAAGAGTTATTGATGATAACGCCGCTCTTCGCCTTGATCATGTGGGGTGCAACTCTGCGTGTTACGATGAAGGGTCCTTTGAGGTTGATATCAATCATTGCATCCCATTCTTCATCGGTCATTTCTGTGATGGGAGCATATGCACAAATACCTGCATTATTGAAAAGAATATCAATCTTGCCGAAGGTTTTGATTGCTTCGTCAACTGCTGCTGTTACGGATGCATCGTCTCTTACGTCACCTGTTGCGATAACAGCTCTTCTGCCGAGAGCTTCAATTTCAGCCTTGAGACTGATAAGCTCATCGCTTGTGCCGAATGAATATGCGGGATATTCAATCTTCTTTGCAACGTCAAACGCAACGATATCCGCACCCTTTGCCGCAAGTGAAAGAGCAACCGCTCTGCCCTGTCCGTGTGCCGCACCTGTTATAAACGCAACTTTGTTATCAAAATCACCCATTTTAATTATCTCCTTTTTTCTGATAATTTATAAGAACTTCATCAAGGGGAACTCTTGCAACTGTATTGAAAAGGTTTGTTGCGTACATAATTCCCGCAAATGAAATAAGAAGCACTATTTCTTCAACCGAGAACTTTTCCGCAAGGGCAATATAAATCTCCTTGGGAATATGATGAGGGTCGGATGTTATAGCCGCACCGAATTTTGTCAGAAGCTTTTCTGTTTCGGTAAGGGTCGGATTATCGGGGTCATCACCCGAATCCACAAGAATCTTTCTGAAAAATGTTGAGCAGATAAGGCAATCATTGCCCGTCGAAATAGCGAGAGAAAAGATCGAAATCGCTCTTTCTCCGATAACGGGTACAAGCTGGTCATAAAGAGTATACCACTCCATATACGCTTTGAAAGCAGGAACATTGTGAAGAAGAGTTCTCTTCATGTTGGTTATTCTGCCATGCTTTGCAATCTGGTCTTCATATTCCCTTCTGACTTCCTCGCTCGCGCCTTCATACTCTGTCATAGGTAAATAAGCCATGATTTATATCTCCTTTATAGTTTTATCTTTCCATAGCACTGCTGTTCATAACAAAATTAAGAATATGCATTGCATTCTGCTGAAGCTCGCCGACGGTTATGCCGTTTTCTGCGGCAATGCCCTTTTTAATTGAACCGTCGGGTTTGCGTACGCCTGCTCTGTTTCCGCCGGGCATAAGAACATTTACGCCCGCACGGACTCTGTAAGCCTGGTCTTTGATTTGAGGGAATTCGGGTGACTTTGAGGAACGCATCCACCAGTCAGTCATAATGTTGCCCTTATATCCCCATTCCTCGCGGAGAATACGGACGCAGAGCTCATAATTATAATGACCCCACACACCGTTTATCTTATTATAGGATGTCATAATATTCTGCGGATTTGCAGTTTTAACGCAGATTTCAAATCCTTTGAGATAGATTTCACGCAGCGCTCTTTCAGAAACTCTTGAGTCATTATAAATTCGGTTGGTTTCCTGATTATTGCAGGCAAAATGCTTCGGACAAGCCGATACTCCCGCAGACTGAACACCTTTTACAAACGCAGATGCCATAACGCCTGTTACATAGGGGTCTTCAGAGAAATACTCGAAATTTCTGCCGCAGAGAGGACTGCGGTGGATATTCATGCCGGGTGCAAGAAGAACATCCGAGCCTACTCTTATCATCTCCTTACCGACAAGAGAATAAAGCTTTTCAACAAGTTCGGGATTCCATGTACATGCAAGCTCTGTTGCATTGGGAAGAAGAGATGCACCTGAATTTATTCTGATACCCGAAGGTCCGTCTGTTGTCGTTACAGCAGGAACACCCTTTTCCCGAAGCGAGGGAAGAACACCGCCGAAAGTGCCTGCATTACCTGCCGCACCGAGAGGACTGTTCATAACATAGTCGCCTCTGCTTATTGCTTCAAGCTCATCAAAATCAAGCTGGGCAACAAACTGCTGCATAGTGATTTTTCCGCTCTTTACATCGGAAAGCTTATAACCTCTGTCTCCCGTCTGAAGAAGTGTTTCGGGAACATTATCAAGAATAATCTCTTTGAGGTCATATTTGACAGTATTGACAGGCGCTTTCTGAATCGCACCGTTCATGAATTTGATTCTGTCAAAAGCTTCGGCAGGTGCACAGACCTGCTTGCATCTTCTGACAATCTCGTTCTTATCCTGCTCATATTCACAGCAAAGCAAAGCTGAACGGACATCAGTGCCGAGATAAATTTTATATGTACCCTTTTCAAGGATATATGCATATTCAAGTTCATCATCATATGATGACATATCCTCAACATTGAAAGAAAGAGTTACTTTCTCTGTTTCACCTGGTAAGAGTTTATTTGTTTTTGCAAATCTTATAAGCTCTCTTGAAGGCTTACCGAGTCTGCCGCAAGGAGCTTCATAATAAAGCTGAAGAACTTCTTTTCCAGAATAATCGCCGACATTTTTGACATCTGCGCTTACGGTAAGGGTTTTGCGTTCACATCTGCATTCAACATTTTCAATTGAGAAATCGGTATAACCGAGACCGAAACCGAAGGGATAGAGAACTCTGTCTTTCGCAAAAGTTTCAAGACCTCTGTAACCGACATAAATATCTTCGGTGTAATTATTGAATTTCTTATCACCGAAATCCTTGCTCGATGTATAATCATCAAAGCTCTTTGCAATTGTGTCGGTCAGTTTGCCGCTCGGTGAAACATCACCCGAAAGGACATCTGCAATTGCGTTGCCGCTTTCCATACCCGACTGCCAGACATAGAGAATTGAAGAAATCTTATCGCCGTAAGCATCTATTTCAGACATATCCATAATGCCGCCGCAGTTGAGAAGAAGAACAACCTTTTTGAATTCGGCTGTAACCGAATCAAGAAGCTGTTTTTCAATATCAGTGAGATAATAGCTTCCCTTTTCAAGCTTGTTTTCTCTGTCCTCGCCTGCCGATCTGCCGATAACAACAATTGCGGTATCTGACATTGAAGCGGCTGTTCTTGCCATTGAAAAATCAATGGGCATTTCGTCATAGCACATCGGCCAATTTCCCCAGAAGCCGTCATCAACAGGATTTGCATCGCCCCATTTTTCATAGGTTGTTGCGAGAAGCTCATTAATTGCAATTTTTCCGTTATTACGAAGACCTTTCATGAGGCTGACTTTATAAGGCACTTTTACGTCACCACCCGAGCCGTAGCCTACATAGAAATAATCGTTCTGCACTCTGCCGAAAACAGAAACAACTCTGTCTGGGGTTATCGGCAAAACTTTATTTATATTTTTGAGCATAACAATACCCTCTGCACCCGTTTCACGGCAAAGAGCAATCATTTCCTTATCGGGAACAAAATCTTTACCGAGTGAGCCGTCGGAAGTGCCCTGAGAGGTTGCGGCAGTAACGTAGTTTACAACCTTACCGACTGTTTTGAATATCTTTTTCTTAAGTTTACCCATATTTTCACCCCAAAGAATTATAACTCAAACTGCTTTCTGTCAGCAGTAATAATTCCGTTATTGACGTTAAGACGGCATATTCTGGCATTTCTTCTGTCTCCGTTCAAACCGTCTGCCTCAGCGTTTCTTGCATGATAAATCGCATACCATTCACCCTCATGTTTTATCATGGAATGATGCCCCGTACCTTCTTCCCATTCATTGCTTCTGAGAACAGGTGCATAGGTTTTATCATCGGGATATTTCTCAAATTTTATCTTTGTGAGGTCGGTTTCATCGGTTTTTGCTCTTGCATAACCGATAAAATATGTTTCATTTTCATAGCACGAACCGCTGTACATAACATACTGCCAGTCGCCCTCTTTGAAATAGAATGCACCCTCAATCGTGTGCCAATGGGTGCCCTTCTTATATCTGTCTCTGCAGAAAATTTCTTCATCTATCGAAGGAACAACAACGGGAACGGGTTTTCCTTCGGGAGTTTCGGGGTCGAGAAGACGGTCAACAACAATGATTGTTCCCGGTCTTTCAACGTCAAAAACGTTTGTTGAATAGAAGATAAACAGACCGTTTTCATTCTTCACAACGTGAGAATCAATTGAGAATGGATGAAGAAGCTGCTTCGGATTTTCAAAAGGTCCGAGAGGATTTTTGCTCGATGAAACATGCATTGCTTGATGATGCCCGCCCTCGTCGGGTGTATCTTCATAAAACTCGAACGAGCAATACATATAATATGTTCCGTCAATTTCAATTACAGAAGGTGCCCAGTAATCATGCACATCGGATTTTGTGTATTCAAACACTCTGCCTTCAAACTTCCATCCCTCTGCAAGCTTATCGGATGAATAAGCATAGATACCGTCTTTTCCTGTTGTGTAAATATAGAATTTACCGTTTGATTCAAGAATAAAAGGGTCTGCCTGACCGATATAATTTTCTTTGTTTATTTCAAGTAACTGCATAATTCACCTCATACAACATAATCAATTGCAACGCTTGATTCTCTGACAGCGTGCATGTGAGTTTTTACAACCGAACAATGATAAGGGTCATTCTGATAGCTTTCAAGAGCTGCCTCATCATCAAGAAGAACCTCAAGAATAAGGTCATAGGAACGCTCAGAATGAAGAAAGTCTATGCCGACGGTTATTCCTCGAAGCTGAGGTACATTCCCTTGCATTGAAAGAAGAACTTCCTTTGCTTTTTCACATTCGGCAGGACTGTTGTCTTTGAGTTTAAAACATACTATGTGTTTAATCATATCAGCATCTCCTTACAGGCAAAATTATACACTATAATTATAACACATCATTTTATATATATCAACAAAAAACTCCCGTATAGACGGGAGTTCTGAATGTTTTTATTTTGCCTTCGCTTCGCAGTAAATACAACGATAGGTTTTGGTTTCAGGGTCTGTAAGCTTGAAAACATGGGGCAAATCCTGCTCCGTTGTTGTTATGCAACGGGGATTTTTGCATTTGATAACATCTTTAATCTGCTCGGGAAGAGTAAGCTTTTTCTTTTCGCAAAGAACGCCGTCTTTGATAATGTTGACGGTGATATCCGAATCAATATATCCGAGAACATCAAGGTCAACCTGCATATCCGAGTCGATTTTTATAATATCCTTTGAACCCATTTTCTTGCTGTGAACGTTTTTTATGATTGCAACCGTGCAGTCAAGCTTGTCAAGCTCAAGGTGATAATAAATCTGCATGCTGTTGCCCGCTTTGATATGGTCGATAACAACACCGTTTTTGATTGAATCAATATGCATTATTCCACCTCCAGAAGTTTGAGAATAAGAGCCATGCGGATAAACTTGCCGTTAAGCACCTGTCTGAAATAGCAGGCTCTGGGGTCGGAGTCAACCGAAGTATGGATTTCGTTAACTCTCGGAAGCGGATGAAGAATCGCAAGGTCGGGCTTTGCATTCTGGAGCTTTTCGGGAGTAAGAATATAGCTGTCTTTAAGTCTTAAATAATCCTCTTCGTTGAAGAATCGTTCACGCTGAACACGGGTCATGTAGAGGATATCAAGCTTCGGCATAACCTCTTCAAGATTAGTTGTTTCCGTATATTTCATACCCTCATGGGAAAGTATGCCTTTCTTGAGATAACCCGGAAGAGTCAGTTCTTCGGGAGAAATAAGCACGAATTCAATGCCCGTATATCTTGAAAGAGCTTCAATAAGCGAATGAACGGTTCTGCCGAATTTGAGGTCTCCGCAGAAACCGACAGTCATGTTGTCAAGTCTGCCCTTTTCACGCTTTATGGTGAGAAGGTCTGTAAGTGTTTGGGTAGGATGGTTATGACCGCCGTCACCTGCATTGATGATGGGAACGCTTGAAGCCATTGAAGCAACAAGAGGAGCACCCTCTTTGGGATGGCGCATTGCAATGATATCCGCATAACAGCTGACTGTTCTTGCGGTATCGGCAACGCTTTCACCCTTTGCGGCAGATGATGAATTTGCCTCGGAAAATCCGAGCACCTGACCGCCGAGTTCATACATCGCAGCTTCAAAGCTGAGGCGGGTTCTTGTTGACGGCTCAAAGAAAAGGGTTGCAAGCTTCTTATATCTGCACTTGTCCCTGTATTTAACGGGATTTGCAATTATATCCTCTGCAACGGCAATAAGCTCGTCAATTTCATCAAGTGAGAGCGAAAGAATGTCTATCAGACTTCTCATTTTGCTCCCCCAATCCAGCTTTCGTCGGAGGGGTTGTTTCTGAAAGCTATAAGGCGTGCAACATCTTCGGGCTTGATATAACCGATTTCAGCCGCAACTTCAGCAATAACATCAAGGTTTGTGAGGCTTACGTTCTTGACGTTTGCTGCTTCAAGTCTGTCAAGACCTTTCTTCATGCCGTAAGTAAAGATGCTTGCGATACCGAGAACTTCCGCACCTGCTTCGCGAAGAGCTTCAACAACTTCAATAACGCTTCCGCCTGTTGAAATAAGATCCTCTACAACTACAACTTTCTGACCTTTTTCAAGGCGACCTTCGATCTGGTTTCCTCTGCCGTGGTCTTTTGCACCTGAACGAACATATCCCATAGGCATATTAAGGATGTGTCCACAAATTGCGGCATGTGCAATACCGGCAGTGCTTGTTCCCATAAGAACCTCTACGTCAGGATAATTTTTCTTTATAGTTTCAGCAAGAACTGAAAAGTCACTGTCTTTCACATTATCTATAGCACACTTTACAACGCCGGGGCCACTGACACCAACGTTAATAATTTTATCTGCTTCTGTTACTCCGTGGAATGCACCTGCCATGAATGGATTGTCGTCAGGAGCATTGCAAAGCACAACGAGTTTAGAGCATCCGCACGAATCACGGTCTGCGGTAAGCTCGGCAGCCTTTCTGACAGTCTCACCCATAAGTCTTACTGCATCCATGTTTATGCCGGCCTTTGTGCTTGCAACCGAAACGCTTGAGCACACTCTCTCTGTCTGAGAAAGTGCAGAGGGGATGGAGTTGATAAGGTT
>CALAQQ010000208.1 GCA_937888485.1 uncultured Clostridia bacterium
TTTCGGTCTGTTCAATGAATTTTTCTATGATATCTTTGGCTGTTGAATTATCGTCAACCATGATTTTGATGTCTGCAATCGAAAATCCCGCTTTGCGAAGAAGCGCAACATTTTTCAGCCTTTCAACATCGCTTTCGGAAAAATCGATGCTCTTTCTTCCGCTGTATGATTCCTCGATATTCGGCACGGCAAGTCCTTCGTCTATGTAAAGCCTCACGGCTCTGTCGGTCAGTCCCGTTTTTTCGGTTACTTCCTTCATTTTCATCAAAACCGACCTCCTTTCGGGGTTATCTTAATATTTTACCCTGGGTAAATGTCAAGAGAAAAGTGGAAAATTGCTTTGTTGTTTGAGAAAAAACGGATTTTACGGCGTGATGTGGGCATCACGCCCTACACTGAACCGCAAATTGCAGCAATTATGTAGGGTGGCTTGCCCTTAAGCCGCCGTGAAATCAGCTTTTGCGGAGCAATTATAATCGGTCATAGGCGCAGCCTATCCTTAACTTTTCACTCTTCACTATTCATTATTCACTTAAAATGCGTCGCAGACCATTAATTACGAATTACGCATTCCGAATTCCGAATTGATTATACACCATTCCTGCATACCGTTTCAATATAATCCGTATAAATCCGCAATTTACGACCCAATATGTAAATAGTTACTAAAAGATTATGGAAAAATTTTATATATTTTCCTATAAAAGATATGGAAATTTGTTTTTCTATCTGTTATAATTTGTAATGGTTAATTCCGTAATTGCGTAATTGACCGTATTAAATATGTTTATTATTTTATATGGAGGTAGATTCCAATGGCTTACAAGTATGTTTATTTGTTCTCCGAAGGCGATGCTACAATGCGTAACACCCTCGGCGGCAAAGGCGCAAACCTTGCAGAAATGACAAAGATCGGTCTTCCCGTTCCTCAGGGCTTCACAATTTCAACTGAAGCTTGCACAAAGTACTATGAAGACGGCAAGAAGATCAACGATGAAATCCAGGCTCAGATCATGGAATACATCGTTAAGATGGAAGAAATCACAGGCAAAAAGTTCGGCGATAAGGAAAATCCCCTTCTCGTTTCAGTTCGTTCAGGTGCTCGTGCATCAATGCCCGGCATGATGGACACAATCCTCAACCTCGGTCTCAATGAAGAAGTTGTTGAAGCAATCTCCGTTAAGAGCGGCAACCCCCGTTGGGCTTGGGACTGCTACAGAAGATTCATTCAGATGTATTCCGACGTTGTTATGGAAGTTGGTAAGAAATACTTTGAAGAACTCATCGACGAGATGAAGGAAGCAAAGGGCGTTACTCAGGACGTTGATCTTACTGCTGAAGACCTCAAGACTCTTGCTGGTCAGTTCAAGGCTGAATATAAGAACAAGATCGGTTCAGATTTCCCCACAGATCCCAAAGAACAGCTCATGGGTGCTGTTGAGGCTGTTTTCCGTTCATGGGACAACCCCCGTGCTAACGTTTACCGCCGTGACAACGATATTCCCTATTCATGGGGTACAGCTGTTAACGTTCAGATGATGGCTTTCGGTAACATGGGTGA
>CALAQQ010000209.1 GCA_937888485.1 uncultured Clostridia bacterium
TCATGCTGTCCCACTTTTCAAGCATATAGCCGTAAGGTGTGCCGAGCGGTGTGTTAAGATAGCGTGAGAATGTGGGAGGAAGAGCGATTTCGATTTCTTCAATATAAGGTGTGATGGAGATGTTGAGAGCCTTTTCGCAGGTTTCAATCATATCCTTTGCAACCTTTGTCTTGAATTTTTTATAATCCTGAGGCTTGATATCCTTCATGACATCGCCGAAGGTCATTGTTGTCAGGAAGAGCTGGCAAGTACCTTCGGGGGTGCAGTCGGGAATGATTTCGTTGAGGCAGTTGATGATGCAGTAATTGCTGAAATAATTCTGCGCCGCATCATATTGCTTGTCTGAATCTGAATCGGGAGCAATGAATACGGAATAATCGGTAATTCCGAGATCTTCTTTGGTAACATTCATGCCGAGATAAACGGTTGTGAGAGTGCAGGCGGTCTTTCTTGCGTTAAGCATCTTTATCTGCTTTTCGGGAACATCTTTTTTGTCAAGAAGCTCATTGAAAACGGCATACGGATATGAATTACAAATTATATATTTAGCGTAAACCTCTTTTTCTCCGTTGATAACAACGCCTGCGGGTTTACCGTTTTTCATGATGATTTTTGTAACCTCGGAGTTATACCAGATATCTCCGTCGTTATCACGGATAACCTTGTCGATTGCAAGGCTCATTTCATGGCTTCTGTTGTGAGGAATACCTGTGCCGCTCTTGATATAGCTGTGAAGAACGCATAAATAATAAAGGAAGTCAAACTGCGATGCAGGCACACCCATATAGCACCAATATGTATTGAAAATATCCTGTGCTTTTTTTGGCATACCGAGAATATCGAGTCCTTCTTTAAGGGTACAGGTTGTCATACGGAGAACATCGGGAACATCCTTAAGAACACTCGGAATCTTGCCGGGATTGTCAAGACATTCAAACACATTGAACATACGGGTTGACAAATCAAACGCCGCCATACAGCTTTCGTATGAGCCGGGAACAATTTCGTCAAGCTTTCTTGCGAAATTATTGAATCCGACAGGCATACGGGCATCAACAGTCACATTTACACCGTTTTCATTGACAAAAGCATCCTTGTCCCCTTCCTTTGCGGGAACAACAAGACGGAAGGTGGAATTATGCTTGCACCAATCAACCTTTGCTCCGATTTTATTGAATATCGTCTCAATTGCGCCGACTTCTTCGGGAGTTCCGATGCCTGCAAGTTCATGAAGCGAGGGTTCAAATTCAAATCTGCCCCTTACGAATGAAGATGCGGAGCCGCCGGGGATATTGTGTCTTTCAAGAAGAAGCGTTGAAAGACCTGCTTTGGCACAGTTTGCAGCCGCAGTAAGACCGCCGTTTCCCGCACCGATTACGATTACATCATATTTTTTCATTGTTCAGCCTCCGATTTTTATTTTGCTGACATATATAGTTTATTTTAACACAATGCATTCAATAATGCAACTTATTTTATATTGACAAGAAAGCATTATCAAAATATAATTGTTTTGAAGTTATTAGAAGGAGGAGCTGTTTATGTCCGTAAAATTTCATAACACAGGCATTCTCGCTCATGTTGACTCGGGCAAAACAACTCTCACCGAGCAACTGCTCTATCTTACAGGTGCAATCCGCAACGCCGGAAGTGTTGATGCCGGAACAACGGCAACCGATAGTCTTTCGATTGAAAAACAAAGAGGTATTTCAGTCAGAACGGCAACTGCGTCAACCGAATGGAACGGCGTTACAATAAACATTATCGATACACCAGGACATATAGATTTTGCAGGAGAAGTTGAAAGAGCCTTATCGGCTCTTGACTATGCGGTTGTTATTGTTTCTGCGGTTGAGGGTGTGCGTGCTCATACGGAAAACATCCTCAAATCCCTTGACACGGCAAAGCTTCCGAGGCTGATTTTTATAAACAAAATCGACAGAGCAGGTTCGGATGTAAATTCGGTAATAAACGAACTTCGCCGCATTTCTCCTCAGGCACATATCATTCTTTCAGAGATTAAAAATGAGGGTGCAGAATCCGCTTCGGTCAAATCTGTTGATGGCGGTAGTTTTGCACTTGCGGCAACAGAAACACTTGCGGATATATGCGACGAAGCGGCAGATGTTTTTCTGAACGACTCCGTTCTTTCGGAAAGCCGCGCAAAAGAGCTTGTACGTAAAGAAATATCCGATTGCAGACTGACACCCGTTGTTTTCGGAAGCGCAAAATATTCAATCGGGATAAAAGAGCTTGCTGATATTCTCACAGAACTTATGCCCGATTCACAGCGCAGAAAAACAGATGAACTGTGCGGAATAATATTTAAAATAGAACACGATAAAACCCTCGGAAAAGTTTCTCATATAAGACTTTTCGGCGGTGAAATTGCAAACCGTGATGAGATTGAAATTATCTCTCCCGAAAACAAGACGGTTGCGGATTCCGATGCCGTAGAAATCGAAAAAAAGCCTCCCGTAAAAGAAAAAATTTCACAGATAAAAAAATTCAGCGGTGCAAAATATACCGATTCCGGAATTGTCAGAAGCGGTGATATCGCAGCAGTCTGCGGTCTGCCGAGTGCAAAAACAGGGCATTTTATCGGCTCACTTGCCGTAAGTAACTCCACAAATCTCGTAAACCCGTTCCTTCGTGTAAAAGTCACACCGTCGGATTCCGACCCGCTTAAAATCCCCGCACTTGCTCAGGCACTCGGTGAACTTTCCGACGAAGAACCGTATATTGATGCGAAATGGGAAAACGGACAGAAAGAAATAACGATAAGCACAACAGGAAAAATTCAACTCGAGGTGCTTGATAACCTTCTTAAAGAACGCTACGGAATTTCTGCGGATTTTTCTCCTCCGACTGTTATTTATAAAGAAACTCCCGCAGGTACGGGGTATGCACGTGCAAGTTATACGATGCCGAAGCCATGTTGGGCTGTAGTTGAATTTCTTTTTGAACCCATGCCGAGAGGCTACGGCGTTTCATACCACGGCAGACTCCCCTCAAATCAGTGCTTTTACAGATATCAGTCGCACATCCGCACCTCGTTCAACACTTGCCTTGAACAGGGTCTTTACGGATGGGAAGTCACAGATTTCAAGTGCACCCTTATCGGCGGTGAACATCATACAATACACACTCATCCGCTCGACTTTTTTGTTTGTACCCCCATGGCATTCATGAACGGTCTTTCTCAAATCGGTTCAACGATTCTTGAACCCCTGCTCAAAATAAGAGTTATCGCTCCAGAAGAACTGTCGGGAAAGATTTTTTCGGAAATAATCAAAATGGGCGGAGAATATGACTCCCCCGTTATCAATTCGGATATCGTTACTCTCGAAGCAATTGTTCCCGTTGCGACATCAATGGATTTCCCCGCAAAACTTGCCGTCATTTCATCGGGAAAAGCAGTTCTTTCGCAGTCATTCTACGGATACAGAGAATGCCGTGACGGATTGGAACATATAAATCCGAGACGCGGTGTTAATCCTCTTGACCGTTCAAAATGGATACTCTGGGCACGCGGCGCATATCAGGCAGAGTGACAAAGGAGATGTAATCATGAAAAAGTTTAAAATCGGCATTTTCGGTGCCGGTCGCGGAATCGACATAGCAGAAAACATGTTGCTTCTCGGCTGTGAAATCATCGGTCTTTGCGAGTTCAACAAGCAAAGAGCCGAAAACGGACTTAAGCAATTCGGTGAGAAGCTACCGGTTTATAAGGATTTTGACGAATTTCTTAACTTAGATATGGATGCGGTTGTTATTGCAAACTATGCGCACGAGCATGCACCATTTGCAATAAAGGCGATGAAAAAAGGGAAACACGTATTTTCCGAGGTTCTTCCAGTACAGACAATGAAGGAAGCCGTAGAGCTTGTTGAAGCTGTCGAGGAAACTGGTAAGATATATGCATACGGTGAAACCTACTGCTTTATGCCCGGCCCTGCCGAGATGCGCAGATTGTACCGTGCAGGTAAAATCGGAGAATTTGAGTATGGTGAAGGTGAATATTTTGTCGCAGAAGCATGTGAATACACCAACAGCTTTTTGAACTTCCGTCCAAAATACAGCATTATTTTAAATGTAGAAGCAGAACACTTGGAT
>CALAQQ010000210.1 GCA_937888485.1 uncultured Clostridia bacterium
CCACGGGAGGGGTGTTGATAACCTTCGGGTTTACAGACATCTGCACAGCCTCAAACACATCACGACCCGCAAGGTCGATAGCCGTAGCCATCTTGAAGTCAAGGTTGATATTGGCTTTCTGTGCCGACACCAGTGCGTGTACGACATTCGTCACGTTACCACCTGCCAGATAGTGAGCCTCCAACTCGTTGGCATCCAGCGTAAGGCCGGCCTTTGTACCCTCAATCATCGACGAGACGATAATTGATGGCGGCACTCTACGCCAACGCATCAGGAAGAGCTGCAAAAGGTTAATTCTTACACCCGACACCAATGCCGAAAACCACAATCCAACGGGGATAAAATAGAAAAACACCCAAATCGCCACGAGGAGCAGCACTCCCGCAATGACAATAAAATACTCATTCATCATATATCAAAAGTTTTAAGTTTTTTACTTCTCTGCAAGCTTGCGGACAATGACCGTAAAGTTATCAAAGCCGACAACCTCGACCCGACTACGCTGGTCGATATAGACATCCACCGACTTGGCCTCATAGACCTTGCCTGCAATCTCAACCTTTCCCATAGGCGAGAGGCGTGATAGGGCAACGCCCTTATCGCCCGCTTTCAATGTATTCTCCGGACGTTCGGTGCTCTCTCCCTCGACCTTATCCTTCAATGCCAGACGCTGCCATGTCTTTGCACGTAACGAGAAGACCGTCACAACCAAAGCCAGAGCAACAGCCGCAACAAGCGTGAGCATACCACCCACAAAGCCAAAGCGGTCAAAGCCAAGATAGACTGCGACACCATAGCTTACCAACGACAGAATAGCTCCAATAGTAACTCCCGGCAGGAACACCAACTCGGCAACGAGAAAGAAAGCTCCCAAAATCAGCAGTACAATAATCAATCCCATAACTTATATTTTTTAAGTTTATCAACCAATACATTTATACATATACAGAGCATCGCTTACTCGCCTTTCAGCTCCACAACTTTAATATCAAGGCTCTCATCACACTTCATCAGGGCATTAGCCAGACGCTGTGCCACAGCCTTGCTGTCAAACATACCCACAACAAAGGTGTCTTCCGTAAGTTTCGACACCTGACACCCCGCCGCCATAGTGGCAATGATATCCTGTATCATATCGTCAAGCTGACCGCCCTTGATTACAACGCGGTACGACACATCGCCCACAAGGCCCTCTTCCGAAAGATTGGTCTTGCGGCCGTCGCACCACTCAACGATACGAGGATTACGAAAACCCTTCTTCTTCATAATCTCAACGGCAGCCTCCGCCTCGGAACGGGTACGCAAGCCACCAGCATAGTAGCTGTATCGGCCATCCTCACCCTCCTCAACATACAGAGGCACAGCACCTCGGAATATGGTTGTTGCCTGCGGCAACTTATATGTTCCGAGCAGGATGCGATAAATCGTACCATACTCATAGACCACACACTCCGGCACAGGATTTGACGAATTATAGGGCGTACGAGCACGGAACTCAATAGGTGCATAATCAACGAATGAACGGCGGTCGATATCGAGCAAGGGCAGGCGATACTCCACCTGACGCACCGCACGAGCCTCACTCGCCAGCGAGTCAATTGAGTGGGGCAGGTTGAGCAGACGAGCCACACACATCTCGTAGTTGATGACTACGGGCTTCTGCAAGCAATAATCGGCCAGCACCTCCGACACGCAGTTCTCCGCCAGCATAGCCTGCTGCTGACGAGCCTCCGAGGTCATATTTTCGGTCAGGTCCAGCACATCATAACGACCCTCCTTCTCCAGAAAGTAGGAATAGACATAGGTCTTCTGGTCAAAAATCTCGGTCCACACCCTCGAAAGACGCTTCTCGATAACCATATTTTCGTCAATCTTCTCCGATATCGAGGCATACAACCTCTCGGCATCCGACTCCAAGGAGGCCTTTACATACTCATCGTACAAAGCCTTTATCTCGTTATAGTTGGCGACATATTGCACCACAAACGATTTAGCCTCCGCCTCCTGCTTGTGTGCCTTCATCAGTAGATCGTAATCCTCGGCAAGAATATTTTCGGTTCAGGCTTTGACTTTGACCTCTTCATCCGTCTTGGTGCAGGCGCATTCGTATGCGGTGAAGAAACAGCTCTTATGACTTCAATCGAGGGTAACCGTGGTGAGCCCAGACCCCGTCCGCCTTATCCGGCAGTTAAGGGTCTCTTCGGTAAGCCGACAACTGAAAACAACGTTGAAACATTTGCTAATATTCCCACAATTATCCGTGAGGGTGCAGACTTCTTTGCATCAATGGGTACAGAAAAGTCAAAGGGCACAAAGGTATTTGCTCTCGGCGGTAAGATCAAGAACACAGGTCTTGTTGAAATCCCCATGGGTACAACACTCCGTGAAATCATTGAAGAAATCGGCGGCGGTATTCCTAACGGAAAGAAGTTCAAGGCTGCTCAGACAGGCGGTCCCTCAGGCGGTTGTATCCCCGCATCACTTATGGATACGGAAATTGACTATGATAACCTTACAGCTATCGGTTGTATGATGGGTTCAGGCGGTCTTATCGTTATGGACGAAGATAACTGTATGGTAGATATTGCTAAGTTCTTCCTCAACTTCACAGTTGATGAATCCTGCGGTAAGTGTACTCCCTGCCGTGTAGGTACAAAGAGACTTCTTGAAATGCTTGACAAGGTTACTGACGGTAACGCAACACTTGAAGATCTTGATAAGATTGAAGAGCTTTGTAACTATATCAAGGAAAACTCACTCTGCGGTCTCGGTCAGACAGCTCCCAACCCCGTTCTTGCTACTCTTAAATTCTTCCGTGACGAATATATCGCTCACGTTGTTGATAAGAAATGTCCCGCAGGCGTATGTAAGGGTCTTCTCAACTACACAATCGATGCAGATAAGTGTAAGGGCTGTACTCTCTGCGCAAGAAAGTGCCCCGTTGGCGCAATCAGCGGCACAGTCAAGAATCCCCATGTTATCGATACAACCAAGTGCATCAAGTGCGGCGCTTGCATGGATTCATGTAAGTTCAGCGCTATCAGCAAAGGTTAATTAAGGAGGCATACTATAATGGAAATGGTAAACATTAAAATAAACAATATGCCCCTGAGCGTTCCCAAGGGCATCACTATCCTTGAAGCTGCAAGATATGCAGGCGTGGAAATCCCCACTCTCTGCTATCTTAAGGAAATGAACGAAATCGGTGCTTGCCGTATGTGTATGGTTGAAGTTATCGGCGCGCGTTCACTTGTTGCAGCATGCGTATTCCCCGTTAACGAGGGAATGGAAATTTTCACAAACAGCGAAAAGGTAAGAAAGAGCCGCAAGCAGAATCTTGAGCTCGTTCTTTCAACTCATAACAAAGCTTGCCTTACTTGCGTAAGAAGCGGTGACTGCGAACTTCAGAAGCTCTGCAAGGATTACGGTGTTGAAGATGCTCTCAAGTATGAAGGCGCATATCCCGAAGCCGGCTTTGACGATTCAGCTCCTCACATGATAAGAGACAACAGCAAGTGCGTTCTCTGCCGTCGCTGCGTTGCAGCTTGTGACAATCAGGCTATCAGCGTTATCGGTGCAAACGCAAGAGGCTTTGACACTCATATCGGCTCACCCTTCGAGCTTCCCCTCAACGATTATTCATGCGTATCCTGCGGTCAGTGTATCGTTCACTGCCCCGTTGGCGCACTTTACGAGAAAGACGATACAGCAAAGGTATTCGCTGCTATCAACGACCCCGAAAAGTATGTTGTTGTTAACACAGCTCCCTCAATCAGAGTTACTCTCGGCGAATGCTTCGGCAATCCCATCGGTACAAACGTTACCGGCAAGATGGTTGCAGCTCTCCGCCGCCTCGGCTTTGATAAGGTATTTGATACAGATTTCTCCGCTGACCTTACAATTCTCGAAGAAGCAAACGAGCTTCTCGACAGAATCAACAACGGCGGCGCTCTTCCCCTCATCACATCCTGCTCACCCGGTTGGGTTAAGTATTGCGAACACTACTATCCCGATCAGCTTGCACATCTTTCAAGCTGCAAGTCACCCCAGCAGATGTTCGGTGCAGTAACAAAGACATGGTATGCTGAAAAGATGAACCTTGACCCCAAGAACATCGTTGTTGTAAGCATCATGCCCTGTACCGCAAAGAAGTTCGAATGCGGCAGAGAAGACCAGTCTGCAAGCGGTTATCCCGATGTTGACTACGCTCTCACAACCCGTGAACTTGCAAGAATGATTGAAACCGCAGGTATCTCCTTCAACGCTCTCCCCGATGAAGAATTTGACAATCCTCTCGGCGAAGGCACAGGTGCAGGCGTTATCTTCGGCGCAACAGGCGGCGTTATGGAAGCTGCTCTCCGTACAGCTGTTGAAACTCTCACAGGCGAAGAACTCAAGAGCCTTGACTTCACAGAAGTCAGAGGTACAGAAGGTCTTAAGGAAGCTACATATACAGTTGCAGGCATGGAAATCAAGGTTTGCGCTGCAAGCGGACTTAAGAACGCACAGACAGTTATGGAAAAGATTAAGAACGGCACAGCTGATTATCACTTTGTTGAAATCATGGCATGCCCCGGCGGCTGCGTAAACGGCGGCGGTCAGCCCGTACAGCCTGCAAGCGTTCACAACTTTGTTGACCTCAAGGGTCTCAGAGGTAAGGCACTCTATGAGGCAGACAAGAATCTTCCCCTCAGAAAGAGCCACGAAAGCGAAGCAGTCAAGACTGTTTATGCTGAGTATTTCGAGAAACCCGGCAGCCACAAGGCTCACGAGGTTCTTCATACTCACTATGTTGCACGCTCAAAATACAGCAAATAATTAAACAATAAAAATTGCCGCAGGAGTAAAATCCTGCGGCTTTTTGTTTTGTAAAATCAGATGTCAATTGAATATCCCATTGTATAGCTCAGTTCTTCACATGTAAATGTATTACCAAGCATGGTGAAAGTAAAATCAGATGCATCAAAATCCGCCTCTATGTCCCAGTCACCGTATATTATCTTGCCTCTTTCATCAACAACACATGTGATTGTTGCATTGGTGTAAGAAAGTTCGGCATTGCAATTATCTGCAAGTTCTATACCTGCTGCGCTGAAACTTTCTTTCATATCAGTCACAAAACCGAATGAGTTTGTAATAGGATTGTTTTCGCCGTCGGTTAATCCGTGTTTATAATCCTTAATATTTATGACAATAATTTTTTCGCCGTCGCTTTCACACATTTTTGCGCTTTTGACATCTGCAGATGTAATCTTGCCTTCTCCGGGAACTTCAAAAATATATGACGAACTTCCGTTAAGTGCATCCCAATATGCATCTATATCTACCGATGTACTGCTATCCAAACCTGAAATCGTAAATTCAGGAGTACCGACAATATTTATTTTGTTTGTGCCGATAACGAAACCTGTCTTTTTGACTGCTGAATTATAGCAATCAAGAACTTTATTAACATCGGTTGTTATCTCTCCGCTCAAAACTACATCGGTTCTGTCGGGATTGTAGGGGATAACTGCACTGACACCGAAAAGACCGCCGACACTATTAATAAAAATAGCAAAAACGGTAATTAAGGGAACAAGGTTCTGAAGAATAAGATTAAACATAATAACTTCTCCTTTTATATTATTGTAACATCTTCAAATTTTGCGCCGACATATTCTGCGAGGGCGGAGGGTTCCATGCCGAGCATTGCGCCCCTTACCCCTGCGCTGACATAAATTTTATCAAAAAGAGTTGCCGTTTCGTCGATAACCGTCGGGAACGGTTTTTTCATGCCGACGGGGGAACATCCTCCTCGGATATAACCCGTTGTTTTGAGCAAATCCTTGACGGGAATCATCTCAACCTTCTTTTCGCCGAAGGCTTTCGCAACCTTTTTGAGGTCGAGCTCATCGCAGGCGGGTATACAGCAGACGCCGTGACCGTTCTTTTCACCGAAAAATACAAGGGTTTTGAAAACCTGCGTAGGGTCTTTGCCTGTTTTCCTTGCGATGCTTTCGCCCGAAAGGTCGTTTTCGTCAACGGGATATTCCATCAGCTCAAACGGAATTTTTGCGGCTTCGAGAAGCCTCATTGCATTTGTTTTGGTCATATTATTTCTTCGAAATTCTGAATGTGAACTCTATCTTCTTGTGGCTGTTGAGACGGTATTCCTTATGAAGATGTGCACAGCCGGGCATATCGCCGCCGACACCTCTCATCGCTGCATCAAGGCAGAGAGTGATTGAGTTATCCTTCACAAGTTCATAGAGATGCTCAGCTTTGTCAAGCTTTTCGGGATTATAATAGCTGAGATTGAAGCCGAAGGGAATATCCATTGCGTCAATCTTTATTCCGAATCCCGAATCATCGTTTACGGAAAGAGTTCTGACATCGGTTCTGTGTCCGTTTTCCTGCGGACGCATATATCTGTGTTCAAGCTCGGCAACGGTCATTGCGTGTTTTGCAATCTTGCCGCCTGTTTTTCTGTCGAGATAGGTTTCGTGGGGACCTCTGCCGTACCATTCAACATTTTCAAGGGTACTTTTGATACCCATTCTCATGCCGACCTTAAGCATCGGAAGAAGCAGACCCATTGCGCTGTGATTAACGGTAACTTCGCCTGCGGGGGAGAAAAGATATGTTGTTTCAACACCTGCAACGAAGGGTGCAAGCCAGTTTACCTTTACCTCAACGCCCGAAGGAGTTGACTGCGCCTTGACGGAGCGGGCAACAGTCTGTGCGGTTGTGCGCTTCCACTGATAGAGAGGATGGATTCCTGCTAACGGAGCGGCAAAGTTGAGATATTCTCTGTCGTTATCGGTTAAAGCTCTGAAGAAATCGGGGCGAAGAGGCGAATTTTCTTCAATGATTTCTTCTTCACCGTATTTCAGCGAAGAGAGTGCGCCGTTTTTGATTTGTGCGGTGAAGTTATCGCCGATAACCTTAACGGTCTTGCCTCTCTGTGAGAATTTGAGGTCGCCTCTTGCGGGATTTTTCTTTGAGGCAGGCTGTTCACGGAGAATAATCTGGCAGAAATTATGCTCGAAGCCTTCCTTTGCCCATGCCTTATCCTTGTTGAGAATGAACGAAACTGTGATAATCACTTCACCGTCGGGATAATCCGCAATATTTACGGGAAGCGAGAATTCTTTTTCGGTAAGAGGAGCAAGAACTTCGTCGATATCGCCGTTTTTGACCTCGTTTCCGTCAACGGTAAGACTCCAGTGAATTCTGTAATCCTCTGTTGAAATAAAGAGATTCTTATTCTTGATTATGATTTTGCCGTTACGGCAGTCGCTGTCGGTTGCTTCAAGATTTGAATAAACCTTCTTGACCTCATAGTATGAGGGCTGAGGCTTTCTGTCGGCACTGATGATACCGTTTGCACAGAAATAGTAGCTTGTTGCGCCTTCTTTGAAGTCGCCGCCGTAGAGCCATTTTTCCTGGCCGTTTTCAACCTTGCGGATGGACTGATCAACGTAGTCCCAGATAAATCCGCCGCACATATGGTCATATTTTTCAAAATCGTCAACGTATTCCTTGAAATTGCCGAGACTGTTTTCCATAGCGTGGGCATATTCGCAATACATGACAGGATGTGTTTTATATGTTTCCTCTGGAATAGGCTTGTTATCGGCTGCAAGAGCATTGGCAACGTTTTCGTAGGGACTGATTTTCAGCTCCTTCTTCTGACGCATTGCCTCAACAACATATTCAACGGGATACATTCTGCTGATGAAATCGCTCTTTGTGAAATCGAAATCGCCCTCATAGTGAACGGGTCTTGACTTATCGAGAGCAAGAATTGCGTTCTTTTCGTGAACAAAGTTTTCGCCGTCGCCTGCTTCATTACCGAGCGACCAGAAGCATACGCAAGCATGGCTTCTGTCACGAAGCACCATTCTTTCGGCTCTGTCCTCAACAGCTTCCTTGAATTCAAGGTTGTCACCGGGACAGTTCTTGCGGCGTACACCGTGGCTTTCAACATCGGCTTCGTCCATAACGTAGAAAC
>CALAQQ010000211.1 GCA_937888485.1 uncultured Clostridia bacterium
AATCAAGGAAGAATCCGAACGCTGCGGTCAGTACTACGTTAACGTTCGTTGGCTCGGCGGTATGCTCACCAACCACAAGACCATCAAGAGAAGCATCAACCGTCTCAACGCTCTCGAAAAAATGAAAGAAGAAGGCACCTTCGATCTTCTCCCCAAGAAGGAAGTTGCTAAGCTCACCAAAGAAATGGAAGGCCTCGAAAAGATCCTCGGCAAAAAGGCCTTTTCCGATCTGGCCGCGGATCTCGTGACCAAGAAGCCCGGAAAGCCCGCCCTGGTGCCCGTCTCTGACCGTCGGCCGGAGTACAATCCCGCCGCCGTCGCCTTCGGAGGTGTCGCTTGTGACTGACATCATGCTCCGCAACGTGGATCACTTCTGGATGCAGCTCGACCTGGATCAGCTCCACAACCTGCCGATCGAGAAGTGGCGGAAGATCTGCAAGAACATCCTGACCCTGGAGATCAACGAGGCGTCGCGGCTCCGGATCCTTCACTGGTTTCCGGCGGCGATCTCCAACGCGGAGGAGGACTGGATCCTCGCCGAGAAGCGCGAGGCAGCGCTCTACATGGACCCGAGAAGCCGCGACAAAACCGGCAAAGCCATCGCGCGAGAGCATAACCGGGATCTCGCGCGGGAGACTTCCAAAGCAAAGACCCGATACGACAAGCTCCGCGCCCGGTACGAAGCATTCAAACAAATCAATAATTTTTGCTTTTTGAATCAATCTATCTGATAAAGTCGATTTTCCGTGATCGATGTGTGCAACAATACAGAAGTTGCGTTTAAATTTCATATCTGCCATAAAATCCTCAATTTATTAAAAATAATATGTACTGTCATAAGGAGCATAAAGAATCATATTTACATAGTCCTCAGTACCGTTCATTTTGAACTCATTGAGCGTTACTGCGTAAGCAATAGTGTCCCACACAACGGGAGGTTCATATTTCACAAGCCTGTCATTGTAAAACACATCCGATGCCGCACGGGCAACGCAAAGCTGATAAAAC
Organism: uncultured Clostridia bacterium; assembly: GCA_937888485.1. Lineage (GTDB taxonomy): Bacteria > Bacillota > Clostridia > Oscillospirales > Acutalibacteraceae > CAG-177. The sequence continues at coordinate 1,009 of CALAQQ010000211.1, forward strand.
GCTGAATCTTCGGTTATTTCTTCGGGAACAAAATCCTCACCCGTCATTTCAATAACATTTTTTACGGATTCGCCGTCCATCGACATGTAATACTCGGATGATTTTCCGTCGTATTCCGCAACAAGTCTGAAATCGGGAATTGTTTCGGTAACACAGCAATCAAATTCATAAATCTTGTCTTTTTCGGTAGTGATTTCAAGGTATGTGTAGTCACACTCAAAATCATTGACAATCGGTGACCACATAATGCCTTCAAGCCTTACCTTGACACCGTTTTTGGGTGAAACAAATCTGAAGCCCGTCATACCGTATTCGCTGTCAATGCCCGTATCAAAGGTTTCAATTTTGCCCTTCAGATCGTGATATTCGTCTGAATCGTAATTATAAAGAGTTATGAGCAGGTTTCCGCTGTCATCCTCTTTATTACCGCCCTTGTCGTTTGCAGAACCGTTACCCTTTGTGCTTGCTTCTTCGGTCTGCTGAACCGACGGAGCTTCGGTTGTTGTTTCGCCGTCACCCTTGCCGCCGCAGGCTGCAAATGAGAGCAGCATAATCAACGCAAGCAGAACGGCTGTTATTTTTTTCATTGGCATTACCTCCTTATCCCATTGCAGTTGTTACATAGATTGTGTAATCAATTCCGTCACCCGGATATTCATATTCCTGTGTGTAGCCTTCGTCAAGATAAACTGAAAATGCAGGGGTATCATATAAATTATTATCTGCAACTACTTCCCAGCTGTACGGAACTTCATATTCTTCGGTATACGTTACGGGATTTCCGTCTTTATATGTTTCATACACAACCGTAACGGTTTTCATTTCGCTGTTCCAATCATCAAGTACATTCACCAATTCATTCGGTTCGTTGTAAATATACTCATCTTCAACAACATATCCGTCGTTGTTATGAACCGTTTTAACTATGTTAAGGGTTTGTTTGTCAACATAACAAACAGTCTGAATATACAGCTCATCGTCGGGGTCGTCATCAAGATTTTCAAAGATGTAATATTCGTCCGTTTCTTCTCTCAGGCTGAGATTATCATTGATGAGCGGATATGCGATTGTGTCGTTATACCACGGCGTATCTTCATTTTCTTCTTCGCTTCCGAACATATCAAAAAATGCACGGACACCGAATCTTCCGTTATTAACAGACAGCATATTCATTCCTTTGTATTCAACAACAATCAAGTGTTCATCTGCATAGTACAGATTCTGGTCAACCGCTCTGACTGTTTCAGAATTGAATGTGAAATAAATCTCCGTTGTTGATTCGCCGTCATATTCCGTTTTGAAAGAAACGCTTTCGTTTCTTTTGAGAAGGTTTTCAAGAAGATTGGCTTCAATTACCCTTGCCAACAAATCTTCTTTGCTCTCCGTTGTACTTTCGATTGACGAAACTTGTGTTGTTGAAGTAACTTTTTCTTTGCCGCCTTCATCGGAGCAGGATGCAAGAGCGAAAGGAATAACGGCACACAATGCAAGAGAGACAACTTTTTTCAGAATTCTCATATATTACCTCCTTATTTATTAGGTTTATAACCTTTTGATGAATAGGGATTTTTGTTTTCTTTGGGCGGGTCGGGAATATTGCCGACGTGAACAAGCCACGAGAACACGGCTGTTTTGATTGCAACGCCGATAACCCATACGATAAGTGCACCGACAAACCACCATATTGATATTTTGAAAATGAAATGAGCCGCAAGCAATATCCATGCAGGAATTGTCCATTCAAGGTCGAATACGAGGTTTATCAGCAACGCCGAAATGAATCCGTTGCCCTTTGGTCTGTTCTTCTTCATAATCATTCAACTATAAGTCTGCCGCTGATTTCACGGTCAAGAGCATTGTGAACAGAAAGATACTCATCAAGAATCTCTCTGCAAGAGGTTGAAACCATTCGTGGCTTGCCGTTATTTGCAACCTCGTCATAAGGAACGGAGAAAAAGTTTTCAAGATTCTTGAAATGGTAATGCTGAAGACCGATTTTATAAATCTTTTCATCATCAAGCGGCTCACCGTTGAGCACAAACTTTTTGAATTCGTGAGTGCTGCGGTCATAAACAACTCTTGTTCCCTTTGAGAACTGATAGAATTCGCAATGCGAGCCTTTCCACACCTCGTCACGGAGCATAAACTTTATCATCCGTTTGAGCTGTTCACCCGTGACACGGAGCATATACGCAGGGTCATCATAAGGGAAGCATTCCGCAAGATCCTGATAAAGAACAATGGGACCGAGCTCCGTTGAACGGACACTTCCCGAGCCGAGAAGCATAAGGTCAAGACCGAGACTGTCACGCATAATATCCGCAAACAGACCGCCGAGCTCGGTTTCACGGTAGCGTGACGGATGAGTGAGCTGCCTTTTGAATCTTGTTACCATGCGACCGTATTTCATATCCGTTTTCTTTTTGTAGTACTTGATTATATCCTCAAGTTTCTCATCTCTCGGGCAATTGTCGGCATTGATGGGAAGACTCTTCCACGTGTAGCTGTCAATGCAGTTGTTATCGGTATCAACCATAATATCGAATCTGCCTATCTGGTCTGTGCCCGTACCTGCCTGAACGATAACAATATCGTTGACAACCGCAGGCTCTTCAATAAATGTATGCGAATGACCGCCTACGATAATATCAACACCCCATGCAGGGTCAAGCTGTTCGGCGAGCTTTTTATCCTCTTCAAATCCGATATGAGTGAGAAGAACGGTAAAGTCAATATCAATCGCATTGTAAGTGTTACAGATTCTTCCGACCGCCTGTGCAGCTTCCTCGATATCAACAAAAGTTCCGACAAGGCCGTCGTTCCTTGTCTGGTCAAGGACATCTTCCGTAAGAATACCGATAAACAGAATTTTCATTCCGTCGATTTCAATTATATGGTGAGGCTTGAAAAGTCTTGCACCGTTGGTTTTGATATGTAAATTTGCGTTGATAATCGGGAACTTTGCACATTTTTCGATGAACAGAAGATGAGAAATGCCGTAATCTGTTTCGTGATTGCCGACGGTAACAACGTCGGGCGAGAGCATATTCATAATTTCGATTGTTGAAACGCCCTGATATTCGGAATCAATAACAGAGCCTCTGAACATATCGCCTGCAATGCAGTAGATTGCGTTCTTTTCTTCATTTCTGACCTTGTTGACATATCCCGAAAGCATTGAAACGCCGCCGACAAGCTTTGAATCAATCTCTTCGGCAAGGAAGTCGCCGTGCAAATCGTTTGAATGAAGAATCGTAAGTTTTTTCAGATTAGCCATAAAATCCCCCATTTAGATTATTATTCATCCTAATTTTAACAAATAAAAATAAATTGCACATTGTACTTTAGTGCAGAAATGAAACTTTTTTTAAAAATATTTTATATTTATATATAAAAAGACGGCAGATTGCTCTGCCGTCAGATTTGTTTGTTCAATTAGTGATTCATACCGCAAGCGCAGACTTTGTTCTGACCGAAAAGCTTCT
>CALAQQ010000212.1 GCA_937888485.1 uncultured Clostridia bacterium
CGTATAAGTTTCAGGTACAGTTTCATTTTTGGTTCTGAGTCTGATTACCGGACGAACGCCCATTGTGCAAGAACTTGCAGAGAAGCTTGCGGTAATATTACCTGCGTGATTTACACCTGAAACAGAACTGTGTGCAAACGATGCAGTGCCGGCAGAACGTGTAAACCAGTTTGTTCCGTATTTCTGAACAATAAGACCCTGTGATATTGCATAAGGAGTGCTGTCAGCCCTTCTTGCCTCGTCTTTTACAGAGATATCTGTGTTAAAGCCGTATTCTGCATTTGCCAGCTCTTCCGATGAAAGAAGATATACATAGTCTGCGGTTGTTTCGGAACCGGAAACAACATCGGTTTTTTCCATAAGAGAAGCATCATTTTCGTTAAATGCAGCGGAAAAGAAAGTGTCGTTAAGCCAGTCTCTTATTGAACTGTGGCTGTAATCATCTGAAAAGTAATTATACCTATCCGAATAGCTTGAATTGTTTTTTGAGTACTGGCTATTGCTGAAAGGCTGTGCATCAATACTGTTTTCAGATATAACAATACCGTTTTCGGCATCAAGAACAATCCATGTAACGGGCTCGTATTTAAACCAATACAAGGTGCCAAGCTCATAGCCATAGTTGTCAATCAGAGAATTATCCGCAGAAGGAACAAGCAGAGTATTATTCGGTCTGTATTTTTCCATATATACAGCACGGTATTTTTCGCCGTTATGCTCAACATCTGCATACCTCATAAGATTCATTTTTTTCATCGAACCGACAGAAAGGGCTGATGGATTTGCCGTGTCCGAGCCTGCATAATAATCATAATAGGTCCAGGTAAGTGAAAGAGCATTGAGGGCAGTGAGGGTATCTGCATCGGTTACTTCTGAATTCGGATATGAGCCAAACTCAATAATTTCTCCGTTAATCAGCTCTTCTGTTTCGGATTCTTGCGTCAGTGTATCACTTTTCGTCAACGCCTGAACGCATACATTATTCAGCACCGAGCCGTCATTTGATTTGATTATTTTTGTATCTTTCTGTGAATCAGAGTAATCAAAGCTGCTGTATCCGATATCGCTTGCGGTGCCTGTTTGCATGTATGCCGATTCAACGTCCGGCGCCTGAGCTGATACCGTAAAAGTCAAAGCGGAAAGAACGGTACATATTGCAAGTGTGAGTGAAACAATCTTTTTCACAACAAAACTCCTTTTAATTAAAAAAATTTATTGGTCACTTCACAGAAATTCAAATCTGCTTACCTGAAAATAACTTTTCTGAAAAAAACTGTAACTACGGCAATAATACTTGAAATTCCGTTGCTTATCTTTTCAAAGAAAGAAAGTTTATTATTGTTGCCAATCATCAGAACAGCTTTTCATAAGTATATTTGTCTGAAAGTTTTCCTTCTGTTTGTTCTGCTGATTTATCGTAAAGATAACCGGGCTTGAATTCTATATTCAATTCGCCAGAATCATATTTTGCAATAACCTCTGAGTCACAGTGACCGTATTTTGTTCCCCCGTAAACTGAACCGGAGAATATAACGGCAATGCAGTACTTATCTGCTTCGCTGTAAATTTCATCAGGTTTGATTGTTCCGAAATATGCAGAAATAATTTCAACATTTTTATTGTTTTCAGACACTTTGTCATATACTGCTTTTTTTATTTGTTCAATATCGTTTGTGCTGAGCTGGTTTGCAGCCGTTATTGCAGTACCGAGATCAGGAACAACAATTCCTTTATACTCATAGGATTTTGCAACATATCCGAGTTCTGCAAGAGTATAATCGAAACGGTATCCGCTGCCTGTGCTTGCACGGAGTGTTACGGTTTCACCTTTTGACCAGTCTTTTCTTGTCATTGTTCTGTTGTTCTCCGTATATGTATCGGAATAAAACCCGTATGAACAAATATATTTTCCGTTGCGTATAATGGTGATTTCATCTTTTTTGTGTTCGTTTTTCTTGAGATAAAAATCGTCAATCTTAACGCTGTAATCTTCGGGAACTTCAAAATAGATTTCTCCGGTCCCGTTTCTTCCCTTGAAATGAACAATATTTTCAATTCCGACAAACAAATCGAGTTCCTTTGCAAGAGCAAGACCGCTTACTTCAATTTGCGACTCTTTTTCAAAAGAGATACCAAGACCGTTTGCGATATCCGCAATATCTGTTTCATAATATGCAAACTGGCTCGAAGGAAGCGCCTCAATCACCATCAAATCTCCGTTAGCAAGAAAACGGTACTCTTCCTTAAAACGGATTGTAAAAAATTCTTCAACCGAAAATGTGCTGATATACGATTCGGCAGATACATCATCCATCAAAAGTGTTTCCTTGCAAAATTTGATTGCCTTTTTGGTATCGATGTTCTCTTTGAGAGCATCATAATCAACAGTGATAACAGGCTCTGCGAGAGTGCTGTAAACCGTTTCAACCGTAGTTACTTCGGAAATATAATCAACTGTTACGTAATCCTTGAGGTCTATGCGTTTGCCTTTGCCGACTTTTTCAGCCTGAACGGTATTTTCAAGGTTAACATCCAATCCGTTATTTGACACAGAGCAAGAACATAAGCTCAGAATTACTGTCAGCGCACAAAGGCAAACAGCGACTATCGATTTGATTGTTTTTTTATTATTGGTTTTCATGTTTTTCTTTCTCCTTGTTTTGTTCTTTTATCCAAGTGATTTTATACTATGACTGTAAAATAATATTTTTTCCCTTCCTGCACAGTTTCGCCTAACGAATCACCGGATATTTCAATGATATTTTTTATTTCGCTTTCTTCACAGAGTGAGGATATATACTCTTCTGTCATTACAGTACCTTCGGGCACCCTGTAATACGAAATATATGTGTGTAAACCGTCACCGTATATTGATATATTAACAGTTCCGTCTTCTTCACCTTTGCTGAATTGCACGGTAGTTCCTGAATCGTGCGGTCTTGCGACTGTGAATCCGATTTTGGCAGTAGTTGGGTTCGGTGCGGTTTCCTTCTCAGTTGTCTTGACGGCAGTGCTTTGAAGCTTTGTTGTTGAATTTTTTAATGTTGAACTGTCGATACTTGTTGTTTCAGAGAACTCAACCGTACCCAACGCCTCGACAGCAAGTGTTGTTTCAAAGCTCGGTGCGGTGGTGTATTCTTCTGTGTAAGCAGTTGTTGAAATGTCATCTTTTTTCTCATCATTATTCGCAACCGTAACAACTCCGACTGTTCCGCCTGCCACTACTGCTGCAACGGAAACTCCAGCTACTACCTTTTGCGCAACGGTCAATGCCGCTATTTTTGCCGCAATACCTGTGGTTACAGTAGCAGTTGCTGTTGTTGCAGCTGCTGTGCCTGCACCCGCAACAGTAATTCCTGCGAGAACATTTGCAGATGCACCTGAACCGACAAATGTTTTCGATACCGCATCCGACATTCTGCGAAGTGCCCAGATAACAACGCCGATAGGGGCAAAGCTGAAGGCGGATGTAATTCCTCTCTTTGAGAACTTTTCTTTCAAATCCTTACGGGCGGAAAACAGTCTTGTTTTAACCGTTCCTTCGGGTATTTCAAGAGTTTCAGCGATTTCGCCTACGCTGAGCTCTTCGAAATACATCATCAGAACGCAGGCACGCTTTTC
>CALAQQ010000213.1 GCA_937888485.1 uncultured Clostridia bacterium
CATCGTTGTTATTCTCCCCGACGGCGGAGAAAGATATCTTTCAACACCCATATTCGATTAAAAAAGGAGAACCGATTTGTTAGAACAGCTTAAAAAATTCAGAATCAAAAACTTTATTTTTCTCACGGTTGCGGGAATTATAAACGCAATCGGAGTTACCGTTTTTCTTTATCCCGTCAATCTCTACGACAGCGGAATATCGGGCACGTCAATGCTTCTTGCACAGATTACTCCCGAGAGATTCACGCTTTCGATTTTTCTTGTCGCCCTTAACATACCGCTTTTTCTTTTCGGTCTGAAAAAGCAGGGCGTAAGATTCACGATATATGCAGTTTATACCGTTGGAATTTATTCGCTTGCAGCTTGGCTGATTACCGATATTCTTCCCATTGACGTGAGCGTTGCATCTCCCCTTGCGGGTACAGATTTGCTTCTCTGCGCTCTTTTCGGAGGCATAATTTCGGGCATCGGAAGCGGTATGGCAATCCGTTTCGGCGGAGCGATGGACGGCATTGAGGTTATGGCGGTTATTTTTGCAAAACGGCTTGATATGACCGTCGGCACATTCGTTATGATTTACAACGTTTTGCTTTATATCATCTGCGGAATCGCCATCAGAAGCTGGATACTTCCGCTTTACTCAATAGTTACCTATGCCGCCTCACTTAAAACAATCGACTACATCGTTGAAGGTATGGACCGTGCAAAAGGCGCGATGATAATCACCTCGAAGCCAGGCGAAATCTGCGCTGTTCTTTCCGAGGTTTTTGAAAGCGGAATGACAAAAATCAAAGCCGAGGGCGGTTATTCAAACGCTGAAAAAACAGTTATTTATTTTGTCGTCAACCGTTTTCAGGTTCCGAAAATGCGTGAAATTGTTCACGAACTTGACCCCGAGGCATATATAACAATCAGCGAAGTTGCGGATGTTTTTGCCGCAAACCAGGATAAGACTTAAATGTTCCCCGTTGACGGATTATCAAGCAGTTTTCCGTCTTCGGAAAATCTTGAACCGTGGCACGGGCAGTCCCATGACCGCTCATGTTTATTCCATTTGAGCGCACAGCCGAGGTGAGGACACCTCGGTTTTGAAAAGGTCAGAATATTCGCACCCGATTCAATGATATTTTTAAATAACTGCGGATGAAGAACCGACCTTGAGGGATAATAGATTTCCTCATAACGGTTCTTCTTTTTTGTTATCAGGTCGCAAAGAATATTCGCCGCAGCCATCGACTGCGTCATTCCCCATTTATTGAAGCCCGTTGCAACGTAAAGCCCATGCGAATCCTTTGCGTATCTGCCGATATATGCAGAGCCGTCGAGGGTCATGCAGTCCTGCGCCGCCCATCTGTATTTTATTTCGGAATCGGGATAATATTTGCGTGCAAAGTCCTCAATCGATTTCCATCCGTCACTCGGTTTACCCGTTCTGTGAGAGCCCCCTCCGATTAAAAGAAGGTTGCCGTAATTACGGAAAGAAAAGCCTCCTTCGGCTTCGTCAAGATACATTCCGTCAACATTCTGTGCATTTTCAAGCGCAACAACATATGAACGGCTCTGATGCATTTTCATAAAGAACGCACCGTGCTTATTGATAATCGGGAAATGGGTCGCAACAATAATGTTTTTTGCAGTAATCCTGCCCGAATCCGTCGTTACAAAGCCTTTACCGAACTCCTTTGCACGGGTATTCTCACGTATATTCAGCCCTTTTGCAACGGCAGAAATAAATTTCATTGGATTAAACTGTGCCTGATTTTTAAATTCTACTGCACCCTCAACAGAAAATGGGAGTTTTGTTTCTTTGACATAAGATGCAGGTATTCCGAGTTTTTTCAATGCATCCGTTTCACGGAGTATATTTTCATTGCTTCCGACAGCATAAATAAAATTGCTTTTCTCCTCAAAATCACAGTGAACATCACGGCAAATCAGACGGTAATTATCAATCGCTTCTTCGTTTGACCGCCAATACAGACGGGCATAATCCTCGCCGTAAATCCGTAATAATTTACTGTACATCAGACCGTGCTGTGAGGTTATTTTTGCGGTTGTGTTGCCCGTAATTCCTCCGCAGATTCTATCTTTTTCAATGAGAAGATAATCAACTCCCGCTTTTTGAAGCATGAACGCCGTAAGAACTCCCGCCATTCCTCCGCCGACAATGAGAACATCGGTTTTCGCATCTCCGTCAAGCCTTGGAAACGACGGTGTTTTTTCTGTGTTTTTCCATACAGATTCCAAACTAATCACCCGGATTATTATCTGCAGATAAAACAGAAAAAACCGTAACCTTGAAATCAAAGTTACGGTTCTGGTCGGAGTGACACGGTTCGAACGTGCGACATCCTGCTCCCAAAGCAGGCGCGCTACCAGCTGCGCTACACCCCGAAATATTTATCCTTAACATTCTATTCTATTTCCGCGATATTGTCAATATTGTTTTGATAAAATTAAAACTATGAGGCAAAAATATTTTCGTCAACTCAAACAAAAACATTGGTAATTTTTAGTGTAAAATGTTGTCTTTTAAAACGGACCGATAGGTGATATAATAAACTGTATAAAACGTGGCAACTTGTTATTTATAAGGAGAAATTACAATGAACAACACCTTTTTCTGTGCAAGGGAAAACGGTAAGCTTCACCGCCCCAGAACCATTCTGACAGGCTTCGGCTTCATGGCTTCCTCAATTGCATGGGCAATCTACGACCCCTACATCACAAAAATCCTTGAAAGACTTCTCAATGCCTCCGCTATGGTTACAGCATGGAGTACAAAACTCAACGAAATGTTCCCCGTTCTCGCAAAATTTGCGGAAACTCAGGGTGAAAATGTTGTTACCGAAGCAGGCGGCATAACTCTTGTTCCGCTTTTCATCGGTATCATAATGACATTCGATAATATTTTCGGCGTTATCTTCCAGCCGACCTTCGGAAAGCTTTCCGACCGTTGCCATTCAAAACTCGGTAAGCGCCGTCCCTTCATCGTTTTCGGTGCACCCGTTTCTGCATTCCTTTTTGCCGTTATCCCCTGGGTTGCACTTTCGAATTCGCTTCCCCTCACAATGCTCTTCATCATTCTTTTCGTTTTCTCGATGTCACTCTGGAGAGCGCCCTGCGTTGCACTCATGCCCGCACTTACTCCTCCTTCACTGCGCAGTGAAGGTAACGCAATCATCAACCTCATGGGCGGCATCGGTTCAGCCCTCGGTATGTTTGCAGGCACAATCGTCGGTCTTATCTATACAGCCTTCACAGGCGTAAAAATCACAACCGATAACGAACAGATTGCATTCCCCTATGTTTTCCTTCTCGGCGCAATCGTTATGGTAATCGGTATGCTCGTTGTTCTTTTCTTTGTTAAAGAACCTTCAAGCAAGCTTGAATCCGTTGCCGCACGCAATCAGGCAATTGATGAAGCCGCAAGAGCAAAGGCTGAAAAAGCTGCACAGAAGGCAGCTCAGAAGGCACAGAAGCTTTCAAAGGGCGAAAGAAAGAGCCTCATCTTCATGCTTGGCGGTCTTTTCTTCCTCTTCTGCGGTACAAACGCAATCACAACATTCTTTGCACTTTTCGCTGCTGAGGTTCTCGGAAAAACAACCTCGGAAGCTACAATTATGACAACTCTCTTTGCCGTATGTTCAGCAGTTGCAGCTATTCCTGCAGGCTATCTCGGCAAGAAAATCGGCAGAAAAAAGACCATTCTTATCGGTCTTGTAGTGTTCATGGCAGTATTTGCACTCTATGTTCTTACACAGAGCTTTGCACTCATCTGGGTTGCACTTGTTCTCGGCGGCTTTGCAAATATGCTTATCACAGTTAACACACTTCCCCTTGTTCTCGAAATCGGCGGTATCGATAAGGTTGGTACTTTCACAGGTTATTACTACACCGCAACCTTCTCCGCACAGATTGCTTCCCCCATCATTTACGGTATTGTCCGTATGCTTTCGGGCACATATCTTTCACTCTTCATTTACAGCCCCATCATGTTCCTTCTCAGCATCCTCTGCATCCTCTTCGTTAAGCACGGCGAGGCTGTTCCCGATGAGGTTGTCAAGGCTGCAGCAGAAGAGAACGATTAATCTCTGACTACTTCCGCCGCAATTGAAACTGCAGACATTCCGCAGTCTGCGGTGAATATTACGGCAAACATACATCCTTCTATAAAGCCAAGGGCACCGACAAAAGTCGGTGCTTTTGGTTTTTTAATGAATTGTTAAGATTTATTCATGCCCTTGATTTTATGAATATCTTGTGATAATATAGTATGCATGAATAATTTAAAACATATGTATTTAAGATTGGCTTCTGTTTTTCTCCTTTGTATAATGCTTTCCGCGGCAATGTCGGCATGCAAACCCAAAACACCGCAAGCTGAAATAACAGCTGTACCAACCACATCGAATGTTGTAACGGTTATGTTTCCCGAAGGAACATCTGTCAGCCAGATGGCACTCATGCTCGAAGAAAACGGAGTATGCTCCGCCTCGGATTTCATGGCAGAAGCAAATAACCCTCTGAACCTCGAAGGCTTTTCATTTTCGATACCAAATCCCCGCGAACGCACATTCCTTCTTGAAGGATATCTTTTTCCCGATACATATGAATTCTACCGCAACGAAAGCGCATCGTCGGCAATAAAAAGATTTCTTAAGAATGCAGAGTCTAAATTCGATGCGGAAATACGTGAGGAATGCGATAAGCTCGGATTTACACTCGACGAAATTCTCACTCTTGCATCGATAATTCAGGAAGAAGCAGGAAATCCCGTTGAAATGTATAAGGTTTCGTCTGTGCTTCATAACCGGCTTCAAAGCAAAAAATTCCCCCGTCTGCAATGCGATGTTACATCGCTTTATCTCAAGGATTATGTGATGCCCTATGTTGACGAAGCACGTTATGAAGAACTCAAGGAGCTTTATAACACCTATAACTGCGAAGATTTGCCTGCAGGTCCGATAACGAACATGGGTATCGATGCCGTAAAAGCAGCTCTGTTCCCCGAAAAATCGGATTGGTATTACTTTGTTACCGACAGTGACGGCACCTATTACTATGCCAGAACCTGGTCGGGACATCTTGAAAACTGTGAAATTGCAGGGCTTTAAGCCTTGAATATAACCGAAAGGATTTTTAATTATGAAAAAGATTTTATCACTCGTTCTTGTTTTTGCGGCAGTCATGACTCTTTTCTGTTCATGCGGCGACAACACTCCCAAGGAATCAAAGCCCATCGATACTCCGGAATACACCTATGTTATTCTTGAAGATAACACCGCAAAAATCACAAAATACAAAGGCACTCAAGATGTTGTTAATCTCGACATTCCTTCCGCATTCGAAGACGCAACAGTAACCGTTATCGGCAAGGAAGCTTTTGCAAACGTTCAGACCATCACCGTTGTTAACTTCCCCGACACAATCACAAAGATTGAAGAAAGAGCCTTTACCGGCAGTTCAATCAAAAAAGCCTTTATGCACAGTTCATCAATCACTGAAATCGGTGCATACGCTTTTGCAGAATGCAAGAAACTCGTTCAGATTGACATGCCCTCATCACTTACAACTATCGGTGAAAAAGCATATTATTACTGTGACATGCTGAAGGTTGCAACCTTCAGAGGCGATACTGCAAACATTGATAAGTTTGCATTCGATGCTTGCCCCAAGGTAAAGCTTTATGTTAAAAAGTCAATGCAGAATGTTATTGATTTTGCAACCACCTATCATCTTGAACTCGATATCAAAGAATAATAATTCAAGCCGTCACCTCATATAATCAACTGAGGTGACGGCTTTGTTTTTTGAAATCAATTCTGCTATAAACTCCGTAATCTGGGGACCGCCGATGCTTGCGGTCTTTCTCGGTACGGGGCTTTTTTTATCTGCAAAAACAGGATTCTACCAAATATCAGGCATCGGCAACTGGACAAAATCAACCGTAGGGTCAATTTTAAAAAACAGAAAAAATGATAAATCCGACAAGTCATCGGTATCACAGACAGGCGCTCTTTTTTCATCTCTCGCCGCCTGCCTCGGCACAGGAAACATTGTCGGGGTTGCAACCGCTTTATGCGCAGGCGGTGCTGGGTCTGTTTTCTGGATGTGTGTTTCCGCCATTCTCGGAATGATGACCTGCTGCTGCGAAAACATTCTCGGCATAAAATACCGTACAAAAGATTCCCTCGGCAAGCTTGTCGGCGGTCCTATGTACTATATCGAAAAAGGACTCGGTATGAAAAACCTTGCACGAGTCTATGCTGTTTTCCTCATAGGCGCATCTCTCGGAATGGGAAATATGACACAGTCCAATTCCGTTTCACAAGGTCTTTCCTCCTTCGGCATACCGCCGTTTGTTACGGGTATTTTTCTTTCTGTTGCACTTATTCTTACTGTTTCAGGCGGTCTTAAGAGGATAACCGCTGTTTCACAGATACTTATTCCCATTCTTTCGGGCGCATTTATACTCGCCTGCTTCATCATTATTATTGTTAACCGTGAAAACCTTATACCGAGCCTGAAAACCGTTCTCTCCGAAGCTTTTTCCGTTAAGGCGGCTTCGGGTTTCGGACTTGCAAAGGCGGCAAGATACGGAATATCAAGAGGCGTTTTTTCCAATGAAGCAGGACTCGGAAGCAGTGCGATTATCCACGCCTGCGCAGACTGCAAAAATGCGGCAGACCAAGGAAAATGGGGGATACTCGAAGTTTTTATAGATACGGTTTTTATGTGCAGTATCACCGCCGCCGCAATTCTTACAAGCGGTGCAATGCAGAACAAATCCCTTGACGGAGTTGAACTGTGCGCCGCCGTTTTTGAAAGCGTTTTCGGAAAGGCGGGAAGCTGTTTTCTCAACATCTGCATCTCGCTGTTTGCCTTCGCAACCCTTGTTGCATGGTCATACTACGGTAAAACCGGCGCAGAATATCTTTTCGGCATAAACATCGGCAAAACATACCATGTTGTGTATACAGTTATGGCTTTTATCGGTTGCATTATGAAGCTCGACCTTGTATGGAGCATTTCCGATATTTTCAACGGTCTTATGGCAGTTCCGAATATTTTCGCCGTTCTCTGTCTTTCAAAGGAGGCTGTCAGTGAAATATCTCGCGAGCGCTGTCTGAATTAGCTTTTTGATTTATTGATGTTTTCGGTTATTTTAACATTTGCGGACTTCTGAGCCTGGATGATTACTTTCTCATCACGCTTCACCTGATGATTTTCCTCAACAAACTCATTGTATTCGCTGACATATTTATCCGAGCTGATTGTTTCTCTGACTTTTTGATACCAGTCAAAATCTTCGGGGTTATTATGGCAGTAGTAAATAATATAAACCGTCTTACCGTCATTGAACATCGAAATGTCACCGCTCTTACGGCTGTCATCAAGAATCCAGCTGTTTACCACAAAGAACAAATCGCCTGTACGGTAAGTTCTTTCAAAGCCGTAGCCCGTTTCAAGGCAGGCTTTTTTGAATTCTTCTTCGCTCAATTTCTGTTCAACCCAACCGTCATACATTTCCTGAATATCGTTAGCCATAACGTTGAACGATTCTTTATCAATACCTTCGGGATAAGTAAATTCATATGTAATAACATCACAGCTTGTATCAAGGAATGCGGGTTTGTCAATATAGATAAAGCATTCATAAAGAGTACCCTGAACAAGACCGAATTCACCGGGAACACGGTCTTCGCTGAACATCCAGTCCGCAACCTCGTAGCCGTAACCTCTGCCAATCGTATCATAACTCACATAATGGCAGAGCGTTTCATATTTTGCAGCATAGTTGTTACCCGGATAGTTATTCTGTGCAAATTCAATATATTCTTCCTCTGTGCTTACAAGAGAAATTTCTTCGGGGTCATATTCCGCTTCAATGGGGAATATTCTTGCTTTTATTACCTTATATCTTGTTGCATCGGCATCAAGAACGGCTTTTGCTTCTTCTTCTCCGACGTTGTCAAAATATTCGTCAGCGGTTCTTTCTTCGTGAATTCTTGCGTATGCCTGAATGATTTCTCTTGCAGCGAACATTGCGTAGGTTGTTCCCGCACCGTAAACTTTCTGAACATACGCATCGGGAGTCATTTCTTCTTTCGCATATTTCGCATATTCCAGAACTCTCTCATAGCCCGAAATTGTGTTGCTTATTTCTTCTTCGGTAAGCTCTGTACCGTTCTCTAATGCAAGGTCAAAGCTCGCATAATTGGTCTGGATATGTTCGATTGCCTTGCGAGTGAAATCCTCGGCAAATGTATAGTTGACACCTACCGCATTCTGAACATCGGGAAGTTTTTCCGGGTCATAACCTGTCAGATTCGAACCCTTTTGTTCTATCGAATATTCTATTTCACGCAACTGAAGATAATACTGGTCAATATAATAAATACCGAACTCACTGCGTGAAATATCCCTGTCGCCAATCTCCAAAGCAACACCGTATTCTTTGCAGGCATTACGGTTGTCAATTTCTGCCTTGTTGAAAATCTCAACAAATTCAACAGGCATTTTTACTCCTTTGTAGTCAATATAAGAATATTGTTCGCCCTCACTCGGTGAATTTGTGACAATGGGAACTGTTGTTGGCTCTGTGTTCTTGTCTATTGCGGGTTTCACAACAAAAATTCCGACAAGAACCGCAGCAATAACCACAACCGCAACAGCCGCTGCAATTATTGCCTTGCCCGATTTTTTGGGAGTTGTCTGTTTATTTTCGTTCGGTGTGTTTGTTTTCCTGCTCATCTTTAATTCTCCTTAGGTCAGTTTTGTTTTCTTACAACCTTATATTCGTCATACGGATTATAATAAGGACATTCAAATTCGCCGCCCTGCATAAACCTGTAAAGCTCGTCCTCATCAAGGTTGACAAGGCATTCATAGCACTCATAGTCCTCGTTATAGTCATAATGAGCGCAATTTTCACAAATTGATACAGCCATGATGTCACCTCAATAAACGGGAATGATGATTTCTTTTTCGGTTTTTCTTATGCCGTGCGTACCGACTTCCCGAAGATGCGGCGCAAAGAATATGCCGGGTGCTCTTCCCGACGGATAGAGGTCAAGAAGCGGTGCCATGACAAACGCTCTTTCAAGCATTCTCGGATGAGGAAGGGTAAGCTCAAAGCTTTCGGTTTTAACACCGTCATAGAGAATGAGGTCAAGGTCGATTATCCTCGGTGCATTCTTTTTTGTTCTTACTCTGCCCATCGCCGCTTCGATTCCGAGACATTCGCCAAGAAGCATCTGCGGAGAAATATTTGCATCAACAAGTATCGCCGCATTAAGATACATATCATCTTCTTCGCAGTCAACGGGTTCTGTTTCATAAACGCTTGAAGCGTTGATAATCTTAACGTCGGGCAGTTTCGCAACAGCTCTTACCGCCATGTTGAGGTTTTCAATTCTGTTGCCCATGTTTGACCCCATGGCAATTACTGCTTCACTCATGATTTTCAGCCCTTTCTCTGAAAATTTCGACCGCAACATATTCAAAATCCGCTTTTATCGGTGCTTCGGGTTTTTTGAGAAGGATGCGGAGCTTTTCGATTTTACCGAAGGCTTCGAAAAGACCGTCGGCAACTCTCTGAGCCGCTTTTTCAAGCAAATCGTCCTTCTGCAATGTGAAAATACGCACGGTTTCTTTTATTATTTTTGCATAGCTGACGGTATCGTCAACATTGTCGCTGACACAGGGAATATCTATATCAACATACGCATCTATGTCGAGAACGAAATTCTGACCGTTCTCTTTTTCCTCGGGATTAACCCCGTGATAAGCAAAAATTTTAAGGTTTTTAACAATAATCTTGTCCATATTATGCCTTTCTGTATAACTCATCGGCTACTTTTGCACCCTGAACACCCGAAAAAACATCGTGAACACGGATTATATCCGCACCGCCTGCAATTGCCGCAGTGTTAACCGCAACCGTTCCCGGATCTCTCAAAGCGGGATTTTCTTCACCGCTTGCAGTGCCAATAAATCTTTTTCTCGAACCTGCCGCAAGAAGTGCAACGCCCTTGAATTTGAGCCACTGCAGATTGCGGAGGATTTCAAGGTTGTCCTCATAGCTCTTTCCGAAGCCGAAACCGGGGTCGAAACAGAGCTGTTCTTTCGGAAGACCGAATTTTGCCGCAAGTTCAAGTGTATCAACAAAGAACTTTCTCAAAGCCGAAACAACGCCGTCGGGATATTCCAACACTGCAGCAGAACCGCAGGGGTTATGCATAATAACATATCCCGCACCGTATTTTGCTGCAAGCTTTGCCGTTTCGGGGTTAAAAACACCGCTTACATCGTTTATTATATCCGCACCCGCTTTAAGCGCCGCTTCTGCACAGGCAGGATAGAATGTGTCTACCGAAACTGCCGCAGTCACATTTCCGCATACCGCTTCAAGAACGGGAATTATTCTTTCTTTTTCTTCCGCAGCACTGAGAATAACAGCGTCGGGGCGGGTTGAATTTGCTCCGATATCTATTATATCCGCACCCTGCTCCTGCATTTTTTTTGCATGCTCAAAAGCTTTTTCGGGGGTGAAATACATTCCGCCGTCAGAAAAAGAATCGGGTGTGTAATTAAGAATTCCCATAACATAGGTCTTTTTGCCCAGTGGGAATTCATGTTTTCCTGCTTTGAACATTATCTTCCTCCGGTCAGAAGCGAAATCGCTTCTGCTCTTGTTTTTGCGTTGCTTCTCATGGTGCCTCTGAGCGCAGATGTGCGTGTCTGTGCACCCGAAGCTCTTGCGCCTCTCATCGTCATACACAAATGCTCCGCTTCAATAACAACGGCAACACCGAGAGGATTGAGGTTTTCTTCAAGGAAATCGGCAATCTGTGCCGTCAGTCTTTCCTGGAGCTGGGGCTTCTTTGCAAAGCAGTCAACTATTCTGGCAAGCTTTGAAAGACCGATAACCTTTCCGTCGGAGGGCAGATAAGCAATATGCGCCTTTCCCATAAACGGAATCAGATGATGCTCGCACATCGAATAAAGAGGTATGTCTCTCACGATAACCATTTCTTCGTTGCCTGTTTCGTTAAAAAGCTTGAGATGTCTTTCGGGATTATCTTCAAGACCCGAAAAAATCTCCTCATACATTCTTGCAACTCTTGACGGCGTTTCAACAAGACCTTCCCTGTCGGGGTCTTCACCGATAGCAATAAGGATTTCTCTTACCGCTGCCTCTATTCTTTTTTTATCCATTATTATGCCGCCTTTCACTATTCATCAATAACAAGAGTCAGTACCCTGCGCTCAGGGTCAGGGAGACAAGAAATGCTGTCCGTTGAAATCTTTGTTTTTGTTTTTACACTTCTGAGCACAGAATAAATCCTGCCCGAATCCAGAAGATCTGATACAGCATCGCCGTAAGCCTCCTTGCTTCCGAAGCTCAGATACACTTCTCTGATTCCCTGATTGATTTTATCGGTAATAACCTTGCCGATCCTGTTTTCGTCGTCACGGCTGTAGGTTTCAAAATAACTGTCTGTTTTAATAAAATAATTCTCTGCCGTAGCTGTGCAGTCAAAATCATATGATTTTTCAACATGAGTTTTCGCAATCATTTCATCGTTAAGGTTAAAATAATTGTACGTCAGCATGTCTTTGCCTTTTTTGCTCACGGGATCATCCCATGTGCAGTCAAGATGATAGAAATCACCGTTAATCTTAACTACATTCCACATATGATTGCTCTGCTCACTTTTTTCGGGTGTCGAAATACCGCTTACAAGCGCACTTTCAATGCCTGCCATATCAAACAGAAGCTTCGCCGCTTTGGAATATCCTTCACAGCCTGCCTCACCGTTTATAAGCGCTCCGTATGATGAGCAATAAACAAGCTCATCATCTTCCAAACGGTATTTGCAATTGTTTATGATACGGTCATGGATTTCGAGCTCTGTGAGAAATTCGTCGTCGGGGTCTGAAAGCGAGGAAATAATATCTCTGCAAACTTTTTCAAGCTCCGCTTTCTGTTTGGAACAGGTTTCGGCGTCGATATAATACTCCATCGCGCAATAGGTATATATCCCCTGCGAAATCAGCGTGCATTTTCTGCCGATGAAAAACAAATCGGGATTATCCGCAAGAAGCGCCGCGAAAACAAGCCTGAGTTCACCCTCACTCACGGCGGGAATTCTTATTTTATCCGGCATATCGTAAACGTTTGTAATAATCTCGTTATAAACATGTTTTCCGACATCGTCAAGGGTATCGTAATAGAATTTATACGGGCTTCCGATATCGGTAAGCTTCTCGGGAGTCTTATCCTTCCACGGGTCAGCCATATCAACAACGGTGTTCGCAATATATACACCGACCAACAGCGCAACCACACAGAACACTGTTTTCACAAGAAGAGATAACAGTTTTTTCATACCATAATCCTTTCGGTATTATTTCTCCATTTCACTCGGCGAATCAACCGTTGCAACCGCCTCAAAACCGTGTTCACAGAGTATTTGTATTGCCTTCTCTGACTGAGAAAAGTCAACGATTGTAATGTTTGTGTTAAGAGTATTTGATATCTTTGCAAATATCGAATCTGTTTTGCCTGCTCTTGAAGGTCTGAATACTCCTTTGAGAATATCGCTCATGACCAGCGCCTGGGATGCATTACCTCTTGTGCCGAGAGTGTCAAGATAGCAAAGATATTTAAAGAGTGAATCACCCTTGAGCGTTTGTTTGCCTTTAACGAGAATAAGGGTCAGACCCTCATTTCTGTATTCAACCTGTTCCGGTACGGTAACTTCAATACCGCCAAGGTAATTAATCATCGTTCTGAAATTGGTTTCGTCGGAACTTATATAGCCGTCGATTTCAGAGCCGAACGTCGCTTCAACCGCAGCAACGAATTCATCGTTGCCCGTTTTGGAAAGCAGATTTTCGATACTCGACACCGACCCCTTGTAATTAACAAGTGTTTCGGGCGGAACAGTGCATACAGTCGCCTTTCTTTCGGGCATTTTTATATTGACAAGCCATGCAAAATACAGGTTCTCCCTGTTTTTGTCTGCACACCAGAAAAAATAGGTCTTATCGCCGTAAACCTCAGGGATACCCGATGAAGTCATCTCTGTGGAAGGCTCTGTTTTAGCCTCACCGCTGGCGGCACGTTTCAAATCAAAATCATATTTTTTAAGTATCGCAAGGCTTGAAATCGCAAGTACGGTAAAAGCGCAGGCAAAGAAAACAACGAAAAATTTCTTGGTTTCTTCGTTCATTCTGACCCTGCCCGTACGGAAATCCATATTGTTTCTCTTTTTCATCTGATTCACCGCTGAATAGTTTATCTTTTAATCAATATCGCCGCAGTTTCCCTGTCGATATAAAGCTCTCTGCCGTTAACAACGCCTGAACAAAGAACTTCATATCCCTCATCGGGGAGTAAATACGTGATTGAATGACCGTTACGGTTTGCAACGGTCATTATTCTCTCGCCGTTGCCCTGTCTTTCATAGGCAACACAGCCGAGAGTTGATGACACGGGAACAAAATCGCCGTCTTTGAAAACGGGATGTTCTTCCCTTATTTTTCCGAGTAATCTGTAATATTCTATAAGTCCGTTATCCTCTTTTCCCCAGGGATAACAGCCTCTGTTGAACGGATCTTCTCCTCCGTCAAGACCGGCTTCGTCACCGTAGTATATGCAGGGTACACCGGGAAGGGTGAACTGCATTGCCGCAACGAGCCGGAGAAGTCTTTTGCCGATATCCTTCTGTTCATCGGTAAGACCGCCGTGATATCTGCCTTCACAGCCGTTACGGTAGTCACCGAGAGTTGCAAGACGGTTGAGAACACGACAGGTGTCATGAGTGCCGATGTGATTCATAAGGCAGTCAACCGCCTCTTTGGGATAGTTTTCGCAGATTTCGGCAATTTTATCGTTAAAACCGTCTGCATTTGCAGTGACGGCAAAATCAATAAGACAGTCCGCAAACGGATAATTCATAACGGAATCAAGCTGACCTCCGAGAAGATAAGGCCGTCTTTTGCCGTAGCTTATTTTGTTTGAAGCATCCTCCCAGACCTCGCCGAGAATATAGGCATCCTCTTTTTCCTCTTTTACAGCCTTGCGGAGTGCGTCAAGAAATTTATCGGGCAATTCATCCGCAACATCAAGCCTCCAACCGCTTGCGCCTGCTTTAAGCCACTTTCGGAGAATGCCGTTTTTACCTGCCATATAGTCGATATAGCCGTCATTTTCTTCGTTGATTTCGGGAAGAATATCAACTCCCCACCAGCTTTCGTACTTATCGGGATAATCGCTGAATTTGTACCAGCCGTAATAAGGTGACTCCTTGCTGTTATACGCACCGAGGCAGTCATATCTTTTTTCTTTGTTGAAATAAATGCTGTCTGACCCTGTATGACTGAAAACGCCGTCGAGAATTATTTTTATTCCCTTTTTCTCTGCCGCTTTGCATAAAGCCGTAAACTGCTTTTCCGTACCGAGAAGAGGGTCGGTTTTTTCGTAATTTGCCGTGTCATAACGGTGATTTGAATGCGCCTCAAAAATCGGGTTGAGATAGATGCATCCTGCTCCGAGGGATTTTATATAGTCGAGCTTCTGTTCAATGCCCTTAAAATCGCCGCCGAAGAAATCGTATTTCGTTATTCTGCCGGCACAGTCGGGTTCCCACATCGGAGCACCGCCCCAATCGGAACGAAGAATCCTTTCGGCGGGAACACTTCTCTTTTTGGTCCCCGATGAAGCAAATCTGTCGGGAAAAATCTGATATATAACTGACCCCTTAATCCATTCGGGGGTTGAAAACTCATTTGAATAAACAGTCAGCTGAAAGCTCGCTCCGTCGGGAGAAATTCTTCCCGTACCGCCGTCAAAACGGGTTATAACACTTCCGCCGTCACATCTATCAACGGCAAAATGATACCAGTAAAGACCGCTTTTTTCGGGTGTGAAGCTGACCTTCCACCACTCTTCATTTTCGCCTTCCATACGCTCCCATGACATCGGATAAACACATCTTTCCCCGTTGTCATTTTTAACAACAAGGCTCGCACCCGTACAGCAATAGCCTCTGGGCATAACTATTCTGAATGTTATCTCCTCGCCCTCACGGACTGCTCCGAAGGGACTTTTATGATAATCTTTACGTGAATTATAGGGTATAAAATTCATGTGACATTTCCTTAAACAATATTTATCGGCTGATACGGAAGTTCTGTAATTTTGAGCAGAACATCCGTTACAAAATAACCCGTACCGACAAGGGCAAGTATCCCCGCCGTAATAAGAGCCGCAGAGATAATTCTCTTTGCCATAACTCTTTCTTCATAGGTCGGACCCGTACCGAAACGTGCCGAGAAATCGGTTATACTCTTTCGTTCGGAAGGCTTGAGGGTTTTTTCGATTTTACCTTTTTTTATCATAACAATATATTCACCTTATGCAAAAAGATTCGTATCGCTGAAGCCTGTGAATGCAAGCGAAAGCATGGCAACATAAAGAAACATCATCGGTGTGCCCTTGAATATTTCAGGAATATTGCCGTTCTCTTCAAGAGCGTGAGTGCCCATGCTTATGAGTGCTGCCGCAAGAACAAACGCTATACCCGCACCGATACCCGAACCGATGCTGTCTGCAAAAGAATAAGCGGCAGAGTGATTAATATAGGGGATTGCAAGCACAAGCGTGTTGAGTGCCGCAATGCCGAGCGTTCCGAGAAGCTTCGGCGATGCCTTGAAAATAAACCTTGCCGCAAGGGCTACAACAAGAAATACCGCCGCAAGAACACCGCCGTAAATCGCAGCTCTTACCGCATAGGTAATCTCCGACATGACGGGAATTTTGTCGATAAGACTGCAAAAAACGCTTGTTACAACAGAAAATCCAGAAATCATAACAGCGAATTTTCCGAACATGCCGGGTTTTGTTGAAACACGGATGGCTTCACTCATTCCGAGACCCGAACTGAGCACAAGATTCTGTATAAAAACCGTATAGAGAGCGGTCATAAGCAGGTCTGATATTATTTTCATTGCTTATCCCCCTCTTCAAAATAGTCTATGCCGAGTGATTTGAAGAAATCCTCAATATCTTCCTTTGCACTGCTTTTTATTTCATCCGCAGTCTGAGGATTGGCTTTTTCTTCGGGCTGTCCGTTCCAGAATTCATCAAAAATCTCAACTTCTTCCGTTGAGTCATAGACGATTTCTCCCACTTCAACAGGCTTGTCAATGTCGGCTTCATCATCGTTCTGGTATCTGTAATTAATAAAAGCCTTGAGTCCCGCAGCCATAAATCCGAGAAGAATAAGACATCCGAACGGCATTGCCATACCCTTGAAAACAATGGGCAAATCGAGCTTTACGCCTGCAAGTGAACCGCTTCCGAAAATTTCTCTTATCGCACCGACGGCAATCATGACAACCGATGCACCGAGGCTTACAGCTGCAGCATCATAAAACGCAAGCTTCACGCTGTTTTTGACCGCAAACTGCTCACAGTGAACAGCCGTTACGGAATTGATGGCGATAAGCGGAATATAGATTTTCATGCCGAGACTCAGATTTATAAGAGTTTTTGTTTCAATGAACCAGAGAAGCGGACATATGAGAGCAAGTCCGATTAAAAGATAAAGTGTAACACGAAGCCATCTCGGAATTTTTTTGAAAAGCAGGCTTGCAATCACACAGGTTGCCGTAAGCTCGACAAAAAGTGCAACGGAAAGTGCCACAGAGCCTGCAAGAGTTGTTGAAGCGGCTACTACGGGACAAAGACCGACAAGCTGTATAAGCACGGGATTAAAAATCAGCGCACCTTTTACAAGCATATCTCTGAAAGAAATGTTGTTACTCATTTTTCAGCCGCCTCCTTTCTTTTGAAAGAAACAGCGGGAAGCGTTCTGAATGCGGCATCAAGAAGGGGTCTGAAACCGTTTGCAAGAAGAATTGCAAAGCATACGGTTTCTTCAAAAACACCGATATTTCTCATTCCCATACAGGCAACACCGCATACTGCACCGTATATAATTCTGTTTATTCCGTTCTGAGGAAGGGTTGCGTGGTCGGTGAGAAGGAAAACTCCCGCAAACATGAGTGAACCTGCGGAAAGTTCAAGAACCACACCTGTAAGAACAGGGGCATTGACTCTCGGAGAAACAACGGCATAAACCGTACATGCCGCAACAAATCCGAGTGTGGCAAGCAGAGCTTTTTTTCTTCTGACAAGAAGATATGCACAGCATGCAAGCATAAGAATTCCGCAGCCCGTACCCATCGGACCGGCAACGTTGCCTGCAAGAATATCAAAAATATTTGCGGCACTGATATGAACCGACTGACCGCTTGCCAGCATGCTTCCGATGGATTTTGCACCGAGAAGCTTGGTTTCCGATTCAACGCTGTAGTCAAATATCAGCTCCTTGAAGCATACACTTATAAAGGCAAAACCTGCCGCAGTCGGAACAAAGGGTGCATGAAGCGCACCGCCGAAAGGTATTTTGACCGCAAGAACGGCAAATGCGGCGGCAACGGCAGGAACATAAAGCGGTATTCCCGCAGGAAGCATAACCGCAATTGCAAGACCTATAAAAATATTGCTGAAATCACGCAGATGAAAAACTTTGCCGAGAATTGCTTTTGCCGCAAAATCGCATATGAGTGCAGTGAGAACACCTGTTAATGCAACGGAAACAAATTTTACACCGTAATACCATACGGCAACAAAACACGGTGCGACAAGCATAATGAGATAATCGCCGAAAATCTGCGAACTTCTTACTGTATTCTGTTTTGGTGCGTTATTAGCCAAGGCTGTCACCTCTGAAATTCCAATATTTATTCATTGCATACCGCCGAAGAAAAACATATCATATATATTAGACGACTTTAAAGGAGGCGCACAATGAAGATTAATTCCCCTGCCGAGGATAAAATAATTGTTGACCTGAGCGAACAGGATATGCTCGGTCTGAATATTACATACGAAGAAATGGACTACTCCACCATAGAAACACGCCGTGTTATATGGACAGTGCTTGACGAAGCGGGCAAGGCGCTGGGCAGAGAATTCGACCCCTCACGCAGAATGATAATAGAAGCAACTCCGAAAAGGGGCGGCGGATGTACGCTGTGCTTCACAATACTCGAAGGCAGAAAACCTCTCGGCACACAGAAGCAGTTCCTCAAAAAGCAGGAAAAGTACATACTCTGCGAATTCGAGAATGCCGATATGCTCATGAAGGCGGCTGAATGCCTGAAAAACATCAGATCCGTCACAAGCAGTCTTTATGAGTCGGGCGGAAAATACCGCTTGATTTTAAGTGGTAGCGAAGATATACCGATAATAAAACAGAGCTGTCTGGAATTCGGCACTTCGGAAAACTGCTCAGAGCTTGTCTGCTGTTTCACAAAAGAGCATTGGAATACGCTTATCCGTGAAAATGCAATCGAAATTATTAATCGGTAAGTGCTTTTCCGGCAAGGCTTCTCAAGTCTGAAATTGCCTTTGCCGCATCAACTGCTCCGAAAACGGCACTTCCCGCAACAAAAACATTTGCACCTGCGGCGGCGGCTGTTTCAACTGTTTTTTCGTTGATACCGCCGTCGACCTGAATATCAACCGAAAGACCTCTGCGTTTGATTTCCGAACGCAGGGTTTTTATTTTGTCCATTGTTTCATACATGAATGACTGACCGCCGAAACCGGGTTCAACCGTCATGACAAGCACCATATCAAGCTTGTCAAGATACGGAAAAACTTCCTCAACGGGAGTTTTGGGTTTGACACTTATCCCTGCCTTGCAACCGCAGGAAATTATTTTGTCAACCGTTTCCTCAACGGGAGATGAGCTTTCAATATGAAAAACAATAATATCGGCACCCGATTTTTTGAAATCCTCAATATAATCGAGCGGAGTATCTATCATAAGATGAACATCAAAAACAAGGTCGGTTTTATTTCTTATGCTGCCGATAACGGGAGCACCGAAGGTTATATTCGGAACGAATCTGCCGTCCATAACATCGAGATGAAGATAATCGGCACCGCAGTCCTCCATTCTCTTTGCCTCAGCACCGAGAGATGAAAAATCGCTTGCAAGAACCGACGGAGAAATTTTAATCACGGCTTACTCCTCCTGTTTAAATCTATAATCGGTTTATTATAGCAGTTTTTATAATTAAAATCAATCATATAAATATTAATTTTTATTATAATATAAAAAAGACGGGAAATTCCCGTCTTAATTATTATGTCATTTTGTTGATAATCCTGTCAGCATTCTTTTCGTCAACAGCCAGGGTATTCATATAGCTTTCAATTTCGCTCTCCGATGCGCCCGAATAAAGGTCGCTTATGCACGATGTACGGTAATTGACATAAACCGATTCACCCTTTGCTTTAAGGTCCTCCTTCATAACAGCAAATACACATTCATCATATTCAAGAATCTGAACGGTACCGTTTGCCTGAGCATAAACTTTTTCGAAAAATCCTGCAGGATAACCGTCTGAATTCTTTTTGAGAATAATAGAATCGGAAAGTGTGTATCCCGCCGCAGTAACCGTTTCCGACAATTTATCGGGGTCAACGGCTGCGTTGCTGCCGAGGGTACGGAATGAATCAACAAGCGCAATTCTGTCTGCCTGCGAAATCGCTGTACCGTCGGGAGCTGTAAAATATGCACAGACCGTGCGGAAGCTGACATAATTGGAATAAAAATAATCCGTCAGTTCTTTTTCGGCTGCTGTATCATCCGTTCCTTTGTCGTAAGTTGCCGTAAAAATCGCATCCTCATATGCATCAGCGGTCATAACTCTGGTCAGAGTTTGCTTTGAAACACCGATTTCATCATAGTGATTCTCAAATCTTATCCAGAAATTATTGACATTACGGGATATTTCAACCTTATCCGCAAAAGAAAGTGAAAGACCCTTATCCCTGAAGCTCGTATTGATTGCAACATATTTTTTGCATTCGTCAATCGCCGCCTGTTTGAGAAGTCTCTTTTCGGGGTTTTCAGCAAGACCGTAATCGGTCGGACGGTTAATCACCTTATCGAGATAATAGGTGAAAATCTCTCTGTCTATTTCCGTTCCCGAAATAATCAGCGCTGTTTTATTGCCGAAATCGCAGGCTGTAAGGGTCAGTAAAAGCAAAACGGCAAGCAATGCCGGAATTATTCTTTTCATAAAAACACCTGTTTCATTGATTATGTGGTGAAATTATATCATAAATATTGATTTTTATCAACGAAATACAAAAAATACATCAAAAAAATTTAAAAAACATCTTTATTCCTGCAAGTTTTTGTTGTATAATCATAGTGTATCAAAATTTTTACGGGGTGAAAACAATGGAAAA
>CALAQQ010000214.1 GCA_937888485.1 uncultured Clostridia bacterium
AGTCTGAAGAAATTAACGCTTGTACTGTAAAAATGACAGTTGACGTTGACGGGACGCCTGAAGACTGGTTACTTCTTTTTAAGAATGAAACGCACAATCATCCTACAGAGATTGAGCCTTTTGGAGGAGCGGCTACTTGTATCGGAGGCGCAATCCGCGATCCGCTTTCCGGTCGTGCATATGTATATGCCGCAATGCGTGTTACAGGTGCCGCAAATCCGCTCAAGCCTGTTTCGGAAACAATGCCGGGTAAACTTCCCCAGCGTAAAATTGTTACGACTGCTGCTGCAGGTTATTCCTCCTACGGCAACCAGATAGGACTTGCAACAGGTATCGTTGATGAGATCTATCACCCCGGTTATGCGGCAAAGAGAATGGAAATCGGTGCGGTTATCGCAGCTGCTCCCGAAGAGAACGTTCGCCGCGAAAGACCCGAAGACGGCGACGTTGTTATCCTTCTCGGCGGACGCACAGGCCGTGACGGCTGCGGCGGTGCAACAGGCTCCTCCAAGGCTCATACTACCGAATCCATCGCTACCTGCGGTGCAGAAGTTCAGAAGGGTAATGCTCCCGAAGAAAGAAAGCTCCAGAGACTTTTCAGAAATAAAGAAGCTTCACAGCTCATCAAACGCTGCAACGACTTCGGTGCAGGTGGTGTTTCCGTTGCTATCGGTGAACTTGCAGACGGTCTTGAAATAAATCTTAACGCTGTTCCCAAGAAGTATGAAGGTCTTGACGGCACAGAGCTTGCAATTTCAGAAAGCCAGGAAAGAATGGCAGTTGTTGTTGAAGCAAAGGATGCAGCAAGATTCATCGAGCTTGCAACAAGCGAAAACCTTGAAGCAACAATCGTTGCCGAAGTCAAGGAAAAGCCCTATCTTGTAATGAACTGGAACGGCAAAGCCATCTGTAACATCAGCCGTGAATTCCTCAATTCAAACGGCGCGGAAAAGCATATCGATATCGCTCCCGCAAAGCTTGAGGACTATTCAAAGAAGGTTGACGGTTCATTCAGCGATATGTATACAGCTCTTGCAGGTGACCTCAACATCTGCTCAAAGAGAGGTCTTTCCGAAAGATTTGACTCAACAATCGGTGCAAACACCGTTCTCATGCCTTTCGGCGGCAAGCATCAGCTCACTCCCATCCAGGCAATGGTACATAAGATTTCCGTTGAAAAGCAGGATACAGACACCTGCTCACTCATGGCATGGGGTTATAACCCGTTCATAACCGAAAAGAGCCCCTACCACGGCGCATATCTTGCGGTTATTGAATCAGTTTCAAAGCTTATCGCAGCAGGTGCAGACTTCAACGAAGTTTATCTCACCTTCCAGGAATATTTTGAAAAGCCCATGAAGGACGGCAAACGCTGGGGCAAGCCTCTCGCTGCTCTCCTCGGTGCATTCAAGGCACAGATGGACCTCAAGATTGCGGCTATCGGCGGCAAGGATTCAATGAGCGGTTCGTTTGAAAATATCGACGTTCCTCCCACTCTTGTTTCATTTGCTGTTACAACAGAGGATCTCAAGAACATCGTTTCTCCCGAATTCAAGGCAGCAGGTCATAAGGTTGTTATCCTCAAGCCTGAATACACTGCTGACAATCTTCCCGAAACAGCTTCACTTCTCAAGATTTATGACGAAGTTTATTCACTCGTAACATCAGGCAAGGCTGCCGCAATCTATACTCCCACAATGGGCGGTGCTGCAGAAGCAGTTCTCAAGATGGCTATGGGTAACGGCATCGGATTTGATTTTGCCGATGTTTCACTTGAAGATATTTTCGGCTATTCCTATGGCTCATTCATCGTTGAACTTACCGACGATACAGCTTGCGGAACTCTCCTCGGCTATACAACCGATAAGGCTGCAATCACCTTCGGTGCAGAAACAGTTGATTTTGCACAGCTTCTTCCCGTTTATGAGGATAAGCTTGAGGATATCTATTCCTGCAACATCGCAATGCCCGAAAAGAAGATTGAAACCTTTGATTATAAGGCAACAACCTTTGCAAAGCCTGCAATCAGAACCGCAAAGCCCAAGGTTCTTATCCCCGTATTCCCCGGCACAAACTGCGAATTTGATTCCGCAAAGTATGCCGAAAGAGCAGGCGCAGAAGCAGAAATCTTTGTTATCAATAACCTTTCCGCTTCAAGCATTGCAAAATCGGTTGAGGATTTCGCAAAGAAGGTTGGCGAAAGCCAGATTATCTTTGTTCCCGGCGGTTTCTCGGGCGGCGACGAACCCGATGGCTCAGGTAAATTCATCACCGCATTCTTCCGCAACGCAGAAATCAAGCAGGCTGTAACAGAGCTTCTTGAAAAGCGCGACGGTCTTATGCTCGGTATCTGCAACGGCTTCCAGGCTCTCATCAAGCTCGGTCTTGTTCCTTATGGCAAGATTATCGACACCGATGAAACCTGCCCCACTCTTACTTATAACACCATCAGCAGACACCAGTCAAAGCTTGTAAGAACAAAGCTTGTTTCCAATAATTCTCCCTGGCTTTCAAAGGCAAAGCAGGGTGAGATTTACACCGTTCCCATTTCACATGGCGAAGGCAGATTCATTGCTGACGAGGCTCTTATCAGAAAGCTCGCCGCAAACGGTCAGATTATCACTCAGTATGTAGACTTTGACGGCAATGCAACAAACGATATCGCCTTCAACCCCAACAATTCCGATTTCGCAATCGAAGGTATCGTTTCACCCGACGGACGTGTTCTCGGTAAGATGGGTCACTCCGAAAGAACCGGCGCAGGTCTTTACAAGAACGTTCCCGGCGAATTCGACCTCAAGCTCTTTGAATCAGCAGTTGAATACTATAAATAATATAATGTAATATAAAAGGCAGTCTGTAAAAAGACTGCCTTTTTTGCATCAGTTATAAAAAAACGGCACATTTCATAAAGAAATGTGCCGCAGGGAAGTTAAGATTTTACTGTGCAATTTTATAACGGCTGATGAAGCAAACAGGAAGTTCACCGTTGCTCTTTACATTTCCGTTTTCAAACATACCGTCAGCTGAGTTAGTTGAACCGCAGACATAAAGCGATTCACCGTTGAAGCAAAGTCCTCTGGGGTTATCGGTCATTGAACCGCCGAAGCTGTAGATGTTTTCAAGTTTTCCGCCGGTTGAAACAGTATAAACGAAGCAGTCGAAATCACCGATGTTGCTTATTCCGAAATCTCTGTTAGAAGATTTTGTATAGCCCGATACAGCATAACCGCCGGGAATCGATACGACACCGGTAATGAAATCATGTTCAAAACCGATGATGGGAGTAATCCAACCTATTTTACCGTCGGAATTAACCTTGATGATTGCACCATCCATCTTACCGGGAGTACCGCCGGTATTGAAATCTTCAAAGGTGTTGCCTTCTCTGTCACCGGTGGGCGCAAGTGAGTAGTTACCTGCGATAATAACGCCGCCGTTATGTGCAATTTCCATGGCATAAAGGTTTGTTACACCGGTATCATAGAAAGCTTTTTTCCAAAGAATCTGACCGGAGGGACTGAGCTTTGCAAGAACGGTTGTTTTCTTAATATTACCTGTACCCTCAATGTCTGCAAATTCACCGTCACCGCTGTAGCAAGCGATATCGGCGTAAACATTTCCGTCGGAGTCAACAGCGAGATCCTCTACCGTATTGTGTTTTGAACCGGAAAGAGCCTGACGCCACTGAATATTACCGTTTGCATCGCACTTGAAAATAAATGCTTTAATAGTAAGAGCGCCGAGGTCTTTGAGGTCGGCATCTTTGGATTCGGATTTACCGCCGATAATGAAGCCGCCGTCGGAAGTGGGCTGAACGGAGTGAATCATGTCACCCTTACTGCCGCCGTAAAGTTTTGTCCATACAACGTCGCCCTTGCTGTTGAACTTAACAACAACGCCTTCAACAGTGCCTTTGCACTTGTATTCGTTGGGGGATGCGATATCTTCTGCTCTTGTTTCACCGACTGCGATAATGCTTCCGTCGCTGAGAACCGCAACATTTTCGAAGGTTGTTTTTGCTTTTCTTTCAGCACCTTTGTCATCCTGTGCGGTACCGCCGATGATTTTTGACCATTCAATCTTGCCTTTTTCGTTATACTTTGAAATAATACCCGAAGTATAGCTCTTGATTGAACCGTTGGGGAATTCGTATGTGTAACCTACAGCTACGGTTCCGCCGTCTGCAGTAGCTTCGTTATCCCAGAAAACGCTGCCGGAAGGAGTACCTGCAGTATTTGTCCATTCAGGTGCAAAAGTTGAAATCTTGGCTCTTGTTGTACCCATTGATGCAACATAAGCGGGAGTCTGGGGTACATAGTGTGAAGAAGTCTTTTTGGTTGTGTCAAGAATAATGGGTTTTTTTGTTGTTTCTGTTTTGGGAGCTGTGGGGTTTATGTAAGTGTGTGAAGTAGTGTTATCGGGTTTGTTATTATTATTGCTGCTGTTGGGAGCTGTGGGAACGATGGGCTTCTTTGTTGTGCTGACAGGTTTAACGATTTCAACCTGGCTCGAACCCGGCTTTGTAACAACAACCAGGTTGTTGTCTGCGGCAACCTTTGAAATTTCAACATATTCGCTGGGGGAGATATTGTTGGGGTCCTTAACGGAAACCTGATTCATAATCTGAGTATACTGTTCGGGAGTGATGTTGGTTGCGGGAACATCTTCCTTTTTGATGACAGTGTTATTGTTTTCGTCTTTTTCAATAACAAGACCTTTGTCTGTTGCAAGGTCTTCAACCTTTTCGAGCTGTTCAGGGGTAAGAGTGTTCAAATCGCCGTTGAAACCGCTGGCATCTTCGCCGAGAGCTTCAGAAACGAGCTGAACAAGCTCAACATCTGTGATTACCACGGGAACATATGTATCAATTCCGGGTACCCATTCATTGTTGGGTATAACAGGCACTGTGGTGGTTGTGTTGGTATCCTGCTTAACACTGCAAGCTGCAAATGTTGAGAGAATGAGGATAAAGCACATAAAAACACAGAGCCTTGAGGTAAATTTATTCTTCATAAGGATATCCTCCCATTTTATAGTTACTAATATGTTACCATGAATCCTTTTTAAAATCAACTGTTTTTATATGGTAAAATTAAAAATTCATATTTATTTTAAATTTAATCTTCAAAAAAATGTTGTGATGATATATAATTGGATTATAAAACCTTGGGAGGCACTTATGGATAAAAAAGAAAAAGCCCTGCTCGCAGTCAATGCGCTCAGGGAAAAATATCCCGATTCAATTTGCTCGCTCAATGCGGAAAATCCTTTGCAACTTATAATAGCAACCCGTCTTTCGGCTCAATGCACCGATGCAAGGGTCAATCTTGTGACACCAGCGCTTTTTGAGAAATACAAAACTGTTGAGGATTTTGCGAATGCAGAAATATCTGATGTTGAAAATCTCATTCATTCCTGCGGATTTTTCAGGGCAAAAGCGAAGGATATCGTTGAGATGTGCAAAAAGATGATTGCGGAATACGGCGGTGAAGTGCCCGATACACTCGAAAAACTGACATCTCTTCCCGGAGTCGGCAGAAAAACCGCAAATCTCATCATGGGTGATGTTTACGGTCAGCCTGCCGTTGTTGCCGATACTCATCTGATAAGGATTTCCAACCTTCTCGGACTTGTTTCAACAAAAGACCCGTTCAAGGTTGAAATGCAGCTCCGTGAAATTCTGCCTCCCGAAGAAAGCAATGATTTCTGCCATCGCTGTGTCCTTCACGGCAGAGAAACCTGTATTTCGGGCAGACCGAAGTGTGACGGCTGTGTTATGAACGGTTTTTGTTCTCATTATTCAGAAAAATGAAACCAGAAGAAAAACAATTCCGCTGATTGATGCCCCTGCACAGGCGGCTGCGCTCATGGAAAGAATAAAACGGATTCTGCTTTTGCGAAGCCTTGAGGCGGGAGGCATTCCTGCACTTTGGGCAATTTCCGTCGCCCTTTCCCTTAAATCACCCTCGCTGATTGCCGAGTATTCGGGTTTTATAAAAAACAGCACCCTCTCGAAGTATTCGCACTGAGTCTGCGTAATTTCCACGACCTGTCTGTTGACCCCTTTTATCAACCTGATTTCTCCCTTCACTCCGTTGGATTTCTATGTTATTTTTGGCAGAGAGAAGGGGATATATTCATTGCGGTTTGTAATGATTATTATACTTTATGTATAATCCGCTTTTCCACCAAAAATGTGGATAACCATGTGGAAAAGTTGAATAACTATGCTGAAAACCCCTTATTTTTCACCAAAAACGGGTGTGGAAAACTTTTTAATTCTAAAATAGAATATACAAAAGATTGTACAAACTTTACAAAATGTTGCAATTTGTCGATGAAATTATGGCGATATTTTCGGCAAAATTATCATAATATTACAGTTTGGAGAAAACAAAAATGGCTGTAAAAAATACATACATAATTGAAGAAAACAAGATTATATTAATCCCCGATTGCTTCGACCTTGCGCTGACTCTGGATTGCGGTCAGGCGTTCCGCTGGGTGCAGACGGGCGATGACGAATGGCACGGCGTTGCGTTCTCAAAACCTCTCACTCTCAGAAAAACGGAGAGGGGAATCGAGTTTATCGGAACGGACAAAGATGATTTTGAAAATATCTGGATTCCCTATTTCGACCTTGAAAGAGATTACGGTGTGCTTTGCAGAAAATTTATGGCAGACCGTTATCTTGCCGAGGCTGTTGATACCTGCTACGGCATAAGACTGCTCCGTCAGGAGCCGTGGGAGGCGATTTGCTCTTTTATCATTTCGCAGAATAACAATATCCCCCGAATAAAGGGCATCATAGACCGCCTTTGCAGACTTCTCGGCGAGCCTTTGGGCAACGGCGATTATTCTTTTCCCTCTGCTCAAAAAATCGCTGAGGCAGGCGTTGAGGCGCTTGCACCGATAAGGGCGGGGTTCAGAGCTAAATATATAATCGATGCCGCTGAAAAGGTTGCAAACGGTGAAATCGACATTGAAAAAATATATGCCCTCACCATTGATGAAGGCAGGGATGAGCTGATAAAAATCAAGGGGGTTGGCGAGAAGGTTGCGCAGTGTTCACTTCTATACGGCTTCGGAAAGATTGATGCCTTCCCCGTTGACGTTTGGGTGAAGCGTATCATGAGTGAGCTTTATCCCGACGGTCTCCCCGAATGCACAAACGGTGTGAGAGGCATCGCACAGCAGTATTTGTTCCATTGGCGCAGAAAATTCTTTTAAAATACGCAAATGTAAACTCGAGTTGCTGGAAAAATCAATGAAATAGTGTAAAATAACAGTTAACAACATAAAAAGCAAAGGAGTAAATTTATGGGTTCGGTAACAATAATAGTTATAATTCCTCTTGCCATTATTCTTATACTCGCTTCATCTCTTATCGGTGCAATAACGGGAGGAGACAGAACACAGGTTGTTCTTCCCTATGAACCGGAAAAAGGCGTTGTGTGGGAATGCGACGTTCAGGATGATACTCCCATTGAGCTTGTTGAAACCGAAATTGACGGAGAAAAGCAGATTTTTCATTTCAAAAGCAATTTCAGCATGGATATGGTCAAACATTTTGCGGATATAGCTAAAGACCTTATTACTAAAGAGCATCCAGACCCGGAATACAGCTACGGTGAATATTACAGAGTCACTTTTACGGATGAAAATGGCAATGAGCAAAAATATTATGCCGAAACCCGGACCGATACTGAATCGATTTATTTTGACAAAGCGGTGTTTTATGCGCCCGATGAATATTTTGCATTCGACTATACCGTAACCGCACAGCAACCCATCGAAGGTGAATACGGTTGGTATAATCAGGACAGCGAGCATCGTACAGAATTCTATAAAGCAGAATATTCACCCACAAGAACAGTCACGATTGTTCATGCAGGTAATGATTTTGAAAGCAATGAAGAATACTATAACTATTGGATTGAATACGGACACATTGACAGCTATAAAAGCGAAACTGAATCCGTAGCGATGAAATACAGAATTGTTGACGGCGAAGTAGAAATCCTTGAAGAAATACAGAAAATAAAAGAAAGCACAGAAAATGCATAAAATTAACCCCTCGGAGAAATCCGAGGGGTTAAATCATATCTTATTCGTTGATAACGGGAATGAATGCGTTGTGAACTGCTTCAACAGCCTTGTCTGCATCCTTGACATCGATGAGAACGGAAATCTTGA
The DNA here is from genome assembly GCA_937888485.1 of uncultured Clostridia bacterium. GTDB lineage: Bacteria > Bacillota > Clostridia > Oscillospirales > Acutalibacteraceae > CAG-177. Next base: position 8,200 of record CALAQQ010000214.1, read on the forward strand.
TTTCGCTTGTTGCGATCATCTGGATGTTTACATCGGACTCAAAGAGTGCTTCGAACATCTTTGCTGCGATGCCGGGATGTGATTCCATGCCAGCGCCGACAACGGAAACCTTTGCAACATCTGTATCGCAAACGATTTCAAGACCTTCGAGAAGGTCGAGTGATTTGAGTGTTTCAACTGTATCATCAAGCTTTGCCTTTGCGGTTGTGAAAGCGATGTCTTTTGTGTCACCTCTGCCTACTGACTGAAGGATGATGTCAACGTTAACGTCCTTTGCAGCGAGCTTTCCGAAGATTTTATATGCGATACCGGGAACGTTGGGAACACCGATGATTGAAACACGGGCAACGTCTGTATCCTTTGTTACGCCTCTAACGAGCATTTTTTCCATGTCTGCTACCTCCTTGACAATTGTGCCGGGTTTTCTTACAAGGCTTGAAAGCACTTCAAGCTTAACATTATATTTCTTGGCCATTTCAACCGAACGGTTGTTGAGTACCTGTGCGCCGAGAGTTGCAAGCTCAAGCATTTCATCATAAGTGATTTCATTAAGCTTGATTGCACCCTTGACTTTTCTGGGGTCTGCGGTGTAAACGCCTTCAACGTCGGTGAAAATCTGGCAACGGTCTGCGTGCATTGAAGCTGCAATTGCAACTGCGCTTGTGTCCGAACCGCCTCTGCCGAGTGTTGTTATGTCATCGTATTTGTTGAGACCCTGGAAGCCTGCAACGATTACGATATTCTTCTTTGCAATTTCCATCTTGATGCGGTCAGCCTTAACCTTCTTGATTCTTGCCGAGCCGTAAACGGAATTTGTTGAGAAACCTGCCTGCCAGCCGAGGAGCGAGCAAACGGGGAAGCCGAGGCTTTCGATAGCCATGGCGAGGAGTGAAATCGAAATCTGTTCACCCGAAGCGAGGAGCATATCCATCTCTCTCTTTGATGCCTTGGGATTGATTTCGTTAGCTTTTGCAATAAGGTCGTCGGTTGTGTCGCCCTGTGCGGAAACAACAACCACAACATCATTACCTTCCTTGTAGGTATCGGTAACAATTCTTGCAACATTCATAACTCTTTCGGCATTGGCAACGGAGCTGCCGCCGAATTTCTGAACTATTAAACCCATAACTGAACCTCCAAACAGGGATTAATAATCGGTTATACGGATAACCGATTCAATTTTTGATTCATTAACAAGAGCAAGCTTTTCAGCCATATCTTTTTCGGTGAGAATATCTGTAACAAAAGCAAATTCGCCGTCGGGCGCATTTTCTCTTGTAAGCATCTTGACTGTGCCGAAAACGGAATTGATCTGTGCAAGAGCATCAGCAACGTTTTCTGTTGTTGCTCTGAGATAGAAAGAAGATGAGCTTTCGCCATGGTCTGCAACATAGCCGTCTTCACTGTCAGCCCAGCCGAAGAACTTTTTGCGTTCCATATGTCTTGCGCAGTCGATAACGTCTGCAACAACAGCACTTGCTGTAGGCATCTTGCCTGCGCCCTTGCCGTAGAATACAACGTCGCCGATAGCGTCACCTCTTACGAGGATAGCATTGAATACGTCGTCAACGGAAGCAAGCTGGCTGTGATTCTGAACAAAAGCAGGGGATACCATAACAGAAACCTTTCCGCTTTCAAGAATCTTTGCTCTTGCGATGAGTTTGATTACGCCGCCCCATGAGCGTGCATAGTCAACGTCTGCAAGGTCAATCTTGCGGATGCCTTCGGTATAAACCGAATCAGGATAAACGTGTTTACCGAAGCAGAGAGCAGCAAGAATGCAGATTTTTCTGCAAGCGTCATGGCCGTCAACGTCTGCGGAGGGGTCACGCTCAGCATAGCCGTTTTTCTGTGCAAGAAGGAGTGCCTCATCAAAGGTCATTCCGTCAACTATCATTCTTGTGAGGATGAAATTGGTTGTACCGTTGAGGATACCTGCGATTTCATCAATATCGTTTGCGGCAAGGCACTGGCTGATGGGTCTGATGATGGGGATACCGCCGCCAACGCTTGCTTCAAACAGAAAGTTAACATTATTTTCGTCTGCAACCTTGAGAAGCTCACAGCCCTTTGCGGCAACAAGCTCTTTGTTTGAGGTTACAACATTCTTACCTGCTTTGAGGCAAGCAAGAACATATTCATAAGCGGGGTGAAGTCCGCCCATGGTTTCGACAACTATCTTTACCTCGTCATCCTCAACTATCTTTGAGAAATCGGAGATGAGAAGATGTTCATAGGGGTCACCGGGGAATGTGCGGCGGTCAAGAATATATTTGAGCTGCATATCGCTCTGCAGACTCTTTTTAACGATGTGTTCGTGGTTTTTATTGAGAAGGGTTGCAACACCCGAGCCGACCACGCCGTAACCCATTATGGCAACATACATCCGAATCGCTCCTTTAAAAAATAACTAATTAAAAGAATTGTAACATACTTTTTCAAAATAATAAAGAGATATTTTTAACTTTTGTTAAATTTTTATGTCTTTTTTCTAACAATAATTGCCTTTTAGTGAAAAATGGTGTAAAATAATAAAGTAATTTCGTTTTGAGAGGGGGAATTCAGATGGAAATTACCGAAAGAAGAAAAGCGACGCTGATTAATATTACTTACTACACCGTTATTGTTGCGCTTTTCTATCTTTTCATGAAGTATGCATTCGGTCTTGTTGCTCCGTTTATTTTTGCATTTGCCGTTGCAATACTTCTTCAGAAACCGCTAAGAATTATCTCAGAAAAAACAAAAATCAAAAAGAATATTCTCGGCGCAATTGCAGTGTTGCTGATTATCTCGGCGGTTATCGCTCTGGTTGTTCTTGTAGGATACAGACTTTTTGTTGAATTCAAGGGTTTTGGCGAATATATTATGTCCAAAATGTCGGATATTCCCGCGCTGACACGCTCTGCCGAAGAATGGATTCTTGCAAAGATAACCTTCCTTCCCGATACGCTTGAAAAAACCGTTTCGGATTCCGTGACAGGTATTGTTGACAGAATCCTGCTTGTTTCGGAAGAAGAAGTCTCCAATGCGACACAGCAGTCAGTCAACGGAGAATTTGATTTATCCTTTCTTGTAACGCCTCTCGGAGGTCTTCTTTCAACAGCGAAGCAGATTCCCGTTGTTTTTGCATCGGTCTTCATGGGTATTATAGCGTGTTTCTTCATAACATGTGACTATGATAAATTCAGAATTCTTATAAGTGAGAATATTTCCCGTGAGCACGAGGTTGCGATAGTAAGAACAAGAAGGCTTCTCGGCGGAATACTCGGAAAAATGCTCAAATCATATGCAACGCTGATTTTTATCACCTTCTGCGAGGTTTCGATAGGTCTGAATATTCTCAAGCTTATCGGTGTTTACAGCGGCGGATACATCCTTGTTCTTTCGATTATAACAGCTATTGTTGATATTCTTCCTGTTCTCGGAACAGGTACAATTCTCATCCCATGGGCGATATATAATCTGTTTACGGGCAACGTCGGTCTCGGCGTCGGGTTGATTGTTCTTTACGTTGTCATAACGGTTATTCGTCAGGTGCTTGAACCCAGACTTGTTGCAATGAATGTGGGACTTCATCCGGTAATAACACTTTTCGGTATGTATATGGGTGTTCAGTTGTTCGGAGTTCTCGGTATTTTTATCCTGCCGATAACCTTTGTGCTTGTCAAAGCACTCAATGACGAGGGAATCATCCACCTTTTCGGTGTAGACAGAAAAGGGAACAAATAAAATACGGCTTGCAAAGATTACCTTTGCAAGCCCTTTTATTTATTTGATTTCAAGCAATGCTTTGAATTCCTTGCTGTTTTTGAATTCGTCAGAAAGCTGTGGCCTGTTAATCAGACCGTCTTTAACATTTTCAAGGAATGAGCCTTCCCAGAAGCGGTATGCATTTGTTTTATCAAATTCAATTCCTTTGACTGCATCTGATGTATGAACAGAAACTTCGGGCATCTCATCATATTTTTTAGCAAGAGTAAGTGCTTTTTCAAAATACTCCAGAGCACCTTTTTCATCACCTTTGAGGAACTTCTTGACGCCGAGTCTTTGATGGTAAATAACCATGAGATAATAGCTTTTTCCGTAGTCTCCGTCGGGCATAACAGCCTCAAGAAGCTTGATATATGCTTCAGAAATATCATCGTTGGCATCAAGGAAATTTTTGAATTTTCTGTTCATGATTTCACCGAAAAGGCGGAGCATTTCGGAAATACCGTTTGCGCAGGCAAGCGAGCGTTTTTCTTCGTCAAACGGATACATATACATTGAAACATAGTCTCTTGTGTTTTGCATAATGGGCATTTCTGCGAGAATCGCTTCTGCTTCGGAAACATCAACGCCCGAGTTTTCAACAAGGCTTAAATCACGCAGATAGAAACACATGTTTCTTTTGCACCATATTCTGATGCTGTCATCCGTGCAGTGATTGCAGATGATGTCGTATATTCTCTGCATCTCGGGTTTTACGGACAAAAGATATTCGCCGTCATTATAGTCACGGCTATTGGTGATGGCTCTGAAATAGTTGGAAAGGATTTCATAGTTGCCGGGGAATTCATGCGAAGCCTTTTTCATGAGTTTTCTTGCATCGTCATATTTTCTTTCGTTGCAAAGGCGCATATATTCCTTTTTGTATTCGTTGACTTTGTTTTCTTTTTTGATTTCGTCGGTGCCGAGAAGGGCATCAACAGTAACACCGAAGAAAGATGCAATTGAGGGGAGCATTGTTATATCGGGATAGGTTTCGCCTCTTTCCCATTTGCTTATCGCCTGGAAAGACATACCGAGGAAATCTGCGAGGGCCTCCTGAGTGAGGTCTTTTGATTTGCGGAGTTTCTTGAGATTTTCACCGAAATAGATTGTCATAGTATATCACCTTTCAATTGTTGAAGTTATTGTTGATGTTTGTTTCATAACCCGGCCGGTGGTTACAACCAGATAATAACAGTTTTTTCAGGAAGAAACAATAACCTGTTCATTGAAACAAATTCTCTTGATGAGGGAATTTTTCTAATGTGTTTTTGCAAACAAAAATCGCTGTGCAAAAGCGGTGCACAGCGATCATTTACAGTAATTTTTTGGATAGGCATTTTTTTCATCTGTTATTCCGAGAATGTAGTCTACGCTGGTGTTGTGGAATTTGGCAAGAGTAATCAAGACATCTGTTGGAATATCACGCAGTCCCAATTCGTATCTTGAGTAAGCCACCTGTGTGCAATTAAGAATTTGTGCAATGTCCTTTTGCAGCAAATCCTTATCTTCTCTCAACTCTCTGATTCTTTTATACATATTGATATACTCCAAAATAATATATCAATATTATATATAAACCGAATTGGTATATTGACATATAAACCAAAATGGTTTATAATTGGATTGCAAAACACAATTCAGATTATGCAATCACGGGCGAAAACACAAAATGAAAGGAGTTTTATCTATGCACAAAAAATCAACACGCATAATATCTTTGGTTTTATGTCTTGTTTTCATTTTCTCTTTATCACTTTCTGCAAGTGCTCTGACTGTTTCAAAACCGCAGTCAAAAGCAACTTACATCACGATAACAACATATGGAGACAGTGTATTACCGGAAATGGCAACAGTAACATTCGAAAATACAAGTAATATAGCGGTAAGAATAGAAACGGTAAGCGAATCGGGATGCACTTCGTACTTAGCGAGAACAACAGTTCATGAAGGAAACAAAAAAACATTTAAAATTAAAACAAATTTATGGAAAGCCGGAAAAGTTAAAATAAAGGTAACGCCTTTGGAAGACGGAAAATATACATATACGATTGCCGGCAAAAAAACCAATACAATTGGATGGAGCTATAACTAAATTAAATTTTATAATGCCCGTATAATCTGAAATAGAAACCGCCGAGAGTTTATCTCGGCGGTTTTTGCATTGAACGGCGGGAAGAGGGCATTGACCCCTACAAGAATTTATTATCTGTTCAATATTATCTCTTATCTGTTATCTGAAATTTTTGTGTGCCTGTGGAACACACGGACAGACACGGAGGTCTGTCCCTACGATGTCTGGTCGCGACCCTTACGAAAGCATCAATCCCGTGGTAGGGGCGGATATTATCCGCCCGAAAACATTTAAAAACAATTCCGAATTATGCATTAAAAAATCCGCCCTGCCGAAACAGAGCGGATTGATTTGTTAAAACTAAATTATTTAATTTCAACCTTTGCGCCAACTTCTTCAAGCTTAGCCTTAGCAGCTTCAGCATCTTCCTTGGAGATGCCTTCCTTGAGAGCCTTGGGAGCGCCGTCAACAACTGCCTTAGCTTCTGCAAGACCAAGACCTGTGAGTTCACGAACAACCTTGATAACCTTAATCTTTTCTGCGCCAACTTCAGCAAGAATTACGTCGAATTCTGTCTTTTCTTCTGCTGCTGCTGCACCGCCGTCAACGGGAGCTGCTACTGCAACTGCTGCTGCTGCGGATACGCCGAATTCTTCTTCTACTGCATGAACGAGTTCTGAGAGTTCAAGTACTGTAAGTTCTTTGATTGTTTCAATCATTGCTGCAATCTTTTCTGATGCCATTTTATTTTCCTCCAATTTGTTAATAATAGTTAAATTAATAAATTATGCTTCTGCGGGTGCTTCAGGTGCTGCTTCAGCTTCAGCTGCTGCGGGAGCTGCTTCGCCGCCGTTGTCAACAATAGCCTGAATAACACGAGCGAATGCTGAGATGGGTGCGTTGAATGCGTTGCAAACTGTTGCAAGAAGAACTTCTCTTGTGGGAAGTTTTGCAAGTGAGTCAATAGTTGCTGTATCAACAACCTTACCGTCAAGATAACCGCTCTTTACGGAGAAGTTTTTGTGTGTATCAGCAAACTTTGAAAGAATTCTTGCTGCTGCTGTGTGATCTTCGGGGCTGATAGCGATAGCTGTTGTGCCTTCGAGAACACCGCAGATATCGTCGAGACCAACGTTCTTTGCAGCGAGACCGAGAAGAGTGTTCTTAACTACTGTGTACTTAACGCCTGCTTCACGAAGTTCCTTACGAAGCTTTGTGTCGTCAGCAACGTTGATACCCTTATAGTCAACGATAACACCTGCTACTGAATTCTGAATCTGCTCTGTGAGGTCAGCAACGATTTGCTTTTTCTGTTCCAAAACCTTTGCGCTGGGCATTTATTTTCACCTCCGTGTGGAATGTTTACAAAAAATAGCCCTTTCCGCATCTGCAGAAAGGGCATGAACATACATAATTCAGCTATTGAGCTTTGTATGCATCCTCTCTCGGCAGGCGGTTAAAAAACCTTTATGCGAAAAGCACCTGCTGTCTTAAAAAGAACAGCTTAGATATGATAGCACAATAAATTGCGCTTGTCAAGAGTTTTTTTATGCTTCTGTTGCTGCGGTGCCAACCTTGTTGGGGTTAACCTTGATTCCGGGGCCCATTGTGGTTGCAAGAACGCAGGAACGGATGTACTGACCCTTTGATGCAGCGGGCTTAGCCTTGATGATAGCATCGAGGAGAGTGTTGAAGTTCTCAGCGAGCTTTTCAGCACCGAAGGAAACCTTGCCGATGGGGCAGTGGATGATGTTTGTTTTGTCAAGACGGTATTCAATCTTACCTGCCTTAGCTTCTTCAACAGCCTTAGCTACGTCAGGTGTAACTGTACCTGCCTTGGGGCTGGGCATAAGACCGCGGGGACCGAGAACCTTACCGAGACGACCAACGAGACCCATCATGTTGGGTGCTGCGATGCATACGTCGAAATCCATGAAGCCTTCGCCCTGGATTCTTGCAACAAGGTCTTCAGCGCCAACTACTTCTGCGCCTGCTGCAGCTGCTGCGTCAGCATCTGCGCCCTTAGCAAAAACTGCTACTCTTACAGTACGGCCTGTTCCGTTGGGGAGAACTACAGCGCCGCGAACCTGCTGGTCAGCGTGACGTGAGTCAACACCAAGACGAACGTGTACTTCTACTGTTTCATCGAACTTTGCACTTGCAGTCTTAACAGCGAGATCAAGTGCAGCGTCGGTATCATAGAGTGTTGCTCTTTCAACGAGCTTTGCACTCTCATTATATTTCTTTCCGTGTTTCATGTTAATTAATTCCTCCCAAAGATGTGGTTAATCGGATTTTTCCTCCCACAGTTTGCAAATCAGTCAGCAATTGTAACGCCCATTGAGCGAGCTGTACCTGCTACCATGCTCATAGCAGCTTCAACGGAAGCAGCGTTGAGGTCAGGCATCTTCTGCTCAGCGATCTTACGAACCTGTTCCTGAGTGAGAGTTGCAACCTTGGTCTTGTTGGGAACGCCCGAACCGCTTTCAATACCGCAAGCCTTCTTGATAAGTACTGCTGCGGGCGGGGTCTTTGTGATGAAGCTGAATGTACGGTCAGCGTAAACTGTGATAACAACAGGGATGATAAGACCCATGTCGTTCTTTGTGCGCTCATTGAATTCCTTTGTGAAAGCCATAATGTTAACGCCGTGCTGACCGAGAGCAGGACCTACAGGGGGAGCGGGTGTTGCCTTACCTGCGGGAATCTGCAACTTAATTAAGCCAACTACTTTCTGTGCCATAATTAAAACCTCCATAAATTGTGGTAAATTGCGGAGCTTTGAAGCTCCTCCCACGAAGCCCGCGTCAAAATGACGGGACTGCGCAAAAAGCGCTAAATTTGAAAGGGATAAACCCTCAAATTACCGTGATTATTCGGCAAGTTCAACCTGGTCGAGCTCAAGCTCAACTGTTGTCTGTTTGCCAAAGAGTGCGGAAACCGTAACCTTAACAAGGTTATTTTCTGTGTCGATTTCCTCAACAACACCGCTGAAGCCGTCAAAAATTTCGTCGATGATGTTGACCGTATCGCCAACACTGTATGAAACTTCAACGCTTCTCTTCTCGACTCCGAACCTGATAACTTCTTCATCGGTAAGAGGTATTGCTTTGTTTTCAGGACCAACGAACCCTGTAACACCTCTTGTGTTACGGATAAGGAGCCATGTTTCGTCGCTCATCTTGGGACGGTTGTCCTTATCGGGTGAAACTGCAACCTTAACGAGAACGTAGCAGGGGAAAAGCTTGCGCTCTACCTCTTTTTTCTTTTCTGCATCGGTTACGATTTCAGTCGGGATTTTGATTTCCAGAATCTGGTCCTGCATTCTGCGGTTTTCGACCATCTTTTCGATATTGGCCGCAACCTTGTTTTCATAACCCGAATAGGTATGAACAACATACCATCTTGTGTCAGTGGACATTCGGTATCCTCCTGTCTCAGCGAATGAAATTGATCATTCCTGCAACGTGAGTGTGGTCACCGTGATCAACAACTTCTGCAACTGTGGTTGCAACCGTTGTTGCAACTTCTGAAGCGTCTGTTCCGGCAGAGCCTACTGATTCGGCAGCTCTTTCAAGAAGAGAAAGTCCGAGAGCAAGAAGCTGGTCAACCGCATAGATTGCGAGAGCGCAGATGATAACTACTACGAGTACAACTGCTGTTGACTTCAAGACGGTCTTTGCATCGGGCCAAACAATCTTCTTTGTTTCGCCTTTGATGTCTTTGCAGAACTTTTTGATTGCCTTGCCTGATCTTACGAAAATGTTTCCGTCGGGGTTAGCAGGCTTTTTGTCCTTCTGCTTTTCAGCGGCGGCAACCTTTTCTGCTGCTTGGGAAAGTTCCTTTTTAGCCATAGGTTAAATCCTCCCGCCTAATTATTTGGTTTCTTTGTGGAGAGTATGCTTCCTGCAAAAACGGCAGTACTTGTTCATCTCCAGTCTGTCAGGTGTGTTCTGCTTGTTTTTCTTTGTGTTGTAATTGCGCTGTTTGCATTCGGTGCAAGAAAGGGTAATTTTTACTCTTTTACCGGTAGCAGCCATGTGCGGCACCTCCATTTTGGAATATTTAGCCCTGTGTATCGGGTC
>CALAQQ010000215.1 GCA_937888485.1 uncultured Clostridia bacterium
TGTTTTCAATTTTCATGGCATTTGCCGCATTTGAAAGCTTAACGTTCTTATCGCCTGAATAAGAATAAATATCTCCTGTATTCTTACCGATATCTGATTTCAGATAAATAACGGAATCATCTGTAAAACCGTAACTTGATATTCCATTGTTAACATTGACCTTTTGAGAGACTTTAAGGTCAGAACCGATTTCATTGCTGTACAGATTAAGCCTTTCACCTGCTGTATCTCTTACAAACGCAAAGATTCTTCGGCCGTCATTGCTGAATTTAAAGCTGGTATTTGTTTTGTTATAACCGTCAATTGAAACAACAGAAATACCGTTATCGGTAACACCTGAAATATTAATCCCTGTTGATTTTACACTGTCATTAACAACAGAACGAGCATATTCGATAACTTCGTTCATAGTACTTCTCTGAGCAATTTCAACAAGTGTGGACATATCAGTATTGCTTTCCGTAATTTCAAAACCTTCATATATTATCTTCGGAGAACCTGAAGAAGCAGTTGTATAAATCATATCGGGATTGATATTTTCGGCAACCTTCTGGCTGCCTTTGGAATTATAAGCAAATGCAGTATAAATCGGCGCTGAAAACTCACCCTTTTCAACAAGTTCATTCAAAGCTTCTCTGATTTCATCACGAACCAGCTTATCCTGATATTCACGAAGTTTTTCGTTGTATTCAACCGAAATACCGAGAATTGATAAAAAACTGTCTCTTTTAGGTCTTTCAATGGTTTTATCAGTTTCCGAATATTCATCGGCTATAACGTAGCTCCATGAAATATTTTCTTTTGAAGACGTGAAATAATAAAGATTTCCGTCAGGGATGTATTCTTCATACATAACTCTGTACGTATTATCGCAAATGAGTTCAGGAGCTCCTTCTGATTCCGTGCGATAAAGCTCTGTCATACCGTTATAAATTTTTGACTTTGTTTCATAAATGATGTGAGGAACCTCGCAATCATTATATAAGTGAACATCAGCAATATCTCTGCTGACTTCAATCGGAGAATCATTAATATATTTGTAAAGAACGCGGTTATCCGCATGGAGTTTTACAAAGAAAACAATTTCAATCCAACTGCTGGTTGTCTTCCAATGTTAATTCAAATTCCAGTATTTATTATGTTATATAGTGCTTTGATGAGCCCACAGTTTATTCAAATGGCAGGAGATTCTCAATTTTTATTTATAAAAAGATTAGATGCAACTCTTAAAACAACAGCAGGTATTTCAAAAGATGGAATCCTTGGTGTTGGTAAATATGATACATTTATGACAGGAAAAACTGCAAAAGTTTATCTTCAAGGAGTTGAAGAACCTTTATTGAACGTAAAAATTGAAAAACCAAATAAAGCTGTTGAAGTTCAAGGTGATTTGGTTCCTGGAGAATCTGTAGATTTTAAGATTAGTTTGGATAATTTAGATTTAAAATTCAGCCAATTAGATCAAATTTCAAAAGCTGAAATTGATGTAATGGATGTACAGACAAAAGAGACTGAAGTTGTCAATTTTGAACGAAAAGATGGGTTATTGATAGCATCTGTTCCGACTAAAGAAGTTCAGACATCTATGCATTGGGATGTTGCATTGCTTATCGTTATTTTTGCTTTGACAATGATGCTTTCACAAAAAGCAATGATGGCAATGAACAAAAATACTCAACAAGATCCTGCACAAGCAGCTATGCAAAAATCAATGAACACATTTATGCCAATAATGTTGACATTTACTTTTGTAATCATCCCAATTCCAGCTGGTGTTCTATTGTATTTAATTGCAAGCAACTGTTTCCAAGTTTTACAAACTGTTATCATTAATAAACAACTTGAAGCAGAAGATGCAAAAAAAGCTTCAAAGATCGATGACGATGATGTAGCGAATGCTAAACGCATTCAAGAAAAATAACGCAAGGTTAAGCAAAGCGGGGTTGGATTACATCCAACCCCGCTTTTTATTTTTACATAAATAATGTTATAGGAGTTATTTCTTTATAGTCTTGCAACTTTTTTGTACCGGCAAAAAAGTTGCACAAAAAACCTCTCCGAG
>CALAQQ010000216.1 GCA_937888485.1 uncultured Clostridia bacterium
AATTCGATTTCTACTGTGTTGTCATAGCCGGAGTATAATCCGAGTACTGGTAATACATGTTCTTTCGCTCTTGGGAAAGTATGTTCCATTGTACCTTCTTTTTCTTTGCCTAATACTCTAACTGTTACAGCAACTTCTTCTGGAGTGTTGAATAATACAACTGCTGCGTTAGGGTTAACAAAGTAAGGGTTAAGTTTTACTAATGGATTGTCAAATGTGTAGTTTCCAGCATGAAGTTCAGCAAGCATTGCTTTTTCAGCTGCATTCTGACGTGTTACTAAGCTGTCGATTGTAACGTGTTTGATTGCCATTGGTTTGTTTCTCCTTTTTAATGATAGTTATAGCTAAATAGAAGGTGGATGATTCCACCTTCTATCTGTTTATGAAATTAGAATTTCATTAGCATGTGATCTGTACGCCAGTATCGTATTTCTTATCGTTGATGATAACTTTTACATCATATGTTCCTTTAAGACCAGCTTTTGTTACACCGAAACGGATATTACGATCGTCGCTGTCGATGAAGGAACCACAGCACATAGCCTTATTAGGTGTAGCTGTTGTTGGGATGTAATATCTGTGCACTTCATCGCCTTTTTCCAACTGCATTAATACTAAGTCACCTTTTACGAATCTTGAGAAGAATGTGAATTTATCAAATTCATCTTCTAGAAGAGATTTAAATTCAGCATCTTCAACTTTTGGGAGAATGTCTCTTATGGCATCCATTCCCATAGCACAACCTTTGTTTAATTCATCAAGTACATCTTTGTTAATTTTGTCTTTTTCTTTCATTTTTATCGGCGCACGGATGATAACTTCATTCGGTTTCACCTGAATTGAAATTGTTTTCCGTTTGCTTTTAATAACAGAAACTTCTGCGTTTTCAAATTTCATCTGCATCACATCCTTTCAAAAAATCCTACATTTAGAATAACACGGATTCAAAAAATAATCAAACTGTCCTAAACAAAGTTTCTGTGGAATAACCAAAAAGAATGTGATATAATCTTTTCAACAAATAAGAATTTGTGGAGGTAATTATGAGATTTAAAAAACAAATTTCATTGCTTCTTTGTGTTGTAATGGTATTTTTATCCGCTACACTCTCATCTTATGCTTCTGACGGAACAAACGCAGGCACACCTGCAATAATAAACACAGCGGAAGAAATCACAGGCTTAGTTATCAATTATTTTGCAAAATTGATCAACAACATCAAAGGCACAGATGAAACTGCTATACCCCCTGCAGCGGTAAATCCTCACTCGTGGATTGAATATAACGGCGAACCGATTGAGAATCCCGAACAGAGATTGAACGCAGAAACATGGGTTGCAAATGAAATTGCTTTTGAAAGCGAAAAATCATATACCAACCCGTTCAATGACGTTGATGTGGAACTTCACCTTTGGGGCAACGGCAGACTTTATAAAATCCCTGCTTTCTGGGACGGTGGTAATGTCTGGAAAGTCCGGTTCGTTTGTCCCTCCGAAGGTAATTGGCATTTCAAGACCGTCTGCACGGATGCCGAAAACACTTCGCTTGACGGCAGAACAGGTGCTGTTATCTGCACCGGATACAGCGGTGAGCACGATATTTATAAGCACGGTTTTATCACAACAAACGCAGGTGAAAAGTATTTCACTTATGACGACGGAACACCGTTTTTCTGGCTCGGTGATACTCATTGGAGCCTCGGCGACGAAACAGTTGATATGGTTGAAACAATATGCGAAAAGCGTGTTTCACAGGGTTTTACCGTGTATCAGAGTGAACCCATCGGAGCAAAGTTTGATTTTACAAACGGCATAACCGAAGAGGATATGGCAGGTCTTGCGGACTATGATGAAAAGTTCCGCATTATTGCAGAAAACGGGTTCGTTCACGCAAATGCACAGTTTTTTTTCTCCTATTTTATTGAGCCCCTGATTTCAAACAACGGCGGTTTCAACGGCAATGAGCCGTCTGATTCTGCAAAAGCTTACCTTGAAAAAGTCAGCCGTTACTGGGTCGCAAGATACGGAGCTTATCCCGTTGTCTGGACACTCGGTCAGGAAGTTGACAATGATTTCTATTGGAGCGAAACAAACCATCCCGAATGGGGATTGGATAACAACCCTTACAAGCTTGTTGCGGAGTATTTAGCAAAACACGATGCATATGACCATCCGCTTTCTGCTCATATGGAAAACGTCGGTTCAACGTCGGTTTACGGCAACGGTGAGGGAGCAACGGATAATTGCAAGGTTTATTTCAAAGATGCAATGCCGTCCTGTTTCAGAGATATAAAAGCACACAATTTCTATGCCGTTCAATGGCACACCGACAAAACAGAGCAAAGCGATTTCCGAATTGAAAAAGACTGCTGGTATAACTCACAAGGCAAACCCGCAATCAATTATGAAGGCCAGTATTGCTATCTCTGGACAAAGAACTTCGGTTCAAGAATGCAGGGCTGGACAGCGTATCTTAACGGCATGTACGGCTACGGTTGGGGCGGTCACGATACCTGGAGCTACCTCAATGTTTATGATGAAGAAAACGACAGCTCCGACGGCGTTGACACAATAACGAGCGAAGAAAAAATCAATGCAACCTGGCAGGATGCGCTCGAATACGAGAGCTCATATCAGGTCGGATATATGCGAGATTTCCTTGAAAACACAGAATGGTATAATCTTATTCCCAGATTTGACAACAAGGCATATTTCGTTCCTGCAAACAATGTTTATTATGTTTATGCAGGCAACGAAGATAACACCGAAATCGTTATTTATTTCTATTCGTTCACCGATGAAACCGTTGCGCAGAATGTAAACACCAAGTTTTACGGCGGAATAAAAACGGGTACAATCGGAAGCCTCGTTCCGAACGGAAGATATACCTATCAATGGTTCAACCCCATCAGCGGTGAATTTTCCGAAGAATATGAATTTACCGCTACAAGATTCGGCACATATTATATCGGCGACAGACCGCAGGCAACCGATATGGCTCTGCGCATAAGAGCTGCCGATAAATTCTGAACGAGTAATCGTATCTGCTAAATTCCAATTTGTCAAAAAGTTCGGAAAATAAGAATTTGCGGAGGTTCCAATGGAAATATTAAAATTTGATTTGAATAGCTCGGGCAACAAATTTAAAATTCTTAATGCGACTAACGGCGGACCTTGGCACAGAAGGCACGCAAATGACCAATTCCGCAGTAATTTTACGGATTATAAGTCAGCGCGGATTCCATACAGCAGAAATCACGATTCTGCTGTTTGCGGCATTTACGGCGGTCCGTACAGCCATGATATTACATGCATTTTTCCTGATTTCGATGCCGACCCTTATGACCCTGCATCCTATGATTTTGCGTGTACGGATGAAAGCATTTTAGTTTGTCTTGATGCAGGCACCGAAACATTTTTCAGATTAGGTCAGACAATTGAGCATCAGATAAAAAAGCATGGCACTATTCCACCTAAGGATTTTAAAAAGTGGGCTGTTATCTGCGAACATATTATTCGTCATTATAACGAGGGT
>CALAQQ010000217.1 GCA_937888485.1 uncultured Clostridia bacterium
TCATTTTTCACCAACCTTCTTTTTGAATTTTATTTGCAGCCGTGGAAATATGGAAAATAAATTTCCCACATTACCACAGCACTGCTGCTATTGAAAAAACCTTGATATTCCGTTGATTTTATCTGTTTACTAAATTGGCAAGCAAGGCAAATGTGAACACAATCTTGCCAATTGCTGCTTGCGAGTTGTTCCGATTTTCAACCGTCACTAACTTAGCAAGCAGGGCAAGTGTATACACACTTCGCAAATTCTGCTCGCAAAACCGTTCGGGTTTTCAACCATTCACTATCTTTGCAAGCAGGGCAAGTGGGTACCCAAATTTGAAAAATCAAATTTTCGCACCACTCTTTTTGCCGCTTGTTGGGGATAACCCCAATCCCCAGAATTGAAATATTTTTTGCAAAATTATTTCAAGCGGCGCTATTCGAAGCTTATGTTTTCATAAAAACAAAATTGCTCGTTCCGCCAAAAGAACAATTGTTCGATAGCCAAAATTATAATTCTGACCAACTTTTTTGTCAAGGATAGTGTTGGACACAAGTTGATAGTTAACAGAAAGTTTACAATTAAATCTTTTGCTTTTACATAAAAATTCCCGTTGCTTCAAACAAAACAACGGGATAATTATTTGGATAGCTGCAACGCAGCGCAAGGGTAAACTCTTGTTTAAAATCTTTGATTTTTCATCAGCGGAGCTACGCACTCATACACTTCTACAAGATATGTATAGAAGTGCGCCATTCGGGATAATGATAGATACACTCCCGCACAGTTGAGTTGTACGGGGTTAAAATAATAATTAAAAAATGCCTTTGTAAATCTACAAAATAAATTTAGAAAAAACAGTAAGTTTAGTAAAGAATATTATAATTTACCATACATAAAAAAGTAAAACTTCAAAACATTTTAATATTTCTTTTCTCTGTCGTCAACTAAATTATGTACTGAATAGAAACAAATCCTTAAACATTTTAATTACCAAGTTGTCAACTCTAAATAAATTATTAAAGAAATAGACAATTCTCAACCAAAGATTTGCTTCTGAATGAATCCTCTCTCTGTCAAAAAACATGTTCCCTGTTTCATCAACAATTACATTTCCTTGTGAATTTACGGCATAAGCCTCTATTATTACATCATCAGTTGTTTTGGATGTTACAACACAATAAGAACCAGAACTTGAAGGTTCCAATGAGACTCCAGATCCCTCAACTATACGCCACTTTATTTTACCTCCATCTGGTAAATTTGTAGCAGATGCATAAAGAGTGATCGATTCGCCATAATTGACATTTCTGCTTTCAGGTGTTGTAATTTTCACTTTTACATCACTATATACTTTTCTGAAAACAGCATTGAAAGATAAATTTTCAGCTGGCATATTTTTCGGTACAGTTGGAGACCAATATAAAAATTTATAGCCATCTTTTCGAGGAACATCAGGTAAAACTATCAGATCACCATATTCATATGTTTCAACAAATTCGACATTGTCAACATTCCATGTAACTGTATAATATGGTTGGATCACCCTAATTGGGAATTCAGTTGTATGATCTCGATAATAAACCGTGATTGTTTGAACCCCTTCTGTATCCAATAAAGTGGGGGAACACGAAAACTCGCTATCAACAATTTCCGTTGAACCATCATTGTATTTCAATGATAGTGTCAAACCTGATGTATCCAATGATTCTCCAGCATAATAAAGGGTTTTATCTGGGAACGTGTTAATAGTAATACCTATCAAACTTTTTGAAGGTTCCAAAACCTGAACTATACAGGTTGCGCTACAATTACTATCTGTAATAGTTGCAGTAATTGTAGCATTACCGGCACTAATCCCTGTAACAAGTCCGTTTTCATCTACTGATGCAATATCAGGATTATCCGATTCCCAAACAAGATCATTTCTCAACGAATTGGTTTCGGCCAATGAAACAAACAGTTGTAGTGTGTTTCCTGTTTCAACGCTCGAAGAATTTTCTGAATAAACATTGAATCCGTCAACAGTTATACTACCATCAACAACCTCAAAATATACATCTTCAAAATTCTCATTACAAACATCCACCTGATTATATGTAAGCGTAAGTGGATAATCCGTTAATCCTGATGTATCTTTTATTTCAAAAACCATTGTAAATATTACGCCATTCATTGACACATCAGATGCATTATCCCATGTAGTCACCAACACAGAAATGTCATCGATCGAAACATTGCTATAAATATTACCGTATGTTACAGCTTCACCTTTATCAACAGATATTGGCTGAAGAAATTCTTCGTCAAAATCAATATAGAACCTGAACGCAGCAATGCCTGGATTATTTTCCATTACAACATCAATGCTGACTGTATCTCCGATTTTTCCCGAAACACTTGAAACAATAATTGAAGCTGCTGTTGAGGATGCATCAATTGGAACAGCCAGTTCAAACTCCTCGCCGCTCAATTCAGTTGCCTCGGTGCCAATCGAAGCAATTGGCACCAAGATAACCATTGATAATAATACACATAAAATCTTTTTTAGCATTGAAATATCCTCACTTAATTAAACTTCCTGACCAAGTGTTACCTCATAACCGGTCAAATACTGATTAAATAACAATGCATCTCTCATATTAATTGCACCGTCTTTATAAACATCGGCCGCCGCTAATTGAGAATCAGTGAATGAAATTGAATTTGCAAGATATTTTGAAAGCAGAAGCTTATCCTTCATGTTGATAGAACCGTCAGAATTTATGTCACCGTAAACTGTATCAAACACAGTGATTCCGCCTTCAATAACAGAGAATTCAACATTTTCAAGATCTTCGTTACAAACATCTTCTGCATCATAATAAATAGTCAAAGGGATTTCGCCAACTGGTGCGTTTTCACTGACAGTAAATGTAATTTCAAAAAGTTCACCATCTGCCAAAGAATTCTCCGGGTAATCCCAAATTACAATAAGCTTTCCGTCAGCAATCGTAAGGTTGTGCCTCAATGAACCATCTGCCAGTGCAGATCCTTGGTTTATTGATACAACGTTGAGCAGACTTGTATCATAATCCATATAGAATCTGAACGCAGCCAAACCGGGGTTGTTTTCAACGTTGACTTTAACCGTAACATTTTCTCCCGCCTTTGCAGTTTCGGAGGACACAATAAGTTTTTCATTAAGAAAAGCCACAGGTTCAATTACACTTACTTCAAATGTTGTTGATAACTCATTGTACTTAACAACAACAGTTTGAGTGCCCAACAACTGAGGTCTGTAACCCTCAATAGTATAATCAGTAACATCTGCACTTGAACCATCACTATAAATTGCTGTTACAACCATACCACTCAAGTCAAGAACTTCATTCTGATAATACTTGAGTTTTGCCGGAAGCTGAGTTATCATCAACTCCTCCAGAACAGGAGGAATAGGCTCAACTGTTACTGCAACCGTTGCCGTCTTTGACATATATGAAACTGTAACGATCTTATCGCCGGTCATACTGAAATCATAACTAAGAGAATAATCGCTAATTATTTTCGAAGTGTTATTATCATAATAAGCCGTTACTTCCATACCTGAAATATCAAAGGTTTCTCCAACAATATAAGACGTTTTTATAGGCAACTGGGTTATTGCAATTGATTCAAGAAGAACCGTTTTGACTTCAACTGTAAATATCGCTGTTTTATCGTTGAAAGACACTGTTACGGGTATTGCAGAACCTGTAACGCTAAAATCGTAAGAGACTTCATAATTTGATACAGTTCTTGATGTGCCGTTATCATAATACGCCGTAACAACTAAACCGTTCTTATCTAATTCTTCACCAATATAATATACGGTTTTCTCGGGAAGAGAGGTTATTTCAATTCTTTCAAGTCTAACTTCAGAAACAACAACATTGAATTTGGCACTAACATCCTGATAGTTAACCGTCACCACATTTTCTCCTGCAGATGAGAAATCGTAATCAAGAGTATAGTCGGCGATTTCTTTTTCAGTTCCGTTATTGAAATAAGCAACAACAACCATTCCTGTTACATCAATTGCATCATCAATAAAATAATTAAGTTTGTTGGGCAACTGAATTATCTCGATATTTTCAACAATTATCGGCAAAATCGTGCAACTGAATGTTACGGATTTTGTTTCGTAGATAACTCTGACAGTTTTCGTTCCTGCCTCATCAAAATCATAGGTTGTTGTAAATCCCGTAGAAATCGTTTCAGAGGTTCCATTACTGTAATTCAACCGTATAAGAAGACCTGTTGGGTCAAGAATATCACCAACATAATATGTTGTTTTTTCCGGACGTTGAACAATTGAAATTGAAAGAAGCTTTGCCTCTGTCGAATAACCCGGTATTCTGAGGAAAGGATATCCATCATTAACAGCGGAATCAATTGCCCAAACCGTATCAAAATCAAATCCACTATATGTTCCACGAAGCTTCATCTGCTCGGTAGTGCAAGGAGTTCCTTTTGCTGTATCCGTACATCCGGTTGTTTCCGAATTATAAAACGAATTGTTTATGGAACTTCTGCCAGAGGCTTGGCCTAAAACACCGCCCACATAGGATGTTCCTCTCTCACTTACCACATTGCCAATTGCGTACGAATTGGCTATATTTGCGTATCCAGAAGATGTTGAATATGTTTGATTGCAACCAACAAGACCACCAGCATATGACTTACTTGAAACATTTGCTGTTGAATAACAATTCAAAATATTGTTAGTTGAGGTATTAGCATAATTCCAACCAACAAGACCACCGGCAATCGAGTTAGATGAAACAGTACCTGTTGAATAGCACTTTTCAATAACACCGCCTGCATTGTTTGTTCCTGCCAACGCACCTGTATTTGTTCCGCCTTCCAGTTTAACTGAAACGCCGAGGTTTTTAATTATACCGGAATTTTTGCCGAACAAACCAACATGTTCATATCCGGTGTTTTCGAGAGTTATTCCGTAAATGCTGTGGCCGTTTCCGTCAAACACACCGGTAAAGTCTGCCATGCCATTTCCGCCGATGGGAGTCCAATGCTTTGCGGAAACATAAATATCATTTGCAAGTAGATAATAAGAAGCAAACGCAGCTTCGATTTGTCCGGAAGTAAGAGCCCAGAGTTGCTGTTCATTTTCAATTATGTAAGGTTCTTCCTCATCACCAAAGCCTGAAATTTCAATTTTCTGTTCGATTCCTCTTAACTTTATAACAGGATAGCCATCGTTTTGTGTTTCCGAAATCGCCCATTGATTATTAAAATTCCAGCCAAAATACAAATCCTGAGTTTTAAGTTCTTCGGGAGTTGCAGAGAAACCGAGCTGATTACCGACATTACCAGAATTATAGTAGCAATATCTGATTGTTCGGTGGTAACTGTCACTCAAACCGGAATAAACCAAGCCAGCTCCCGAACCTTCATTTGCAAGACCTGTTGCATAGCAATAGGTTATTGTTGCATAACCGTATTTGTATGATGATGAACCTCTATCCGTATTGTTGCTGCAAACCAGCCCTGCTGCTTTTGTTCCTGTTACATTTCCCAATGCATAACAGTTGTTTATTTTTGCAACAATTCCGTCTGCTATTGTCTGATTGGAAGTCCGGCTGAAGCTGAAATTATAACCTACCAAACCGCCTGCATTATATCCGGTAACGTTACCGCTGGCATAGCTGTATTCAATCACAGCCGAAACCGCAGAACTTCCGTGAGCAAGATTTGTTCCTACAAGTCCGCCAGAATAATTACTTGTTGAACTTTCGAGTGCAATAACCTCTGCTGACGATGAACATTCACTGATTGTTGCGTTGCGGTTCATACCAACAAAGCCGCCCGCCGGGCTGTTAACATATGCATCGTTATAATACTTATATGAATTCGATTTTGAACTTACCGAGCCAGAACTGCTGCTGTTCTTTATTATTCCGTTGTTATGCCCTGCAAATCC
>CALAQQ010000218.1 GCA_937888485.1 uncultured Clostridia bacterium
AAGTCCCTGGCATGCCCCGGCTTAAGTATTGTAGTAAAACTAATGTCAGGCGGCGTATAGGCAAAATGCCCCGGTATGTACGCAGCAAGATACCGGCGCAAGTCAATTTTCTCGACTCCCGGAAGCGTCTCCAGCTGCTGCACAGAAAAATCGGTGACATCCAAAGCCGCATTTGGCTCAAAAATCGACATGCCGTATTTTTCTGCTGCTTCTTTCACGGCTTTCGACTTGCCGATAAACTCCAAATGCGCCACCGTGGAATACGCATCTCCGGACATTTGGATGTTACGGCGGCTGTTTTGATATAAATTTACACTCAAACAAAAAAATGCTGCGGCAGTCGTAAAAGGTCTTCGCGCCGTTTCCGATTTCGAGGACGAATTCCAGCAGGCTCTTATCAATAAAAAGCTCAATCCCGACGTTGAAACAATGTTTCTTGCCGCAGAGGCAGAAAGTATGTATCTGAGCTCAAGCGTTGTAAAACAGGTATCGGCTCTGGGAGGAGATGTTTCTCCGTTCGTGCCCGGCGAGATACTTGAAGATATAATCGAAAGATTGGGATTATAATTACAGTACAATGGATAAGCATTAAAAGAAAGGAATTAATAAAATGCATATTGAAGAATTACTTGATGAAATTATTGAAACTATCGACAACGGATTTAACCTGAAAATCTTCCACAAGACAATCGTTGACGGAGATAAGGTTATTGACCTCTCAAACACCGTAAGAAGCAGTCTTCCTGCTGAGTTTGAAAGTGCAAAGAGAATTACTGCTGACAGAAATAAGATTATTGAGTCAGCGGAGCAGTGGGCTATTTCAAAGAAAAACTCAGCCGATAAGGAAGCTGTATCCATAGTTGAAGGAGCAACAGCAAAGGCAAACAGCATTGTAGCTCAGGCAGAGGCTCAGGCTCAGCAGATTGTTGAGAATGCACAGCTTCATGCCGAACAGCTTATCTCAGAAAACAATATCACAAGAGTTGCAAACGAAAGAGCAACAAATCTTCTTGAAACAACAAAGAATGATTGTGATATGCTTATGAACTCCACAAGAGCAGATTGCGATGAGCTTACATCACAGGCAAAGCAGTGGGCTGATGACGTGAGAACAGCTGCTTACGATTATGCTATGAGAATGGTTGCAGAGGTTGACAATTTCCTTCAGGGCTCAGTCAGCGACCTGAGACAGACAAAGGGCAACCTTGAGAATATGCAGTGATCTGAATGCAGAATAAATTGAGTATACCCGGAATAGGACTTCGTAATATTAAAACAGCGCTGGCAGTTTTTCTCTGTCTCATTTCCTATGCTTTTGCGGGATTTGTGACGGAAAAGGCTTCAGCCGCAGGGCTTAGTGTGCCCGGATTTATTGAGACACTTATAAGCAGGGAGACGGCTATCTATGCTTGTCTTGCTGCTGTGGTGGTTATGGGGAGCAGTGTGTCAAAATCGTTTCGTTCAGGAATTTCCCGAATTATCGGAACTGTAATCGGCGGTCTCCTCGGCAGCGCATACCTTCATATCGGAGGCTATCTGAATTTTGACAAGGCAGCATTTATTCTCATACCTCTGGGACTCATTGCGCTGATTTATTTTCTTACCCTTATTAAAGAAAAGGATGCAGTGGTTATCGCTGCAGCCACATATCTTATTATTGTAATAACGCTTGACACGGGAGCGCCTCTTTTGTATGCGTTTAACAGGGTGCTCAGCACAAGCTACGGTGTTATAATTTCGCTTTGTGTAAACAATTTTATCGGCAGACCGAAAAATGAGGAGAAGATAAAGAATGAATAAAAAAACGAAAATAGCAGTCATAGTAGTTGCACTTGTTGTGGTTCTCAGTGCTGTTGCAGGTGTGATTTATAAGGAAGTTACTACGGTTAAGCCTATAACAGTAAAAGAAACCGTATCCGTTTCTCAGTCACAAATTGAGGATTTATCAAAGGTGAAGCTCATTGCGCACAGAGGTCTTTCGGGCATAACCCCCGAAAACACAATGGCTTCAATAAAAGCTGCCTGCGATGCGGGATTTTACGGTGTTGAATTCGATATACGTCTTACAAGCGACGGTCAATGGGTTGTTCACCACGATGAAAATCTCAACAGACTTGCAGGCGTTAAGACAAAGATTGCCGATATGACTCTTGAAGAGATACAGGCAATCAACTTCAATAACGGTGCGAATATCGAGAAATACGACGGTATCACAGCTCCTTCTTTAAGAGAAGCTCTTGATTATATTTCAACCACGGATACAATACCGGTAATTGAAATCAAAACCGAAACCAAGGATGGTATAAGAGAGCTTGTTGCCATTCTCAAGGAATACGGTTATCTTGAAACTGCAAGAATTATATCATTCTATGAGGAGCCTTTAAAGGAATTCAAGAGAATTTGCAACAGAACGCCCATAAGCTTTCTTGTTCACGAAATCAATGATGATGTGGTGTCAATATGCACCGAAAATGAATTTGATGCCATCAGCTTCAATCACAAAAACGTAAAGCAGAAGCACATTCAGAAGGCTGTGGATGCAGGGCTTATTCTTCAGACCTGGACGGTTGACAATCCCGAAGCACTTGCTGAATTTTACGGCTACGGTGTGGAATATTTCACCACAAACTGTATTATTCCTGACCTGCAGTAAGGGTGAAAAATATTTCGTAAAAAAATAAAAAAATTGAAGAAATCTATTGACAATTCCGTAAACCTTTGTTATACTACATAGGCACTTGCGAGAGTGGCGGAATCGGCAGACGCGCACGTTTGAGGGGCGTGTGGGGCAGCTCGTACGGGTTCAAGTCCCGTCTCTCGCACCATAGTGAGTATTCATAACACAAGTGAATACTCACTTTTCTTTTTTACATTTCCTCATAGTTAATATTGTTATGTATCGAGCAGGTTTTGAGCCTGCTCTTTTTTGTTATGCCGTGAGATATTCCACGGCTACACCTTGTCTTGCTTCAAGGACTACGTTTTCCTCTTTGACAGGATTTTCAATCACCCCGAAAAAGCGGTAATGAATGATAATTCTCTGTGTTCTGCTTTTACCCTTACCTTCAATGGAGTATACTTCAATCTTTTCAACCAGTTCATTTAGAAGTGCTGGCGTAAGCGTTTCCATCTGCATAAACTTACGTACAGCTGCTGTGAACTGTTCTTTGCTCGTACGCAGGTTTTCCGTTTCGGCAAGTTCATCACGGTATTGCTTGATTTTAACCTTCAGTTCATCTCGCTCTGCTTCATATTTCTGCGAGAGCTGCATAAAGCTTTCTTCATTTACAATCCCATTGATATGTTTCTCAAAAAGCTTTTCGTACATCACTGCAACCTCTTTTGTTCTCGCTGTAGCCTTATCAATACTGCTTTCAAGAAACTTCTGCTGATTGACTATGCTTTTGTTCGTCTTGGCTTCAAGAATATCCGCAAATGCTTGTTCATCCCCGGTGAGAAAACTTGCAAGACTTCTCAATTCAAGCATCATAATCTGTTCCAAAGAGTCAGCTCTAACGTAATGTGTCTGTTCACAAGTGCCCCTGTGACCTTTGTAGTTGGAACACATAAAATACTTGATGTCGGTATTTGGATGATTGACATTAAACCATAAAGGGCTTCCGCAATCGGAGCAGTATAACAAGCCGCAAAACATATTCTTTTCGGCGTGTTTGGGATTGGGTGCTCGGCGTTTTGCCTTGGCTTTCATTTTCTGAACTGTTTCAAAAGTGTTTCTGTCAATAATCGGTTCGTGAACATCCTTAAATACTTTCCAGTTTTCTTCAGGATTTGGTATTCTCGTTTTGTTCTTGAAGTTCTTGGAGTAGGTTTTAAAGTTGATAACATCACCGCAGTATTCCTGCTGAGCAAGTATTTTCTGAACGGTTGATTTGTTCCATTTGTACGGATTGGTCTGTGTTTTTTTTCCGCCTTTCTTAAGACCCTTGCTTTGCCAATATGCCAGCGGAATCAATATTTCGCTTTCTTGTAAGAGTCGGGCGATAGTTTCGTTGCCCTTACCCTCTATACACATGGCAAATATTCTTTTGACTACTTCCGCAGCTTCGGTATCAACAACCCATTTCTTTTTGTTGTTTGGGTCTTTCATATACCCGTAAGGCGGTTGAGATAAAGGCTCTCCGAGATTACCTCGGATACGATGTGAACAACGGACTTTACGACTTATGTCACGAGCATACATCTCGTTCATAATGTTCTTGAACGGTGCGATTTCATTATCACCGTCATTACTGTCAACCAAATCATTGACAGCTATGAATCTGATGTTATGTTCGGGAAAGAAGTTATCCGTATAATGACCGACAGAAACATAATCTCTCCCCAGACGGGATAAGTCTTTAACAATTACAGTTGTTACATATCCCATTTCAATATCTTCAAGCATTGCCTGAAAACCCGGTCTGTTGAAATTCGTCCCTGTATAACCGTCATCAACATAAAACTTGGTATTAGTCAGCTTCAAGTCTTTTGCCTTCTGAGAAAGCAGTTTTTTCTGATTGGCTATGGAGTTACTCTCCTTGTCTGTACCGTCATCACGGGACAGGCGGCAATAGATGGCGGTGATGCCATAATTATCTGACTGCATTTGTCCTCCTTTCTCCGGCAGTCGAATTTACATATTCTGTGTTGATTATATTAATATCCTGAGTAGTTGTCAAATGTGCAAAATCGCCTCCGATAAATTCCGATAATTTTTCTTTCATAGTTTTGTTTTCTGTTTTACTGAAACGGGTTGAAACAATATAACGGACACCGTTGATGACATATTCATTTGCATCGCCATCTTTATTGAGTTTTAATTCAGCACGGGTGTTGCCGATTGTTTCGATAATCTTGAATTTTAAAATGTGCCAAAATCTCATTATCTTGCCCCCCTATCACTTCTGGTTTTGTTCTGTTGTTTAGACCATTTTTCAAGCAAAGCGATTAATAACTCGCTGACCTGCTTTTGCGTATAGTCTTTGGGTATGAATTTTCGTATGTCATCAAGTTTTATGGTTATCTTTTCTTTCTGATTCGCTTTTGACTTGCTCATCACTGCAAAGATTTGGTCCATAGTAAGCAATTCCGCAAGGGATAGATTGCGTAACTGTTGTGCCTGTGACAGTGAGGGTGTACAATCTTCGCTGTTCATTGTTTCGAGTAAATTCTTTTGCTCGTCTACACGCAGATACGAAAGCTCAACAGCAGGAGTGAGTGCAATTTTGCCTTCATCAACTTTGTCAAGCAACTCGGGTATCAGCTTTGTCAGCCGTATATACCTCTTTACTTGTGACGGACTGTCTTCTGTCGAAATATCCTCTGCCGCCAACTTCGGACCAAGTTGGACCGAAGTTAAATCCGTTCGCCTGCCTTGTTGTTTCATTGCATCCATTTTCATCTTGTATGCCTTCGCTTTTTCGGACGGTAAGATATGTTCTCTCTGCAAATTGGAATCAACCATAGCAATAACCGCTTCTTCATAAGTGAGTTCTTTAAATACTGCAGGTATTGTTTCAAGCCCCAACTTTTTGCAGGCTAAATATCTGCGGTGACCCGATATGATGTCATACTTGGTTTTTCTCACATCCATATATGTTACGATTATCGGTGTGAGGACTCCGTTTTTCTTTATGCTTTGAGTCAGCATTTCCATCTCTTCATCATCACGTACCTTGTACGGGTGATTCCTGAATGGCTGCAATTCATCAAGGGGTATGTTTAATTCCTTTGTCGGCTCAGTAAAAACTTTAGCCGCTTTTTCCAATAAAGATTCTTTTTTATCTTTCATAATTTTTATACTTCCTTCCATTTTTAAATTTTACTTGTTGTTCCGGCTTGTCCTTTCGGACAGTTTTCAGAACATCATCAATAAATGCCTTTACTTTTTCAGGCATAGCCTTCAAGGCTTCCAAATATGGAGCACAACTCTGTTTCAGTTCATATAGCTGTGCTTCAAGTCTGTTGATTCTGCTCTGTAAATCCCAGCATCTTTTAGAGAGTCTTTTGTTTTCTTCTTCAAGTGTTTTTACCTGACCTCTTACGATAACGCATTCCTTGGCCATATTGCTTAAATCATCGTAATCTTCTTTTGAGACCGTTACCTTGCCGGTCAGAGTTTTCTTTCCCATGCTTTCGATTTCCGAAAACATTTTGTGTACTGTTTTGACTTCTTCATATTGTGTTTCTGTTTTTTGCAGTTTACTTTCAATATCCTTTAAGCGTTTTGTATCCTGTTGTATTTCATATTGCAGACCAGTTAAATGTTCTGTTGTGCTACCTTTAATGCCTCTTATAATGTCTGTGTATCCTGCGGAGTTCATATATTCAAAAAAGTCATCCTGTAAGATGCTATATGACGGGATTAAAATTGGCTTGCCTTTTTCGTTGTATCGGGGGTTACCGTTTTCATCAACTGCCTGCGGTGATTTCCATTTCTTTGAATGACTTATCTGATTGACTGTTTCTTTTACTTTTCCAACCAAAGATTTGTCCTTACACCGTTTAGTCCAAAGTATTTGCTTTTCGACAACGGGCAGAGCGACAAGATGCATGTGGTAGTGATAGATAGGTTTTCCTTTTTCTTCGGACAGTGCTATGTTTAACTCATCTGCATGCATTACGGCTGATATAATATTTTCTTCGCCGTACAGAGTAACAGCAAAACGGTATGCATCTTCATAGAATTTCTTTGCATATTCATAGCCGCCGTGTTTCTCAAAGTAGTCTGTATTGACATCAAAAATCACCTCATCAAACACCTTTGCATCTTTTTTTAGTCCACGCATAGAAACCTTACCGTCTGAAATAAGCTTGTCTAACTGCTCGTTGTAGGTTAGTTCACCGCAGCTTTTGAAATGCACATTCATCTCGGTCCGTGATAAATCAACATTCATATTCTGATAGTGTTCGTTCTTGCGTTCGTTGTGTCTTTCATATTTACCGATAGTTGATTGCGTATGAGTAACCACCCTTGCAACGCTGTAATTACTTCTCATTTTTTCACCTCCTTTCGCTGATTTTGTTCCGCTACTTTTTCAAAGTGCGTAACCCACTATGACACTTTCAGCCTGAATGTCTGTAAAGATGTCCGTGGGCTCTGCGAGGCTTTTGCCTGCAGTTTGAGGAACGTCCCTCACTTATATATCGACATAAGCGAGATTAAATGTTCCTGACAATTCAGAAAATTTTCTGCAGGCAGGAGCGAAGGAGCAAATTCACCCTTCGCTTTTTACGCACAAAACAAAAATAGCCGTTACATTCCATACTAACAACTTCCTTAAGGGCATTAAATTCAAGCCTTTTAAGCAAAGTGTTCATAAGAAATGTAACGGCTATTTGAGTATTATTTCTGAGTTGCCTTACGCACCGAAGTGCAATCAATATTAAATTGTATTTTTGATTGTGACTACATTATATGGAACAAATGTTCTTTTGTCAAGTAGTGTTTTGAAAAATTTTTGATACAAATAGAAATTTTCCCACCTCTGATTTGAGGTAGGGATTAATGGTTAGCCTAAGAAATCAAGCTGTACTCCTATCCAATACGGAAGCTTGTCTTTGCTCCGAATAAGTATTTCTCTAAGTTCTTCTTCAATTTCTGTATCGCTCTTGTCTTTGACAACATAATCTTTCAAAAACTCGTTGTTTAGATATAAGGCGCATTCCCTTGGAACACCAATTTCAATTAAGGTTCTTGAAACCTTATTATACGCACCTGACTGCATACAAGATAAAAATATACTATCAGGGTTCTTTATATCAAAAATCGGCTTTAATAATAAAGGAACTTTATACGAAATTGTATTTTGCAAAATTTCAATTGTATCTTCAATTTCATCTGCTATTTTATCATCGGTATATTTTCTTTTCGAAAGAATATCTGATAGTTGATTCTCCTGAGCCCATAGCATACATAATTTGCATAAGAATCCGCGACCACTTTTCTCTTGAAGAGGTTCTGGTATACTCTTTTTGTACATGGTGCTAGTTTCGGGGGTATCTCGTAGGAATTTTAGCATACGATTTAATTTTGCTGTAGCACCCCATTCTATTGGATAATTAGGCACATTCTCAGTATAATTCTTATAGATGACATCAAGAACAAAAGGATCCCAATATCTGTTTTTAAAGCAAACTTCTTTTGGTACCGAGAGTTCGCCCAATTTTAAAATGATCGCTGCAACTTGGTCCTTTGTGAGATTTACACCAACATTTTGCATCTTTTGTTCGGCTTTATCTCCATGTCTCAAAACGGATTGACGAATGTATGACACCAAATCACCATACTGATTCATTTGTTGATCTACAGGTATATTCGTGGTAATTATTCGTTCTATATCAGCGTAGTATTTTTCAAACCTCTCACCATATCCAGTAGGCAACTCTTTTGTAACATCATCAAACAAATTCATTTGTTCATATCCATCAGAATCAGCAAACGATGTTTCATCCAAAACAAAAGTACGACCTATAAAATCTTTTAATAGTCTGCCTGCTCTACCTCTCAAATTAGCCATTTCATAATTCGACAACTCGGCAGAATCAGGTTTTTTCTTCAAATATAAATGAGGATTTCTCACAATGATATTTTGAGCTGGTAAATTCACGCCTTGCAATAATGTTGTTGTACAAGCAATATTAGTTACCCACTTATTGTGTATAGCGTTTTCAATTGTCCTGCGAACATGATCTGGTAATTTACCATGGTGGTACGCAACACCTTTTCCTAAAGTTTGGCACATAGAGTAGTCAGCGTGGATGGTTTGCTTGTAGTAGTCAATTAGATCAGTGATTCTTGAATCCACCTCATTATCAATTTCGAGTGAACAAGCGACCCTACGTGCAGTTGATGCAGTAGGAGAAAAAATAATATTTTGTTGTCCTTTAAACTTGTCTGCAAAAGCATTTAAATATGATAAATACTTTTCATCATAGGTTTTCTTTCCATATCCTTCGATGATTTCTGCATTTGTAATGGGACGTGTTAATGGCCGATCGGTTAATGCACAATATTGCTTTAAATAGTATGTGCTTTTGTCTTTGCAAATACTATATGTTAAATTTAATACAGGGCTATCAACAGAAGTAATATCTTTTGTTTCAACGCCAAAAATGCTTTTACCCGTTGCTTCAATATCGTCAATTCTTGGTCCCGAAATAACAACTTGCTTAACATTATCTTTATAGCGAAATTCGTTTAAGGTGTCGAACAGAACTTTTGCTCGCTCGTCATTATCCTCTTTAATACGTTCAATATTTTGAATCTCATCAGCAACCAATACTATATCTTTTGAAAAAGTGTTTCTTTCATCACTAAAGGCGGATATCGCTTTCTCTTGAGTCAAAACAAATATATAGTTATTGGGATCGTCGGTTTTTTCAACAAAAGAATTGGAAACTCGGCAATTTTGAATACCCAATTTCTTTATTGTTTTATTAAAATCTTCAGACACCTGGTTTAGCAAGCTTAATGTAGGAATTATATAAACTATATCAAAATTCTCTTTGGAAAGTTTGTCTAATAATTTCAATAAGATCACAAAAGATTTACCAGCTGATGTCGGAGCTGATATACCGATGATCTTCTCACTATCCATACTTGTCCAAATTTGCATTTGAAAATCAGTAAGTAGGTACTTATGTTCATTAACAATAATGCTGTTTCTTTCTTGATTTAATGTTGTTAACAAATGTTCTAAAAAGCTATCTAATGATGAAAAAATACAGTTTTCACGATCGAAATCATTGTCTGCTATAATAGCAGAAGTGGGATATCCAATTCTTGATAAAAATTTAACTATGACTTTTCTAAGATCATATTCTTGATGATCAACATACTCCCACATTAACGCAATAACCGTAATGACATAATTAACAGAAGGAGCTTTGCAAACTGAAGTTTCGTAGTCTAGACATCTGATGGTATCATAAACCAGTTCTTGAGGAACAGCAACATCGGCACAAATAAAACCAATCTTTGTGGCAGTGTTGCAAAACTCGATTTCCAACCAAGCATTTAAAACTCTTTCTTTTAGTTGTTCCATCATTTGTTTCGACCTTTCGTTTAAATCTTATCTTGAAAGCTTTGCGCTAATTCATCTAACTTCCATATAGGCATAACGATATATGTTATCCTTTTTAAAATAGCATTGCCGTCGATATCAATTTTGTTGTTATCAAAATTTTTATACCGTTCTGCAATAATTTCATTAATTTGTTTGTGTATGTCGTCCCTATTAGTCAAATCAATCTCTTTTGTTTCGTTATATACAATTATACTTACTAATTGAACCTCGACATCGTTTAGGGTGTTGTTTAAATAACTTTCGGCAATCTCATTCATTTCATTATCAAGAAAATCTTCATGAACATATAAATTCAGTTCACTTCGATGGGATGAATAAGTTGTTAATATGCTTTCTAATGCATTGGCAAAAGCTGCATTAAACTGATATTCACTTGTATATGTTTTAGCCTCACCCAATATAATTATAGGTTTACTATTTTCAAATTTAAAATGAATAGCATCTGCACCAAATCGCTCATGCTTATTAGATGTTGTAATCTTCATTTTACGCAATAATGGTGTTGCTTTTTGAAATCTTTGTATAAAATGAAACAATAAAAGTTCACCCAATTGTCCTTGTATCAATAAACTCTCCGAGCTTTTGTTGCCTCGAAATTTTTCTCGCGCCTTACGCTGAACTTCTGATGATGCAGCTTCTTCCGATTTGCCTTTTTTAATCGCAGCTGCTTTTATTTGGGCATACTTTTCTGAACTGTATATCCAATCAACAATGGTATCATACAGTTCATTTAAAAAATCATCCCTTAATTCAGTCAAGTCTTGAAAATCGATACTTGTCCCATAATGTTTGTTTTCATTTGGAATTATATCAAAATTTTGATGTATAACATGAATATTATTAAAGAGAGCATCATTGTTAATTATTCTCTTGTCGATGTCAGATTCTGTTAATGTTGACATTGTATCACCCTATTTTGAAAAATGTTTATTCAACTATTAGCCGCAAATTTAGCCATAGTCATATTAGAGATATACCTACTGACATCCTCACCTTTGTGATTTACAATAATGTCATCAAAGTCAGCATAATCAACATCTCTAACATCGTGGAATATGTGGTTGTACAGATATTCTGCAAAGGTACTTGCTAAAACGATGACAACATCTGAACCTCTAATATCACGTTTGGCGGCAGGAACATATCTTGGTGTAATCACAATTGTATAATCACCGCCGATTTCTTCACGGTGTTCACGTAATCTGCCAACATTTATACCACTAAGTTTATTTGCAGTAGATTTTGATTCAACTGCAAATTTCTTTTTCTTAGTTAAATACAAACATTCAATGTCTGTATGACCTGCCCCGCCAATTCTTCTTGCTTCAACATTGTAGAACATATTGAAGCCTTCCTCGAGAACTTCTTCAAACAGATATGCTGTGTCGTTATCGGGGTTGTTTGAATATTCCTCAATAAGCTTTGGAAGTTCTAACAATGAAGATAATTCATCGTTTTCACCAATTTCGTTCATCAGTTCAACGGGGTAAAAGCTATAAATTTCTTTAATTATGTCTAATGTCATTCTTTCGGCATCGTCAAGTTTTAATGGTTCTTGCACAAAAGAATATCTACTCAACAGCAACTTCACAAAGTCAATAACTTTGTCAGACAAAGAAACATAACCATTTCGTGCTGTTCTGCTTGTAGGATTGCTATGGCTACCCGTTTTAGAAGGGTGATATAACTTACAGATTGTTTCACCTTTTACTCTATTAACAATGCCGATGGTTGACAGTAACTTGCAAGTATAATACTCCCACTCATATACAGCATTAACGTAGGTATGTTCGTCAGATTTATATATCGAAGCAATTTCTTCATTGGATTTTTTTCTTAACTCTAAGATGTTATGTACTAAATCCTCATATTTCGAATCATCCATCGAGTTAACAAAGGCAATAATGAGTGCATATTCGTAGTTGTGAAGTTTTCCATTTAGTCTATTGTCAAGAAGAAGTTTGAATATAAGCCTGAATGGATACAATTGAAACTCCTTATCTGTTCCACTGGCAGGATGCTGAAACTGGATAGCAAACAACATAGTTGTAAAAATCTTTATAAGTTTTTCTTCGTCGTTTATGTGCTTAAGAAACAGATTGCCTAATGGACTAAACATAAATCTTTTGCCGTCAGTATTATCTTCATAACCGAACATAAAGTATTCAAGAGTGTTGATTCTGTGGTTTATTGAATCAAGCGGTTTAGCCTCAGGATTTCTTGTCTTGTACATGTTTAAGGCCGCAAGACGTTCCTGCATTCTTTCACGCTCGACGTTAGATATATCAGTTTTACAACTGTTTTTTACGTCAAGTGCTACCGCTTTAATAAGGTCATAACTAGATGTGTGCTTATACAGTATCCATTTGTTTCTTTCTACCATAATGGGCATAATTACACCTACTCTCCGATTTTTTCAATAACCTTCATCATAAGTTTAGGCGGTATGGATTCGCCAATAACAGTTCTAATAAAGGTGTCAGTTGAATCTTTGGGGAAATCAACATTTTCAGGAATTGATGAAACAATAAATGTTTCTAAAAGGGTTAAGACTCTTGCATCTGAATATGTACCGTCCGGCAATAATCTTCCAGGATGAACATTATTATGAGAACTCATACTGCCACTAAAAGTAGTTCGTGTAGGACAAGGCTGATCCCATTGCATTCGTTTGAAAGTATTATGAAATCCTTTGATACGAGTACCATCTTCCTTTTTAGGATAATAGATTTCATTAGCAATAGCACTTTTACCTGTAGGAGTGTGTTTTAATGCTAAAACCGTTCTATCATTGTGAACTTTTGCAAAGTGCCATGGAATGTCCGAAGTTTCACCAGACTCCAATGAAGGTAAATGACCAATAGCATCTTGAAGCGGTATTTCATCTTCTTCAATAGGCCATGCCCATTTTAATCCTTGCTTATAAAGCTTAATAATGGCTCTTGGTCTTGATTGACAAATTCCATAATCCTTAGCATTTAACACACGAGCTTCTATAACATACTTATCAGCATATCGTTTGTTCAAAATTTCTTCAAGCTTGAAGTAATCATTTTCGTACGGAAAATACATATCCAAAAAAGTCGGAACATTTTCAATAAGAATATAGTCGAAATCGCAGTTGTCAATGACATCCAATGCAGAAAGAATCAAAAAATTACGTTTATCTTTTTCATAATGAATCTGCTTTTTGTTTTTTCCTAAAGTACTTAATCCTTGACAAGGTGGAGTTGCTATCAACATTTTAGCATTATGTTTTTTAGCTGCTGAAATCATATACTCTTTAGTTTCATCTAAGGTAATATCGCCACAATACATGTCCGAATTAGGATAAAAATGCCTATAGCAATCTGCTCGTTTAGGTAATAATTCGTTAGCTGTTACGACCTCGACTTTGGTGTTGTTCAATAACAGTTCACCAATACCAGCACTTGAAAACAACGAAATAGCTTTAATCTTACTCATAACTCAATACCTCTTACTATTTCCTTGAGCATTAGTGGTGGAATAGATTCACCAATACATTGTCTAATTAATAATTCCGGTGTATCATCAGGAATCTTCCAATCAGCGGGCAGAGAGTTTAACAACATTAATTCTAATGGAGTTAATACTCTCGCATCTGAATATGTTCCGTCAGGCAAAAGTCTACCTGGATGCACATTTCTTTGTGAAGCAATACAATCGTTTCTAATTGTAATTGTAGGAGCGGGAGCATCCCATTTTATTCTTCTATACGATGATTCATACCCTTTTACTCTTGTACCATCTTTCTTTTGAGGATAATATACTGGATTGGAAAATGCAGATTTTCCAGTTGGTGTATGTTTCATCCATAAAATATTGTCTTTAGAATGTTTGCGAGCAAAATGCCATTTGAGTTCAGAGGTTTCGCCCGCTTCTAATGAAGGTAAATGCCCAATAGCTTCACGAACAGTAATTTTTTCTTTTTTTGCAGGCCAACTCCAAGTTTTGCCAATGCGATTCATTTTAATTATAGCTCTTAATCTTGTTTGAGGTACGCCATAATCTGCAGCATCTACAACCATACTATCAATTTCATATTGACTACCAAATTCATATTGTAAAATATCTAAAACCGTTCTATATTTTCCTGCATATTGTAATTCAAGCTTAAGCAATGTTGGAACATTTTCAACAAGTATGTAATCCGGATTTGTTGCTTTAACAGCTTTAACAACATAAGTAATTAGATAATTGCGCTCATCTGATTCCATTTCTTCTTGACAACGATTTTTTCCTGCAACACTCATTCCTTGACAAGGAGGAGATGCTAAAATAAAATCAACTTTTTCAGGGCAAGATTTGATGATTTTAGAAAATACTTCGTCGTTAGTTATATCACCACAAATGACAGTAGTTTCAGGATTGATAGCACGATACAAATCAGCACGCTTTTCTAATAATTCATTAGCAACTTTTATGTCAATGCCAACTTCTTTAAAATATGTTTCTCCAATACCGGCACTTGCAAATAATGAAAGTCCAGTTAATCTTTTCTTCTTCATAAAACCACATCCATTACATCACCGATATTACAATTCAATGCAATACAGATTTTTAACATAACATCCATCGAAACAGGTTCGTTGTTAATTAACTTTGACATTGTTGTTGAGCCAATGCCTGTGGCATCCTTTAGATCTTTCTTTTTCATTCCTAAATCAATTAACTTCTTCCATAATCTATTGTACGAAATCATTTCTACACCTCAAGGAATAAATATCAAGTGCCGATATATCGTTTGTAAACACCGATATATCGGTGTTTTTATTATACACATCTTTATGTATAAAATCAAGATGTTTATTCCAAATAAAAAACTGTGATGAGAAAGCTCAATCACAGTTTTGTTGTGTTATTCAGTTATTCCACAATAGTATTGTATAAATCGATTAATCTATTATCGTTTAATCCAAAGAAATCATTTGCTTGAACAAACACAAACTCGTCTTTATAGAAATCACAAGTATAATCAACATATATAGGTTCCATGCCGAATTGGTCTGCGGTAATATCAATAATTAATCCATCGATTAGGTTATCTTCAACATAATAAGTAAAATCATTAGAAGTATTATAATCACAACCTTGATAACTATTTAAAAGATGCACAATATCATTTGGCACCCTTGAAACTTGTTTATTTATTCGATAATCTTTAACAACTAACCAAGCATGCGTTTCTCTTTTTTCGTTTTCTCCAGATACGATAATTGTTTCTATTCCATTTCGAAGAAGAAACTCAGCAAGCAAACAACAAGTATCTCCACAACAATCATAAGGAAAATCATTGAATATGTCGTTTTGAAACAAGTGCTTATTCTGAGCATTTTCTATATAATACCTAAATCGTTTAACTAAAACGGAAATTTTATTATCATTCATCTTAAAATCATCTTTCCTTTATTTCATTTTGTTATTTATAAAATAACACATAACCGAAGTGTTTTCTATCCCTAAACTGAAAATGGCGACAGAATTTAATTCCGTCGCCACACCATTATAAAATCAATTCTGAATTTACTATCTCTCTCGCTCGTGCTTCAATATTATTCATACGAGCAACCCATTCCATTTGGTCGTCTGCTTTGAGTTGTTCCGTGATGCCCTCATTGACTTTCATCTGTTCTACCAGCCGAGAGAACATATCTGATGCTTGTTCATCAATTTCTGCAAGATGAGTCCACAAGGTGCCTGTCATAAGCATAATATTAAACTGTACTCGTTTGTGCTTTCTGAGATAATTGAGATGCCGTTGACCCCATACGCCGAGCGGTTTGCTTGTTTCGGCAGGTAATGTGATATTCGGTATTCTGTAATCGCCAACTATTCTGTATGTTCCTCCATTATGTTCAAATGATGATTTATTCATAACTTTATTCTCCTTTCAATCAGTAACAAATGTGTCGTATGAAAATTCCGCACCGAGCCTGAAACCTGATATAAAACTGTCTGAATTGCTTAAACTCAAAAACTCATTGTATGTATTTACATAGTCAATGAACATCTCTTTATCTTCATCGGTTAGTTTTGCAGTGAGTTGTTCTTCCTTTTCGGTAAGTGCATTCAATTTCTTGCTTAACTTACCTGACAGTTTGGAATTCAATTCCTGCGGTTCAATGTTTCCATAATATAATTCTTCAAGGATATTTGACATTTTGTTTTCCTCCGTATCTGAGGAAATGTGATTTGGTACACAAATTAGAATATGTATAGCCGGAGAACAACTTGTGTTATGAACATCCGTACCAAACTGAAACACCGGATATTTCAACGGATTTACCGTTTTTTGAAATATCCGGTGTTTTTTTATATAACGGGTTTTGCAGGGTTTAAGTGGTTTTAAACGGTACAGTTTGTGACGTTTTAGACAATATAAAATATGAATATTTATCTATAATATGTTTTGTAATTTATTGTTTTTCAAATTATTCTTTGACATAATATTATTAAACTGTTATAATTAAACAAATATGTAAATAATTTGACGAAAAGGGGTGATATTTGTTGATTGGTTTTGAAAGAGCGACTGAAATTGCTAATTTATACTATAACGACATATATCATCTTTGTCTTTCACGACTCAAAAAGGAAGAAAACGCTGCTGATGTTACTCAGGAGGTTTTTCTTTTCTTCCAGGAAAAATACAATGAACTTGAAGATGAGTACATAAAAGCTTGGCTATATAAAGTTGCTGACAACAAAATAAAAGAACAGTTCAGAGCTATCGCCAAAAGAGAAAAAGAGCTCATTTACGCAACTGTGTTCGGTTCACAGACAAGCACGGATATTCTCTACGAAATGGAAGAAGATAATAAGGTGACTTCGGAAGAACTCGAGGAAAAAAAGAAGAGCATTCTTTCTTCGTTAAATGAAAAAGAACTTGAGCTTTTTGAAATGGTTTACACCAAACATATGGAATACAAAGAATTAGCAAAGGCTTTTGATATTTCTGAACACGCCGTCAGGGCAAGAGTTTACAGACTGAGATTGAAAATCAAAGAAAAAGCGGCGTTTATTTTCATGGCAATTCTGCTTCTTTTTATGCGATTCTAAAAAAATTTCAAAAAATATAAATTTTTTGCGTGACAAAATGCAAATCCCGTCATATATACATGAAGGGAGGTATTGCGTTTTATCAATCATAACTACAGGAGGTGAACAAATCCATGGGAAACAGACAAGATTTCAGCACTGAAAAACAGTCTTTAAATGACAAGCTTATGGCGATAATTCTGCTTGAAACCTCAAAGGATTACAAGGAAATGGATAGCGATCTTGTAACAGAATGCGTTGATTTTCTCATGGAGCTTGAAGGAAAAGAAAAACTTACAAAATCAGAAATTGAACAAAGAGTTAATGAAATACCGTTCAAGGGCAAGGTAACGGCAATAGGCTCTTATTCCAAAAAGAAAATAAGAGCAAAGAGACTTGCAGTTATAGCGGCAATCCTTGCGATAATCGTTGCACTCTTTGGTATAATAGCCATTGCATCGGGTAATACCATCAGTGAAATTTTTAGACAAATGGGTAACTCCATTCATCAATTGCTTGAAGGTGGCCCGAAAGAGTATGGTAATATAACACTTTACAAATCCAATGAAACCAAGAAATATTCTTCAATTGAAGAGCTTGCACAAAGCGAAGGAATTGAGATTTTATATCCGTCCTGGTTACCTGAAAATGAAAAGATTATCAAAATAAGGCATTTGATTGATGGTGAAACTGAAAGACTTGTGCTACAAAGCAACAATCCTATTCACAGTATTTCAATTGTTGTTGGCAGTAATTTGCCGGAAGATATAAGCTTAAGTTGTGCTCAAATTGAAATTAACACACATTTGGTATTTTTCAAAGAAAAGGATCAATTCATACAAGCGGATTTTGTTTATAATGATAGTTGTTATTCAATCAAATCAGATACAAAGGATAATCTTTTCAAAATTATTGAAAATTTGAAGGAGATTAACTGATATGAAAAAAACACTTGCACTTATTTTTGTTGTTATTTTTGCTTTTTCAACAATGTCAATAGCTGCTTATGCTGAAGAAGCAAGCGAAATTACAGTCACCGTAAACGAAACTGTTTTTGTCTTTGATGCAGATACAACCGAAACTTTCCGCAATAAATTTATCGCCCATTACTTTGAATGCGAAGACGACGGCACAGTAGCATATGGACTTACTTGTACACTTTTCGGACACAATCTTGAATCATCGGTGGTTACGGCTATAACACATAAAGCAAGTGCAACAGCCCCCAGATGCTTGCGTGAAACTTTTGATGTTGAAACCTGCTCCAGATGCGATTACACAAACTCTACTTTAATTGATGCTACATACATCTACTGCTGCTAAACTCTAAAACGCAAAACAAACTTCAATTTTTGCCGATGCATTTGTTTTGCATCGGCATATACCTTTTGGGTGAGAAAAATGAACAATGAATTAACTGTTAGTTTTTTTGGGCACAGAATAATTGAAGATTATCAATTTGTTGAAAGCAAGCTTTATGAACTTCTGCGCATTGTTATGCAAAGAGAAAGCAGAGAAATCGAGTTTCTTGTTGGCAGAAACGGTGATTTTGATCTGATGGCGGCTTCTGTAATCAGAAAACTCAAAAAAGAAACGGGCAATGGAAATATTTTTCTCACCCTTGTTCTTCCTTATGAAACCGCAGAACTCCGAAACAACACCGAATCATTCGAAAGCTATTATGATTCAATAGAAATCTGCGAAGCCTCTGCCGACTGCAATTTCAAATATGCAATCGTGGCAAGAAACAGAGATATGATTGACCGTTCGGATATGGTTGTTGTTTATGTCAAAAACGAATCAGGCGGTGCTTATCAAGCTTTAAAATACGCAGAGAAAAATCAAAAGCGAATCATAAATCTATATCATACCCAAAACGAAGAATAACCGAGTCTGAAATGAGACTCGGTTAATTTTTTTGAGTTTTTTGCGTGACAAATCCGATTTTTCGTCATATATAGTTAAAGACAAAAATCAGAGGTGATAATTTGAAAGAATATAAACGCTGTCTTGCCATAATAAGAACATATCTGAATGACAAAACTCTTAAACTTAATGCAAAAAAACTTGATGAATTTATCAGCGAAGAACTTGAAAAGCCAATAGACAAAATGGACACGCATTTAATTGACCTTTGCCTCAACGCCCTCGTTGCTTACAGAACATATATTTCAGAACGTCAAAAGAAGAACTGAACTATAATACAACGAAGCCATATAAGTTGATTTTGTATCAACCTATATGGCTTTTGGTTATTATTTTTTAAAAAAGAATATATACTAAATTTTAAATGTACCATAAGAAACCGCTTCTAAAGGTTCGTTAGATGCTGTTTTTACAATTAATCTGTTTAGTGGATATTCTGTCATTTCTTCAGTGGAAACAAAGTTATCAGGAACATATGCATCGGTAAGTTTTCTTATAAGTTTATTATATTCATGAACATTCATTTCCTGATTACTTGCCGAAGAATATACAAGAAAAGCGTTGCTAAATATAAAGGCTGAAATAACTGCACACAATATTCTTTTCATTTTTCATACCCTCATTTATTTAATATTAATGTTGATAATGTATTGCAAATATCATTCATAACATTTACCCAAAATTCGACTATATGTTTTAATGTCTTTACAATCCATAGTTCCGATAAAAAACAATCGCTTTTTTCGGACTTTCTCTGTTTTTGACAAATACAAACTTTCTGAATTGTGCAGAATTACAATATGAAAGTATTTTTATAGCTGAATTCCGTTGCACATAACTTTATGATAAATAACACCGATTTTGTTCTTTGTTCGGTGATTTCAACAAGTTATATAATTTAGGTGTGGATTTTTATATCAGCTTTACCGACAAATATTTCACATGTGTTTCTAAATTCAACAAAGCTTTTGAGATGCCGCTCTTTATATCATGCGAAAAGATAAACCTTTCCGTCGGCAGGATAAAAACACATCTCACCGTATGCAATGTAAACCAAGTTTTGAGTTTGCAATAGTTCGTTGAAAAATGTTTACATAATTTCCCTTATTGCTATCGCTGATATAAAGGTTTATAATTAAACTAGAAATATTTTCAAAAATTTATGTTACATTTTGAAAAAATGTTGACTACATAATGAAGGCTGATGAAAGGAGTGAGGATAATGAGCGAAAAGAAGCGTGCAAATGCATTACTGCAGGAATGCTATAACGAATACCGCATCAAGCTTTTCAATTATTGTCTGTCACGCCTTGACGGTTCACGGGAGGCTGCAGACGACTGTGTGCAAGAGACCTTCATTGTTTTCTATAATAAACTTCTAGACGGAGAAGAATTTGAAAATCCGAGAGCATTTCTCTATCGGACAGCCGATAATTTCGTGAAACGGCAAAAGCAAAAAGATGCCGTTGAATCAAAGCGAAGTATACCTCTTGAAGATGCGGCTGAAGTCGGAGTCACCGATGAATATTTATCACGGCTTAATCTGATTGACTATGAGGAATGCGCAAAAATTCTTTTGAATCTTCTGACCGACGAAGAAAAACAAATTTATGATTTGCGGTACATACAAAGAATCGGTGTTGAGGAGATTTCAGACAAGCTTGGAATTTCAAGACCTGCCGCATCGATGCGGTTAATGCGATTACGAAACAAAATTAAAGATATGGTTTATTCTTTTGATATTGAAAAGAAAGGAGGCTGACGGAATGATGACAGTAAGCAGAGAAATACTTATGCACCCCGATTTTATGACGAATCTCGCCAACGAACTTTGCGCTATGCTCGAATCGATTATTGATGCAGAGTTCGAAAAGGGCGATGACACGGATTTTGATTTTATTGACGAATGTGCAGATGCGATAAATGCAATCCGCTTGGGCGATGAATCGCAGATACTTCCCATTATTTCACGCAAGGATTTCTTAAAGAAAGTCGGTATCAAGACCGAACGTAAATTCAAAATCTGGATTGCGGCGGCTGCGGCGATTGCAATTCTTTTCACTGCAGGCACACGGATTGAAGTTGAAGAAAACGTTTCAATCGTTCAGGCACTTTCAGGCATCGTTTCGGATTTCTTCACAAACACAAAACAGGTTGAAGAGGTAATAACCCAGCCTATAACAACTACCACAGAAAAGGAAGCAAGTTTAATTAATATCAGCATTGAAACAACTCCTGAATTCAAGACGGAATATTATGTCGGAGAAAAGTTCAGCGACAACGGAATAAAAGTGTTCGGTGAATATGATAACGGTGAAAGAATGCTTGTACGCATTGAGGATTATACCGTTGAGGTTTCCGACACATTCGGCACAGAGCCGAAATATGAAACGGTTAAAATCACCGCCGCAGGCTTCACAAAAACTCTTGAAGTGAGAATCATTGAAAGCATTGAAACAAAAAAACTGAATTCCGTTTATGCGATATTCCCCGAAGATTTCACTTTCACGGCGAAAGATCTAAACAACATCGACCTGTCACAAATGCAAGTTTATGCAGTTTACAGTAACGGAGATGAAACAGAGCTGACCGAAGACGAATATACACTTGATATTGAAATCGAAAAGAACTTTTTAAAAGAAGAAGCATTTGTGACAATCGGCTATGAAGGATGCTCGTGTTCGTTTATGGTGTTTAAGGAATAGAATGTTACACACTATATAAATCAACCCTGAACACTTCACAGCTGAAAAGGAGGCTATATTATGAAGAAAAAGTTTTTTTCTTTTTTACTTATATTAACATTAATTATAACGGCAATGCCTTTGACAGGAATAAATTTTAATAGTTTGAGAGCATCTGCACACCAAAAATTGAGTGATATTATTAAAGGCGAAACGGACGAATGGTGTTACACTAACAATATCTGTTACACTTATTTGAACGAATACGGCGGATTGACAATTTATGATTATAAAGCAAATGAAAAGAATGTTGTTATTCCTTCGGAAATCAATGGTATTCCCGTAACTTGTGTTGCAGGTCTTTATACGGACAAAGAACAAGGCGAAACTTATGATATGCCCTATTGGGATACATCAAATGTTGAATCTATTGTTGTTCCTTCATCTGTAAAAGTTCTTTACGGCTCTTTTAGGGATCTTGTTAATCTCAAATCGGTTACATTGTCTGAGGGACTTGAGGTGATATCCGGTGGTACATTTAAAAACACACAGGTTGCTGAGGTTAATATCCCTGATTCAGTTCACACAATATATGAATCGGCATTTGAGGGGTCACTTGTAAAAGAAGTTGAGTTCGGTTACAACATGAATTTATATGACTTTTCAAAATATAGCGGAGGCGGTGTTGAACAGTTCACATTTAATGCACCGAAAATTCAGCTTGCAAATATCCATAAAGCAACCGTTAACCGTATTATCTGCAATGGTATGCTTGACAGTGTAGATAAAACTTATGATACTGATGAAAAAGATGTAATGCGGAATCAGAATTTTGAATTGATTTGCAACGCAGGTACATATTATCAGGTTCATTTTGAATACACAAATGAAAGGGGCTTGTATGCTCATTTCAACGAAGAAGACGGAACGGTTACTTACAATACAATTCCAAACGAATCTAAAACAGAATATGTAAACGGTGATTATAAATATTATCTGAACACCAATAATGAAGCTGTCATCAGCAGGTATATAGGCACATCAGGTGAGGTAATTGTTCCTGAAACCATTGACGGATATGTTGTTACCGAAATAGGAGAAACAGCATTTTATGCCGAAAGCAAAAAAGAATTTTTTGACAATCTCATACCTCAAAATCAGATAACTTCGGTTGTTTTACCGGAAACAATTAAAAAGATCGGTTCAATGGCATTTTCATTTAATAAATCTCTTGTTTCTATAAATATCCCCGATGCAGTCACCGTGTTACAGACTCGAACATTTGAGGGTTGCTTTAGCCTGAAAGACATTGATTGGTCTGAAAATCTTAAAACAATCGGACCAATGGCATTCTATGTGTGTAATGGATTAACAGACTTGCAAATCCCTGATGGAGTTATCGAAATCAGCGCTCTTGCATTTGGAAGATGCCAAAATCTTCAAAACATTTCTCTTCCTGAAACACTGACCAATATCGGTAATTACGCATTCTGCGAAAACTATTCTCTGAAATCGGTA
The DNA here is from genome assembly GCA_937888485.1 of uncultured Clostridia bacterium. Classification (GTDB taxonomy): domain Bacteria; phylum Bacillota; class Clostridia; order Oscillospirales; family Acutalibacteraceae; genus CAG-177. Next base: position 23,276 of record CALAQQ010000218.1, read on the forward strand.
TCTATTCCCGATAGTGTTACAGAACTCGGTATCGGTGCATTTATGTTTTGTGAAGCAATGACAGAAGCTAAGCTTCCTGACAAAATTGATGTTATTCCTGAATCGCTGTTCGAATGCGCACCACTTAACGGCATTGAGTTTCCCGAAACGGTAACCAAAATTGATGCTTATGCTTTTGCAGGTGCAAAACTTGGAAATGTGAAATTACCGAAAGAACTAAAGATTATTGATTGTCACGGTTTGGATAGTGCAGGTATAACAGAACTCAGTTTACCCTCAACTGTTGAATATATCGGTTCATATGCATTTTCCGGCAATGAATTTGAAACGCTTGTTATTGATTGGAAAAACATTACTGTTCTTGAAAACGGCGTTTTTTCTGTCAATGAAAATCTTAAGAGAGTAGAAATCAAAGGCAATATTGAAGAAATCAGAGCATCCGCATTCGAGCTTTGTGAACAACTTGAAGAAATTATCATTGGCGATAATGTTAAAAAGATATATGACAACGCATTCAGGTATAATGACGCACTTCAGACCGTTACAATTCATGAAAATATCAATTATTTGGGAGCAGCTGTGTTTGGAGATTGTCCTAACCTTAAAAGTGTTAATTATAATGCGAAAAACTGCAGAACAAACGGAACAAAAAGCAAATCATCATTTATGAACAGTGGCGTAACTGATTTATTTATCGGAAATATGGTTGAACTCATTGATTCATGTTTGTTTGCAAATATGAGAGCTCTTGTTAATGTTACATTGCCTGATTCTATTGAATATATCGGCGTATCAGCGTTTGAAAGTTGTTCATCGCTTGTTGAAATTAATATTCCATACAATCTGAAAATTCTTGGATATCATTCTTTTTCAAAATGCAAAAATCTCACAACGGTTTATTTCAATGCGATGAACTGCAAGGTAAGCGATCGTTTTGGTAAAGAAGCATATGTACCCGAGGATTGGGCAACTGCCTCACCTTTTTATTTGACCAACATCACCAATATTATTTTCGGTGAAAATGTAACCGCAATCAGCAGTCAGTCCGATACATACGGCACATTTGAAAGTTGTGAAACCCTTGAAACTGTATCTATTCCGAATACAGTTGAAGAAATCGGTACTGCCGCATTCAAAAACTGCTCAAATCTTGAAACCGCAATTATTCCAGATAGTGTTGAAGAAATTGCTGACGATGCATTTTTCGGTTGCGATAACCTTACGATTTACTGTTCGGAGCAATCCT
>CALAQQ010000219.1 GCA_937888485.1 uncultured Clostridia bacterium
GTAAGGGGTTCGATCCCCCTCATCTCCACCATCGGACACTAAGTAATATTTTTTTGCCCACTTTCAGAGTGGGTGTTTTTGTTTTAGTTGGATATCAGGTTTTGTTGAACTTTCTGTTTATGTATGATATGATAATTATGCAACTTGTTATTGCGATAATGTATGAAACAATATCACGGCGCTTTCTGAAGCTATGATTCTGTCAATTGAAAGTTGTTTATTCTTTGTCAGGCTGCTGTCCGTTGTGTGCAAGCCACTTGCATTCAGTTATTTCCATATCAGAGAAAGTTGCTTTAAATGATGAGTTTTCCGGACTGCACGCATAAATTCCAAACTGAATTGTATCGTTCATATTGAACATATGGCATATACGCATTTGATTAAAATTTACACCGTCAGTTGAATCTTCGATACAGAAATCGTCATCTCTGCGGCTTAAACGGAACCAAATTGACTTGATTGATGCTTCAACATCAACGGAAGCCCAATCCGAAAAACCGTTATTTGTTACAACACTGCCAAGACGCTGTATTTGTTCATTTTCATATTCTATTGCAGCTTTAAGCCAGTTTTCGCTGTCAAGATACATAACAATTCCGCTCTGGTCATAACGCTTTTTTGTATCGAATTCTGTTTTTATCACAAATGAAAAATATTTATCATTTGTTTCCATTTGCAAAACCGGTGCATTGTCATTTCTGAAATGATAATACGTTTTTTGCCACAAATCGGTATGCGGCTCTGTAATTATTTCTACTTTGTCGTCTGTTATTGTGTACTTTTCAGGAGCTCTTGTCCATTTCAGCATTTTTGTATTTAATTTCATTATACACACCTCTGTGAATTCTGTTTGTTGGTATAATGATAACACAAAATACTATTTCGTTCAATCAGAGTTTTATATCTGCAAATAAAAATTTCATCATTCTGTAAGGGTAAATTATGAAAGTTGTTATTTCTTGTCTTAATTCAAAATATGTTCATGCATCGCTTTCTCCGTGGTGTTTGCTTGCAGGAATTCGTAAATTCTCAAAAACCTCTTGTCATACAATTGTTATGGAAAGCACAATCAACGGTGATACGGAGTCTTTTGCCAATGAAATAATAAAGGAAAAACCGAATGTAGTGGCTTTTTCATGTTATATCTGGAACATTACAAAAACACTTGAAATCTGCCGTATTATAAGAAAAAACTGCGATTGTATAATTGTTCTCGGCGGTCCGGAAGTGGCGTACCGTCCGAAAGAAATTCTCGAAAGATATGAATTTATTGATTTTGTCATTTCGGGTGAAGGGGAGTGGACTTTTCCCGACTTTCTCGATAATATTAACGGAGATCTGACCAATGTGTCTGGTCTCACATACAGAAAAAACGATGAAATCATATCGGTCCCGGAAAAAGAATATACAGACAGTCCTCCATCACCGTTCAGTGACGAGTTCTTCGAAAATCTTAACGGCAGAATTTCTTATATCGAAACAGCCAGAGGATGTCCGTATCGTTGTGCTTTCTGTCTTTCTGGAAGATGTTCTCAGCTTCGCTTTTTTGATATAAACAGAGTGAAAAGTGATATCATCAAACTTTCACAAAGCAGAACTCAGACTGTTAAATTTGTTGACCGTACATTTAATACAAATGCAGAGAGAGCAAATGAAATTCTGCTTTTTATCAAAGAAAACTACGGAAAAGAAATTCCGGAGAATGTGTGTTTTCATTTTGAAATTGCAGGCGATATTTTAAAGGAAAGCACACTTGAAATATTATCTGCAATGCCTTTCGGTGCGGTGCAACTTGAAATAGGTATGCAGTCATTTAATGAGGAAACACTGAAGAAAATCAACCGAAAAACAAACACAAAAAAACTTGTCGAAAACATCAGAAAACTTGTGAGTTTTAATAATATGCATATCCATATTGACCTTATTGCAGGACTTACCGGTGAAGACCTTGAAAGCTTCAAAACTGGTTTCAATATCGCCTGGTCACTTAAGGCTCATATGCTTCAGATGGGATTTCTGAAGCTTCTTTACGGTGCGGATATGCGTGAAGACAAGGGCAGATATCCTTGCACATTTACCGATGACCCGCCTTATGAGGTAACATCAACTCCGTGGCTATCATCGCAGGAGATAAAAATGCTGAAAAACTGTGAAGATGCTGTTGACAGACTTTATAACAGCGGTCGTTTTATGTTTACTCTTGAGTATCTTACAGGTGATGTCGGTATTTCACCGTTTGACATTTTTAATGATTTCGGAAACACAGTAAACGGCAATAAAATGCGCCTTTCCGACTATGCAGAAAAGTTTTATAATTTCTTTTGCGAAAAATGCGACAAGGAAATACTTAGAGAAAAAATTCTGTGTGATTTGCTTTGTTGTTCATCATCGGTACAAATTCCGGATGTTTTTAAAATCAAAGACCCGCTCTACAGAAAAGCTAAAAAGTATTTCACGGAAAATGCGGACAAAAACATAAAAATTGCAATTATCTATTCCCAAAATCAGATTTTTGCGGTTAATCAAACCAAAGAAAAGAACCTTCACAACAGATATGAAGGTGAATTTTATGATATTGATGAACTGTTTGGGTTGAATTAAATAAATACATAGCATTTTGTTCAAAATTTATAAATGATAATTTTGGCTGTGCTTTTTCACAAATTCTATTGAAAATATTTTAATATGATGTTAAAATTAAACAAAACATATAATAGGAGACGAAACGATGTCCAAAAAGAAAACAAATTCATTTACTGCACCGCCATCAAATGCACTCTCCGGTATTGAAGGCAAATATATTACAAAATTTGAGTACATATGCATTATCTTTGCCAGAATCGGTGGTCAGTTCGGATCAACGCTTACAGGTACTCTCGCTGCAGCTTTCCTGCATGAGCTTTATTTCGGACCTGTCGGTGTAAACTCGGATGAAATCGCCTCTATCCTCGCAGTACAGTCTACCATCACAACCGTTTTAGGTATAGCAATTGGTGCTGTTTCAGGTATAATTGTTCAGAAATGGAAAACCCGTTGGGGAAGATACCGTCAGTGGTATATAATCTGTTTACTGCCGATTTTCCTGCTTACTGTTTTCTATTTTTATGTTCCCGAAGGCTGGACAGTCCGCCAGATGACTCTGTTCCGCTACGGCATAGCTTGCTGTCAGACTGTATTCAACACGTTCAATAATTACGGTCAGAATGTGGTTCAGGTTATATCTCCCAATTATAAAGAAAAGAAAACGGTTGCAACGATATGGCAGCTTTCCTACTACCTCGGTTACGGCGGCGCATATCTTTCAACATTTATTTACGGTCTCTTCAGTGATGATAAGAATAAGATGTATATGACACTTGCAATAGTTGCCGCAAGTGTAACAATGTTCGGTAATCTTATGTGCGGTCTTTTCTGTAAGGAAAGAATTGAACTTCCCAAAAAGCAAAAGGTCAAGATATCAAAAGCGTTATTTACTCTGTTCAAATACAAGAATTACCGTGCATATCATTGTATTCAGTGGGTAAATGCTTTTGCTATGCTTGGAAAAATGTCAACCTATCTTGCAGCAATAACAGTCGGTTCGTCAAAGAATCTCCTTCTTACCCTTCCTACCGCAATCGGTACAGTTGTCGGTAATATTATTGCAACAAAGCTTTCAAAGAAGCATGAGCCCACAAAGCTCCTTAAATTCTGCGGTCCTTATTCTCTTGTTTCAGCTTGTGTGCTTTTCGGTATTTGTTTCTTCGAGGCGAAAATGGGTATCATGTTTTTCTCGGGCTGGAACAGCATATTCTTCTATGTTTTCTATTTTATCTTTGGTATCGGTATCGGCATTCAGGAACTTTCAAACTCTCACTTTAATGTTGAGTTCCTTGACTATCTTGAATGGCAGTGCGGCGAAAGAATGGAAGCAGTTCACGGCATTATTCCCGGATGGATCAATTCCGGCTTTAATTACCTTAAAGAAATTTCAATTCCCTTTATGATAGCCTGGGCAGGATATATGTCTTCTGCAGAGGGTGACCTTGTTGCAACCATGCAGGCACAGCCGACATATCTCAAAACCTGTCTTTGGATTCTCGCTTTCCTTCTTTTCGGATATACTCTCAGTAATGTTCTTAAAGCTATTATTCTTAAAACATCCTATGATGTTGAAGGTGAAAAGAAAGAACAGATGTACCGTGAGCTTGAGATTATAAGAGCTGAAAGACACGAAGAAAATGTTGCTATCGCAAATAATTCAAATTAATCTGCAGACTGAAAAAACAGTTGAAGCTGTTTGTCAGATACAGGTTGCTAATGCATAAATAAAAGAGCCGAATCCCGAAGCGATAAAGCGGGATTTCGGCTCTTTTTATATTGTAGGTTTATACAATCTCAATAACTTGATATCCGTTATCAACAATAACCTTTGTAAGTATATCATCTGAAACAGGTGCATTCATAGTTACGATTGCAGTTCCATCAGTGTGGCTGACTACGGCAGAAGAAATACCGCTTGTTTCTTCAAGAATTTTCTTTACTCTTGCTTCACAATGAGGGCACATCATGCCTTCAATTTTAATAGTCTTTTCCATTGATTTTTCCTCTTTTCTTTTCTGTTGTTTAATTCTTTTATCTTTTTTTGATGAACGTATATTACATAAATTTAATCGTAGTGCATTGGTGACAACACAGAAACTCGAAAGACTCATTGCAGCCGCACCAATCATTGGATTCAGAGTAAGCCCTGCCCATACGAAAACTCCTGCCGCAACAGGAATACATATCGCGTTGTAAATGAATGCCCAAAACAGATTCTGATGAATGGTCCGGAGCGTAAAACGGCTGAGTCTGATTGCTGAGGGTACATCAGATAATTTGCTGTTCACAAGGACAACATCTGCCGCATCAATCGCAACATCTGTTCCTGCACCAATTGCAATTCCGATATCGGCACGTGTCAATGCGGGTGCATCATTTATACCGTCACCGACCATTGCTACCTTACCGCTCTTTTGTAACTTGACAATTGCAGCTTCTTTTCCGTCAGGTTTAACTTCTGAAATAACCTCATCAATACCAATTTGTTTACCGATGGTCTGAGCGGTTATTTTGTTATCACCCGTAAGCATTACAACACGGACACCCATATTTTTTAATTCTGAAACAGCTTGAACGCTGTCGGTTTTTATCATATCCGCAAGAGCTATAATTCCGAGAGTCTTATGACATTTTGCAAAAAATACAGCTGTTTTTCCTTCAGCAGAAAGATTTGTTGCCTTCTGAAGTAGATCTTGCGGAATGACAGCATATTTTCCGACAAAGTCGGCATTGCCGCCACACACGGCTTCTTCATCAATTGTTGCTATAAGTCCGCCGCCGGGGAATATTCTGAAATCCGATGTTTCTGATGCGGAAATATCGGATTTTTCTCCGAATTCAACAATGGCTTTTGCAAGAGGATGTTCGCTTTTTCTTTCAAGACTGTATGCGATTTTCAGGAGTTCATCATCACCGATAATATCAGTAACCTCGGGTTCTCCTTTGGTGATTGTTCCCGTTTTATCAAGTGCAACAATCTGTGTTTTTCCTGCCAATTCAAGTGATGCTGCAGTTTTAAAAAGAATGCCGTTTTTGGCACCCTTGCCGTTGCCAACCATAATTGCAACCGGTGTAGCAAGACCGAGAGCACACGGACAACTGATTACAAGCACCGAAATCGCTCTTGTTAATGCGAAGCCTGCTGATTCACCGAGAATGAGCCAAACAATAAATACAACAGCCGAAACCGACATAACAATCGGTACAAAAACCCCTGATACTTTATCTGCAATTTTTGCAATCGGTGCTTTTGTAGCTGCCGCATCGCTGACCATTTTAATGATTTGTGAAAGTGTTGTGTCTTCTCCGACCCTGGTAGCTTTACATTTGATGTAGCCGGAACGGTTTATCGTAGCACCGCTTACAGTATCTCCCGGTTTTTTATCTACAGGAATGCTCTCTCCCGTTAATGCAGACTCATCAATCGCACTGCTGCCTTCAATTATTACTCCGTCGACAGGGATACTTTCTCCGGGACGTACCGCAAAAATATCATCCTTACGAACGTCTTCAATCGCAATGCAGATTTCATTTCCGTTACGTATTACAGTTGCTGTTTTTGGCGCGAGATTCATAAGGCTCTTCAAGGCATCTGTGGTTTTTCCTTTTGAGAGTGACTCAAGCATTTTGCCGAGTGTAATAAGTGCCAGAATCATTGCTGCTGATTCAAAATATAAATTGTGAAGAAAACCATCGGGCTTTGAAATCAGAATATATACACTGTAAATAAACGATGCTGCAGAGCCGAGTGATACAAGTGTATCCATATTCGGAGAGCGATGTATCAACCCTTTAAAACCGTTGATAAAGAACTTTCTGTTGATTACCATTACAATCGCAGATAAAACCATCTGTATTATTCCGATTGCAAGCGGATTTTTTACTAAAATATCAGGTAAAGGAAAATTCCACATCGTATGTCCCATGGACAGATACATCAGCAAAAGCAGAAACAAAACAGATGCGATGAATCTTTTAAACAATGCAGGAGTTTCTTTATCGGATAAGACATCGGATTGTGAATTTGATAATTGATTTTTATTATCTTTCTTTGATGCAGAATAACCTGCTTTTTGAACGGCATTGATAATTGCTTTTTCACTTGCTGTTCCTTCAACAGCCATTGAATTTGTAAGTAAGCTGACAGAACAAGCTGTAACTCCATCAACATCAAGAACAGCTTTTTCTATTCTTGCACTGCACGCTGCACAGCTCATTCCTGTTATATTGTATTGCTCCATTGCAGATAAACACTTCTTCCTTTTTATGACAAACTAACATTAAAACTATTTGTACCCGTTATTATTTTACCAAAGGCATTTCAGTCATTCTGAGTCTTGAACATCCGTAGGGGTAAAGTTCAATTTTTTTAACAGCCGAAATCGCTTTTGTTGATTTCGGAGTTTTTCTGCAAACTGTTTTATATGGGAATTTAAGTCCCCAATCGATTTGTTGCATATTTGCATTTATTGTGATTGGGGGATTATCCTGTGAAAACGGTAAATCTCCGATTGAATTGTGGTGTATTTCAAAATAATTGTCTGTAAATCCGTAATTCCAAGGAGATTTCGGTATCAGCTGATAATCACAATAGGGGAATTTTCGTTCAACACCTTTTTTGATGTATTCACGCATTTTTCTTTCGTGTTCAATCGGAAGAGAGAAAAGCAGTGAACCTGCCTGAAGGACAAAAAGATTATTCGGTCTTTCTTTTAAAAACGGTTTTGCAGTGAATTCCAATTCGATTTCTGTCTTACCTTGCTTTATTGATAATTCGATGTCATTGACATCTGTATTTTGTCCGTTGACTTTGAGATTCATCGCAAAAGAAGGAACACGGATAACAAAATCAAAATCTTTTTCCGTATTTATATAATAATGCATTTTATTTTCAAACGGATAGTTGGTTTCAAGTCTTATTTCAACTCCGTTGCAGTTCAGAACTGAAGGCAACATAAGAGAATTGATAATAGTATTTGCGTTGTGCATAAAGGATGACAACGCAAATTTGGGCCAACCCTGACTAAAGTTTGCAGTACAACAGCCGAAGTTCGGTTCAAGACCGAATAAATGAGCTTCGGGACCGTTTGTGCTGAACGGAGCCATAATCATTGTTCTTTGGCAAGCAATCTGATTGACCATCTGAACATACTGATGAGTCCACATATCTTCGCTGAGTGTTGCGGGAAGGGCGTTGAATGCAAGCAATTCAAGACGTTCTGCCCACTTTTTGTCTCCGGTATATGCGTAAAGTAGTTCATAAGAAAACATCTGTTCAACAACCGAACAAAGTTCTGTTGCTCTTGTAGGATCATTTCCTGAAAGAACTTCATCACCTGTAAAACCATCGAAAGCAGTACCGTTATACTTTTCAAGTACTTTACGGAGTTTTTCGGCGTTGTCTGAATAATTTTCACCGAGCAATTCGTGCGAAACAGCTTCGCTTTTAAGCATCATGGCAATGTTTACAATATGTGTTTTTCTTCGCCATATATGGCTCGGTTTTTTCCATGAATCAATGGCTGTATTATAGTCAAATCCTTGTTCTTTAATGATTTTTGCAAGGTCTTTTATCCATTCCTCGCCATATTTGTTATATAGAAAATTGAGAGAAATGAAAGATTCAAACCATCTGTATTTTGCCCATTTGAAAAGAGAGATTTCTCCGCTTTTCAACAAATCATAATAGTTTTTAAAAGCCTTATAAATCGCTTCGGAAGCTCTTTCGTCGCCTGAACATTCGTAATAAACAGTCAGCGTTTTGCAGATAAGCTGAAGTGCCCATGTGTCGTATTTAGCTCTTTTATCTTTTTTGCAAGGACAAATCCAGCCGTCGCTTTGCTGTTTAGAAAGAATTGAATCGATATATTTTTTAACGGTGGATATCATATCCTGATTTTCAAGAAGATAAGCAAGCGGAATAAATCCGTCAAGCCAATAAGGGACTCTTTCCCAGCCTTCTCGGTTTCCGCCTATCCATGCGCTGTCACGGATATCGGGCCAAATCTTATGAAGATTACCGCTTAAGCCTTCTGCCTGAATTTCAAGTTGACGGCGAAGCCAACCGTCAGGTTTGAGTTCTTTTGAAGTAAAGAAGTTCCATTTTTTCATATGTAATACCTCACATTTTTGTTTCTTCCGTATCGAATCCTTTCTTGATAAGGAAATACAAAGGAATAAGAGTCAATGCGCAAACAACAGCCGCAACAAAGAACATGTTTTTTGAGGGGACAATTGTTTCTACGCCGAATTCGTTGGGATAGGTTGCAGCAGCATTACGGCAAGCTATATCGCCAAGAACGGGACCGATAACCATGGGGATGAGTACAACAAATATCATTTTTATTCCTTGGAAGAGACCTGCTTTTCCTTCCGGAATGAAATCCTTGATAGCCGCACCGAGCATGATGTTGATAATTGCATTGCCGAGAACTACGGGAACAACACCTATAAGCATTATGTGAATATTTGTTGAAGTTGAAAGGAGAAAGAGACCGAGTGTCATGAGAATTGCACATGGTGCAAGGCAAAGTCCTTTGTTTTTGGATGAAATTTTGAGAAGAAATACAACTCCGACGATTATGAAGATAATGACAAGAATTGCGGTTATAATTACACTCGGTGTGAGAAGACTTGCCGCACCACCGTTTTCAGGTATTACAACATACTGAATATATACAAGCAGATAAGGATAGAAAACCTGGAACGAAACAATGGAAAAACAAAAAGCAAGAAGGGTTAGATAAAGTCTGGGATTTTCTTTGATTACAGAAGGTCTGAAGCCGTAAAAAAGTCCCGAAAAGTAACTTGAAGAATTATCGTTTTTTTCGATTTTTTTCGGAGGTTCTTTTATAAGAAACAGACCTGCAATACCGCATAGTGAAACAAAAACTCCGAGAATTATGAAGAAAAATTTATATGAAATCTTACCTGCCTGAGCAAAACTGCCGACGCCTGTTACGGCAAAAGAAGATATTGTTCCGACAACTGACAACACAGTTTCAACAATAGGTCTTTGCTTGGGAATTGTAACATCGGTTACCCATGCCTGAAATGCAGCATCATTACTCGTTGAACCCATAAATGTCATAACAATATCCATAAAAATAACAAACCAGACCGTAGAGGTAAGAATCATTGCTTCATCGCTGAGATTAAAAAGATTTGCAATATTTTCCTTGGTGATGAATCCGAAAAGTGCCGTGACAATACCCCAAAGGATATATCCGACAGAAATGAAAATTTTACGGTTTTTAAGTCTGTCGCTGAGATTACCCATAATAAATGTTGTCAGTACAGCGGCAATTGCAGAAAGAGCAACCATGCGGCTGACAGCAGTTGTAGGAGCCATTGTTCCTTCTATCGCAGCCTTTGATGCATCAGCATAAACGGAGTTAAATAGAAATGTGTTGAAATACATGTTTTCAGTGTTCCATGCAATACCGCCCATGAAACAGAACAAAGTTATTATAAACCAATTAATTTTGCTGAGTTTTTCTTTAATCATATCTTTCTCCTTATAGTAATTATATTAGTGTGGAATTTTAATAATGAGAGGGAATAGGTTTTATTGATTTAATAACTGAGTTTATAACCTGTCACTATAAAGATTGTTGTTCTTTATGGAATTTTCTGACATTTATGAATGCACATACAACGCAGTATAGTGCATATATACCGTAAATAAGATATGTTGTTTGTTTGTAATCGTTTACAACCATTTGAATGTTAAGCATCAGTCCGATAACAGACTGAACAATCCAGAGATATGTATATTCAATGAAAGCAAACATCGTCAAAACAGGAACAATAATACCAAACAAGAAGGTTATGCTGTCAAGAATTGCATATTCATATTTAAAATGTATAAGAACTCCGGCAAGGACTGCCCATCCGACAGCAACGGCTGTTAAAAATAGAACTAATTGTTTATTAGTCATTTTTTTGAAAATAACAGTTTTTTTATAAGATTTCTTTTTCCACCTGAAAAATGAACCAAGTTGCATAGGAAAGCTGAAAAGGAACGATGAAGCTGCAGAAGCATAAACACCCATGTATAGGTATGCGGCAGTATAAATGACAGAATTGATTGCACCAATCAAAAGTCCTGTTCTGTTTGCATCGGATTGGAAAGCCATAACAAACAGTGAAACAAAAAGGGGAATCATAAGGAAGAATTCCTGTTTACATATAATTCCTGCAATAAGAATTGCAAGACCTGTGATGATCATTATAATTTTTTTGCTTGTTTTCATTTTATCAATCCTTTTTATTACAGGTGATATAATATTGTTTATAACCTATTTATTTTAACACATTTTTTGACGAATTTAAAGATATAAATTTCAAAGAATAAAAGGATTAACCGAGAATAATCAATGCTTGAATTAAGAAATGGGTTGTACTATAATATTTTATATCGGAGGTGTAGTTATGAACAGAAAATATTCTCATGTAATTGTTGTCGGAATAGACGGCGCAGGTTCATTTATAAAGGATACAGATACACCGTGTTTTGACCGTATTTTTTCAAACGGAGCGATAACATATAATGCACTTGCTTCAAATCCTTCAATAAGTGCAGAATGTTGGGGCTCAATGCTACTTGGAGTCGGTCCCGAAATTCATAAACTGACTAACGGAATTGTCGAAACAACTCCATATCCCACTGATTCTGAATTTCCGTCAGTTTTCCGCCGTATAAAAGAGAAATATCCCGAATCAAAACTCGGTTCCTATTGTGATTGGAATCCGATAACTTACGGAGTAGTTGAAAACAATCTCGGAGTATCCCATGATACCGCTAATGATGATGTGCTTACTCCGATTATTTGTGATTATATCCGCAACAATAAACCGGATTTTCTTTTCGTTCAGTTTGATAGTGTTGACGGAGCCGGACATAAATACGGATACGGAACACCTGAGCATCTGAAGCGTATTAATGAAGTTGATGGATTGATAAATCAGATTCATAACGCAGCTTTTGAATCGGAAATGATTGATGAAACTCTGTTTATTGTTATTGCTGACCATGGCGGCACAAATCCAGGTAACGGAGGCGGAAGTCATGGCGGATGGACAGATGCCGAGAAATATGTAACCTTTGCTGCATCGGGTAACGGAGTGAACAGAACTGAAATCGGTGAAATGAATATCAGAGATCTTTCCGCAATTATTCTTTATGCTTTTGGTATTGATATTCCGGTTTTTGATGAAAAAGGCTGGACTTCGCAGATTCCCGAAGGAATTTTTGAAGATGATAACATTCCGTCATATCGCGATGTTTCCAATCTTACCGGTGCTGCACCGAGAATTTCAAAAATCCGTCATACATCCGAATTGATATAAGGAGATAAAAAATGAAATTTATTAATGTAATGCAGAATAAAACGGTTTATGCTGACGGCATTCATGACGATACAAAAGCTTTGCAGCGTTGCATTGACGAGGTTAAAGACGGCGGAACGGTGTATTTCCCCGACGGTATATACCTTGTTTCTGCATCACTGATTTTCTATTCAAATCAGACTTTTAAGTTATCGGATAAAGCTGTTATCTTAAGAAGTGATAAAAGTGAACCCTTAACCCGATATCTTCTTGCATCCTATTCCGAACCTGACTGGACCGAATATAACGGAACCCATGATGTTGTTATTTCGGGAGGTGTTTTCGACGGTAATGCTAATCTTACCGAAAAAACTACTCTTCTGAATACCGTTCATTGCAGAAACATAACCATTGAAAACTGCCGATTTATCAACTGTGCACACTGGCATTGCATTGAAATTAACGGAACTGAAAATGCGATTGTAAAGAACTGTATTTTTGAAGGTTCTACTTATACGGCAATCAACGATGAGCTTCTCAATGAACAGCTTCAGCTCGACCTTGCACGTGACGGCTCATACGGTCCCGTTTATAATTGTGACGGAAAGCTTATTGACTTTTGCAATGATGATACAGTTTGCCGTAATATAACGATAAGATCCAATATTTTTAAGTGCGCAGGTTTCCCGGGCATCGGACATCACGGTGACTGTGGACACCACAACATTGAAATTGTCGACAATATTTTTGACGGTCCGTCGGGAAATAATGATAAAAGCAGAGGTTATATTATTTTCAGACCTATGGTTTATGATGTAAAAATCAAAGGAAATGCTTTTATATCATCTGAAAAAACAGAGAATCTTAATATAGGGATTATTATAGAAAATTCCGATGAGAACGCTCTCGTTGTCGATAATAATATTTTTGTCGGCAATATTACAGAAGAAATTGTCAGAGGCGGTATAGTTAAACATTACGTAGAACGATGCTAAGTTAAAAAAGCGGTTGCAAAGGAAATTCCGATGCAAACCGCTTTCTTTTATTTATATTTTTTTGCTCTTTCAAATTCTTCGGGAGTGCCATAACCGTCAGCAAGATTTTCTCTGATAAGTTTAACAATTTCATCGTGAAGACGGTTATTTACTTCTTCAACAGTCATACCTACGGTTGAAAAGGGCTTTCCGATTCTCGAGCAAAGTGTTTTACTTCTGAACCTGTATTCGCCCGTAACCGCAACGGGGACCATCATTGCTTCGTTTTTAACAGCAAGAGAAGCTGCACCGTATTTGAATTCTCCGATGAGGTTGTCAGTTTTGTTTCTTGTGCCTTCCGGGAAAATGCCCAATGCACCTCCGCTTGATAAAACCATGTTTGCAGATGATTTTGCATCTTCATCATGACCGTTACGGTTAACACAGATGCAACCCGTAAGCTTGAAAAACCATGCGAATTTACCTTTGAAATACTCAGATTTTGCCATGTAATTTATCGGTCTGTGAGTTGCAAGCGCGGCAAGACACTGGTCAAGAACGTGCTTATGGTTACTGCAAACAACAACTGCGCCTTTGGAGGGGATGTTTCCCTTGCCGAAAACTTTCGGGCTGTAATAAAGACGGAATATCAGAAGAAGCAGGGGAGCGAGCATGCGGTAACCCCATGTTCTTGGTTTTTTATCCATCAGCAAACAGCCTCCTTAACACTTTCTTTCTGAAGCTTCATAAAATCGATTTTGTTATATGCTGTTTTGGGAAGCAAATCAACAAATTCGTATTTATAAGGAACGCTGTAATGCATGAGTTTCTTTTTGCAGTGCTCACGGATTTCGTTTTCGGTCTGCTGATTTTTTTCTTTTCCGTTTTTCAGAACGATATAAGCCTTTGCAACTTCTTTTTTATACTGATGTGGAATCGGAACAACAACACATTTTTCAACAAAATCAAGCTGTTCGACAACACTTTCAATTTGAGTGGGGTAAACATTAAAGCCTGAGGTTATCATCATTCGTTTGATTCTGAGCTTGTAATGAACAAAGCCTTCACTGTCTATAGAAGCCATATCACCGGTATGAAGCCATGTCTTACCGTCTGCATGAGTGCGCAGAGTGTTAGCTGTTTCTTCGGGATTGTTTCTGTAACCAATCATGATTGTCGGACCGCTGACACAAAGTTCACCGTCTGTATCCGCAGGAAGAACATTAACTGTTCCGGGTTCAACAATGCACATTTCAGTTCCGAGAAGAGGTTTACCGATTGTTCTTGATTTGTAGTTTTCTGCAACGGAAAGACTGAGAGCTGCAAGCCCTTCTGTCATACCGTAACCTTCACAAATTTTTGTTTTACAGTTGTGTGCGGCAAGAAAATCATTGACATTCTTTTCGAGTTTTTCGGGGAGTGTGTCACCGCCGCTGACAGCATATTTGAGGAATGAAAAGTCAATTTTGTCCATACCCTTTGCTTTGAGAAGTGCATCATAAAGAGTCGGAACACCGAAGAGCATGGTGGGTTTGAATTTCTTTATAATGCTTGTGAATTTCTTGGCGTTGAACTGCGGAATAAGAACAGAGCATGCACCGAAGCAAAATGAAACATGAACGCAGACGCCAAGACCGAAGCCGTGGAAAATAGGAAGGATGGCAAGAATCTTATCGCCGGCGTGAACATCTCTGAGAGTAAGAACAGCCTGAATGCCGAATGCATTAAAATTACGGTTCGAAAGCATTATATCCTTGGGAGTGCCTGTTGTTCCGCCGCTGTGAAGAATAACAGCAACCTCTGAATTTTCCTTTTCGCTGGGAAGAAATTCGGGGACAGATATTGTTTTTTGGGAGAATTCCTTCCATGAAAGATATCTCTTATCGGTTTTATCATATTTATAATTCTTTATACATTTGAGAGCATAAAGATTTTTCATGATAAACGGCATTGAATCGCCTGCAGAAGCTATAATTACTTTTTTGAGATGGGTTTTATCAATAATATTTGCGATTTTTTCAGCGCAGATATCAACGCAGAGAAGAATCTTGCTGTTAACTCTGTTTATATGATTCATAATTTCTTCCTGTGCTGAAAGCGGATGAAGAATGTTTGAAACAGCGCCTATTCTGTTGAGCGCATAGATGCTGATAACTGCTTCGGGTGTGTTGGGCATAACAATAGTTACTATATCACCCTTACGAACTCCTGCAGAGTAATATGCACCGGAAATCTGCTCTATTTTCTTGACAAGATTACTAAAGGTACATTTTGTTCCGAAATATTCATATGCATCCGAATCGGGAAGATTATTCGCCGATATCTTAAGCATACCGAACATTGATACATTGGGAACATCGAATCCGAGTGGTGAAGTCAGATTTTCAAATTTGTAAAAAGGATTAACTGTTAAATTACTCATTTTATTTTCCTCACATTATACTGATATCGTTCTTTCCGCCTCTGAGTGCCATGACTGTTCCCAAAGCGAGAACTGCAACAACAGATGCCGCAGCAACATATTTTTTAGGTATCTCTTTCTTAATTGTAATATTTTTTATAAGATTTTCTTCAATTTGTTTTCTGCAGGATTGCGGAAGTGAAATTGAACCGATTAATCTTACATATTCTTTGATTTCATGCTCAATCATATAGTGTTCTCCGTTTCAAATAGTTTTTTCAGAAGCTCTCTGCCTTTTTGAAGGCGTTTTCTGACCGCTTCCTCGCTGATATCGATTATTTCAGCTATTTCTTTGCTTTTATATCCTTCTATATAATACAAAGTCAGAACAATCTTGTATTTTGCGGGCAAATTCATAATAAGCTCAAAGATTTCATAATCATTTTCACAAATACCGATGTTTTTGACTTCATCTATGTTGACAGTATCCCTTTTGATTCGGAATATCATCATATTCTTGCTGATATTGGCAGAAACTTTTATAAGCCATGCTTTACGGTGTTCTTCGCTTTCGAATTCGGGAGATTTGGTCAGATATTTAAGAAATGTTTCCTGAACAGCGTCTTCCGCATCGTCGCGGTTACCGAGAATGCAGTAGGAAACCCTGAAAATCAAGGAGGTATATTTTTCGACAAGTTCTTTTATTTCTTCTTCGTTTTTATTAATTCTTTTTTCTAAAATACCTGATACCTCCTTTGCAATATTATCCATTAAAAATACAATTTAAATTTTATAAATGTGAATTTATTTTTGTTAATAATTTGTGAACTTTTATTTTTGATAAAAATTACCGCTTCATACAACTGAAAACAGCATATGAAACGGTAAAAATGTTTATTGTGTTTTAACAAGTTTTGTTTTATTAAGCAGAATTACAATTATCGGTATGATTATAATTTGAAGAATGATTCCGGGAACAGCATTTGTAACTGCACCTGCAAAAAAAGCTGCAAATCCGAATTTTGAGGAATTAAATCCCATACATGCAAATTGAACAAGACCCCATATAAGTCTGCCGGCAAACATTGAAATGAGAAGTGAAAAATATATGTAAATTTTTTTCTTCGGAAAAGTTCTGTAAAGCATTCCGCAAATAAGTCCGTAAGACGCTAGTTCAAATGCCATTGATAATGCATTGGGAAACATAACAGGTACACCAAAAATCATCGAACGAAGCAGGGGAGAGATAAAACCTGTCAGAAAACCCCATGGTGCACCGCAAATGAATCCGCAGAGAATAACGGGAATGTGCATTGGACAGAGCATATTACCAATCTGTGGAACCTGACCGGTTATGAACGGTAAAAGAAGTGCGAGAGCAAGAAACATCGCCGAAAAAGCAAGGTTTATAAGATTGTTTTGTTTTTTCATCCGTTTATCCTTTCTGCATTTTTTATCATTATATCATCATAGCACATCTCTTTCAAGTGTTTACTTTATTCAGATTAATGGATTATTGAATAAAGATAAGGCTTGCATCGAAATTTCCTTTGCAAGCCTTGATTTATGAAATCAACCACAAGTTATACTTGTGGAAAACACCAAAGCGGAAGCGTTCA
>CALAQQ010000220.1 GCA_937888485.1 uncultured Clostridia bacterium
ATCACAATTTTTACTTACATTTACTCTCTCTTTATATTGTTTATACAACTTTAGTTTTTCACCAAGTCCTAATGTTAAACAAAACAGTTCATACTCAGGCTCAACAAATCTTGTATTAAATGGGTCAATAACACCTGCAATTTCGCATTTTTCTATATCAATAATCATATTTGGTGTCCAGAAATCTCCATGGGAAAGGCAAGGGGTGTTTTCTGCATTGTCAAATATTTCATCAAAGTTAATATTTATAAGATTAAGTGCTTTAATTATCTTTTTATTAAGTTCACCTTTATTATATTTGTCATTTGCAAATGAATATATTTTATCAAAGAATTCTTTATAATATTCTTTCCAAAAACTATAAGTTGGATTATCAAACTTTCCAAATTTATCATTGTGAACACCTTGCATATCAATAAAGCAGTCAATAATATTGTTTGTAAGGTGTTTTTTATCCTTTATTTGATTGAGTTTTAATGTCCTACCACTAACACCATCAATGAATTCCATACCAAGATATGAAACATTGTCTTTTTCTGTAATAAAATATGTTTCCGGAACTTTAAAACTGACATTTTTGCGTAAGAATTTGTTCATGTTCTTTTCTTCGCACATCAGTTCATAATGTTTACTTGTCTTAACAATAAGTTGAAAAGGGAAATTAGATATTTCAACACAATAGCAGGTTGCAGTAGCACCATTTCCAACAGAAGAAATATTTGTTACAGTTGTATTTAATTGTTCTTCAACTATTGCTTTGATTTTATCCATATTTATTATAATCCCTTATTATAAAATTCATCCTTAAACCACACATCTTTTACTTCATATTCTTTGTGATTTAAATATTCAAGTATTCCCGCATCAGTTGTAAAATCAAATATAAGTTTATATGAATATAAAAACTGCTTTTTGTAGCCATATTTTTTATTTTGAGCATTAGTGCCGTATTTTCCGTCACCTAAAAGTGGATGACCGATTGATGCAAAATGTGCTCTGATTTGATGTGTACGACCGGTTAAAAGTTCAACCTCAACAAGACTTAACTCTCCATCTGTATCAATAACATTATACTTTGTACGAATTTCTTTTGCATCATCTGTTCTTTTCTTTGAAACAGTAACCTTGTTTTTATCTTCGTCTTTTACAAGATAACCTTCTAAAAGTCCATTTTTCTTTTTGATTTCACCGTGAACAATGCAAAGATAAAATTTGTGCAATTCACGGTCTTTCATTTTTTGGTTAAGAACACGAAGTGTTTCAGCATTTTTGGCAGCGATTACAATACCACCTGTGTTTCTATCAATTCTGTTTACCAAGGATGGTACAAATGAATTCTCATCATCAGGTTTGTATTCGCCATTTTCGTACAAATAACGCTTAATTCTACCAATTAAGGTATCAATATATTCGTTATCATCGGGGTGGGAGAGTACACCAACCTTTTTATCACAGAGAATAATGTTCTCATCCTCATAAATGATATTAAGATTCTTTGATGCTTTGAGAAAATCATATTTTTCAGGTGCTTTTTCAAAGAATTCATCATTTATGTACATATCAACAACATCACCAACATTAAGTCGTGTTGAAATTTCAGCGCGTTTGCCATTTACCTTAATTCGCTTGATACGGATATACTTGTACAAAAGCGTTTTTGGCAAAAGCGGAACACTTTTCGTAATGAATTTGTCAAGACGCTGGTCAGCATCATTTTTGTTTATCGTAAAACTCTTCATTTTTACACCTCAAAATTATTTCAATTTAATATACCACAAGTTAAATTGCTTTTCAACTTGAAACTTACAGGATTTTATTATAGAATATTCTTGGTGATATAAATGAATATAAATAAAACTCATTACAAAATTTTAAGCGAGCCAAAAAAGATTTATTTTGATATGACTACACTTGAAATCCGTGAAAAACTGAATGTTGCATTTAAATCTCCTACCTGTGAGGAAGATATGACAGGAATATTCGGAAAGTACTATAAACTTGATAAAAAGTATAAATTGAAATACATATACAAACGCAACAATCAACTTCAACCACAAACTTTTGACAGATACCATTATCTTGTTGATGTGGGTGAAGATGATAATGGTGCATACATTGAGTATGTAATGGTTTATGATAAGCTTTTTGACCCACTTATCAGAATTGTGTATGTTCTCGCTTCACTGGGTATACTTGCGTACTTGTATTATAGATTTTTAAATCGTTCATTTAGTCAGATGTCGACATTAATTATGGGTGTAGTCGTTTTTCTTTCTATTTTTCTTGTGTTTATGAAATCAAATGAAACGAAAGAGGAATGTGAAAAAGCAGAAGAATTATTCATAAATCTTATTACAGAAATGTAATAAGTATTGACAATTTTCTTGTAATATTGTATTATACTAACACATTAACACTTTACTATACTAAAAAGGAGTTATGATTATGAAAATGAAAAAAATTCTCGCTGTACTTATGGCAGTAGTTCTTGTTGTAGGTTGCTTCGCAGCTTGTGGAGAGAAAGAAAAAACAATTGTTGTTGGTTACACAATCTATGAACCAATGAATTATCTTGACGATGAAGGTAAGCTTGTTGGATTTGACACAGAACTTGCTGAAACTGTATTTAAAAACCTTGGTTATGATAAAGTTGTTTTTAAAGAAATTAAATGGGAAAACAAATATACAGAACTTGAATCAGGAACAATCGATTGTATTTGGAATGGATTTACATGTAATACAAAAGATGATGATGGAGTTGCTCGTGCAGACAAAGTAGATTTCTCATATAATTATATGGAAAACCTTCAGGTTGTTGTTGTAAAAAAAGATTCTACAATTAAGACTCTTGAAGATTTAGACGGAAAAGTTGCTTATGCTGAGAATGGTTCCGCTGGTGAAAGTTATGCTAAATCATTAGGTGATAATGTTATTTTCAAGGGTGTAGATGTACAGACTGATGCTCTCTTCAATGTTAAATCTGGTGATGCTGACTTTGCAGTTCTCGATGCACAGCTTGCAAAGAGTTATTGCGGTAAAGGCGACTATGCTGAACTTATGGTTGTTGAAGATCTTTCAAGTGAAGTTGAATACTATGCTGTTGGCTTCAAAAAGGGAAGTGACCTTACAGCTAAGGTTAACGAGCAGTTTGTTGCTTTAGCAGCAGACGGAACAATCACAAAACTTGCTGAGAAATATGGTGTGTCAAATTCTGTAATCACTGATTTCTCAAATCAGAAATAATCATATTTAATTTCTTGGAGTTTATCTTATGTCTTTTATAGAAGTCACCACATTTTTGTTTGAAGGCTTTAAAATATCTTTAACTATCTTTGCGGTGACGCTGCTTTGCGGCGCACCGCTTGGTTTGCCTATAGCCTTTTGTTCGATGAGCCGATTCAAAATAGTCAAATCAATAACAAAAGTGGTTGTCTGGATTGTCAGAGGCATCCCCCTCATGCTCCAGATTTTTATCATCTATTATGTTCCCGGTCTGCTTTTCAATTATCAGCTTTTCGGGCAGATTGACCGTTACATGTTCATTGAACACGGAATTTCCGACGCAGGAAGAATAACCGCTGTTCTTATTGCTTTCACAATAAACTACGCCTGCTATTTCTCCGAAATCTACAGAGGCGGTATTGAGAGCATTTCGAAAGGTCAGTATGAGGCAGGATATGTCCTCGGTCTCACAAAATCACAGATATTCAGAAAAATTATTCTCAAACAGGTTATCCAGCGCATCGTTCCGCCCATGTCAAACGAAATCATAACCCTTATCAAGGATACCGCACTTGCAAACTGCATTATGGTTTGCGAAATAATCAAGAATGCAAAAGAACTTGCGGCAACAAAAGCCATGATATGGCCCCTGTTCTTCACAGGTGTTTTCTATCTTGTGTTCGTAGGTATTCTTACGGTTGTTCTCAATAAGGCAGAAAAGAAGCTGAGCTATTTCAGGAGTTAAAAATATGTCGATATTAGAAGTAAGTAACATAAAAAAGAGCTTTGGCAAAACCGAGGTTCTTAAGGATATAAGCTTTACACTTGAAAAAGGTGATGTTCTTTCTATCATCGGCTCTTCGGGCAGCGGCAAAACAACCCTGCTCAGATGTCTCAACTTCCTTGAAATTGCCGATGACGGCAAGATTATTGTTGATAACGACGTCGTTTTTGACGGCAGCGACAAATCATATCTGTCTGATGAAAAGATAAGAGAAAGCAGACTGAATTTCGGTCTTGTTTTCCAGAATTTCAATCTTTTTCCACAATATACCGTTCTCGAAAATCTTACCCTTGCGCCTACTCTTCTCAAAAAAGGTGACGGAGCTTCGATAAAGAAGAACGCACTTGAATTAATCAGAAAAGTCGGACTTGAAGAAAAAGTTGATTTCTATCCCTGCCAGCTTTCGGGCGGTCAGCAACAGCGTGTGGCTATTGCCCGTGCACTCGCACTCAATCCGAAAATCCTCTTTTTCGATGAACCCACTTCAGCACTTGACCCCGAGCTTACAATGGAAGTTCTCAATGTTATCAAGGGGCTTAAGGATTCGGGATGTACAATGGTTATCGTTACCCATGAAATGGCCTTTGCAAGAGATGTTTCAGACAAGGTAATTTTCATGGACGGCGGCGTTATTGTTGAACAAGGTAAGCCCGAGGATGTTATCAACAATCCTCAGAACGAAAGAACAAAGCATTTCCTTAACCGTTTCAAAGAAAACAGTTAAATATTCAGCCACCGATTTGCAGTTGCATTTCGGTGGCTGTTGTATTATAATGGCAATATAAATTTATAAAAGAGGAATAATCATGAAATTTTTGATTGCATCCGATATTCACGGTTCGGAGTTTTACTGTAAAAAACTCCTTGAAGCCTATAAAAAAGAAAAGGCAGACAGGCTTCTGCTTCTCGGCGATATTCTCTATCACGGACCGAGGAACGATTTACCCGAAGGCTATGCGCCGAAGGCAGTTATCGCACTTCTCAATGATATAAAAAATGAAATTCTCTGCGTAAGAGGTAACTGTGATACCGAGGTTGACCAGATGGTGCTTGATTTTCCGATTCTCGGCGAATATGCCGTTATTCCTGTCGGAGATAACCTTCTCTATGCAACCCACGGCCATAACTTCAACGAGGGTCATCTTCCCCCGCTTATGAAAGGCGATATTCTTCTTCACGGTCATACCCATGTTCCCAAATGTACGGAGCATGAAGATTATATATATATGAATCCGGGTTCGGTTTCTATTCCGAAGGAAAACAGCCATCACGGATATATGACACTTTGTGACGGCAAATTCCTCTGGAAAGATTTTGACGGTAATATTGTCATGGAATATAATGCATAAGGAGGAAAACTTATGGAACTTACACCGACAAGAGAATTAAACGGAAAAATAAAAACTCTCATGGTTTTTGCATTTGCAATAATGACAGGCTTCATGTGGAGAGTAAGAGGTTCACATGGCTGGGGCTCAATGTGGGGTATGTTTGCAGTTGGCGTAATGATGGTTCTTTTCATCTTCGCCTTCTTCGGAAACCGTAAAAAAATGAGCTATGAAGCCATTCCCGTTGCCGTTATACTCATGGGTATTACAAATGGCGGTTGGGGTACACTCAACGGACAGATGGGCGGCTATCTCGGAAGCACCGTTCCTTTCACGGGCGAAGAAGCCGTTACAACGGTTGAGATAAGTCCATGGTACGGCTTATGGGTCATGCTTCTTTTAGGCTTCGGCTGGATGCCTCTTTTCTCAATCTTTTTGGGTTCACTTTTTTCAAAAAGAGAATACAAGATTTCAAACTACATAACAATAATCGCTGTTTTCTATGTACTCGTTGCCGTATTCATGTTCACAATTTCTCATTACATCATTCCCTATATCACACCGACTGCTGTTAATATGTTTAAAGAAGGTCTTGCCGATAAGGGAATCGAAATGAGTCCCATGATGGCTTTCATCAAGAACATGGGCTCGGAGGCATGGTTCAAGAAAATCCCGTTTGGCAGAAACTATTATGCAAGCGTCAGAGTTCTTTCGTACTCTGCGGCAGCTCTTTTAAGCTCGCTCACCGTTCTTATCGCATTCCGTGATAAAATAACAGCTTTCCTTTCAACGGCAATCAACGTTGTTATGGCTCTTTCCATAACACTCGCCGATGTTTTCCTTATCATAGATTCGGACAGAGGCTTCCTTGCAAAAGTTACTCCTCCCGCATTTCTCGCACAGGGTTCATGGTCGCTCTGGGAATATTTCACAGGCTTCCTTATGGGATTCGGAGTTATGCTCATTCTTGTATGTCTTCCAAAGAAAATCACTCAGGGTGAAGGTAAATTCGAATACGAACCTCCGTTCAAAAAGCAGTGGATTCACGGAACATACAGCACTGTTCTCACCCTTTTCTTCACCTTTGTTCTGACAATTGTAAGACCCCTCGGCATGAGAATTGCCGACATGTTCATAGACAAAGGTATTCTTAAGGATAACGAAATCTACGAGATAATCCTCATGGTTATTCTCGGCTTAATCGGATTTATTTATTGCGCTGTTGCAGTCAATAAAAACATCATGAAAAAGGCACTCCCTGTTCCCGTTCCGAAGAGAACAGAAGATTTCTGCATGAGTTCCGTTCCGAGATATCTGTTTGTTGTTGCGCTGATTTATTTTCTCACCTATGATGCAAGCTTCATTCAGATTGTAAAAAATCCTGCATCACTTTTAAATGTGACACAGGATGTCGGAATTGTTCTTGTTGTCCTCATGGTTGCAAGCGTATTGCTTTTCAACGCATTTTATTCATCGGCTGTTGATATGGTCAAAAAAATCAACAGCAAAAAATAATACCGTCTATTTCATCGGCGCAGCCTGCGATGTAGGTTGCGCCCGCTTTTTTTAATTCTTCCTCGCTTCCGTATCCGAAGGTTACTCCGACACTTTCAACACCTGCACCGTTTGCACCGTTGATGTCAAAATACCTGTCTCCGACCATAAGAATTTTATCTTTCGGAATATTCAAGGCTTCCGAAGCATTACTGATAAGCGATGCTTTGCTCTGAGGAGTATCATCGGCAGAGGGTGCTGAAATAAAATCAATAAGATCTGTAATTTCAAGAAAATCAACGATTCTTATCAGAAAATTCTGCGGTTTTGAGCTTGCAATACCAATCTTTATTCCGTTTTCACGGAGCCTTTTTATAAGCGAGATTATTCCTTCATAAAGATCAAGCTCGTAAATACCGCTTTCTGCATATTTTTCTCTGTATTTTTTAACGGCAAAATCACTTTTTTCATCGTCAAGACCAAGCTCCCGTTTGAACGAATCATATATGGGCGGTCCGATAAAACGGCGAAGGGTTTCATTGTCAAGAGGTTTAAATCCGAGACATTCAACTGCATACTGAATCGAAGCAAAAATCCCTCTGCCTGTGTCAGCAATCGTTCCATCAAAATCAAAAAGAACGGCATTATATTTCGATGTCATATAATCTCCCCCATTAATTTCTGATTATATTTTATCATAAAGTTACAAATCTATCAATATTTTCATTTACATTATGTTCTTTATATGCTATAATATTAGTTAATTTTAAAAAGAATTCCTTATGAAAGGACAGAAATATATGGACTATCAGTTTGCAAAAGGCGTCGCATCTCTCAAGCCTTCAATCATCAGAGAAATTCTCAAAAGTTCGGGAAACACTATCCCTCTTGCAGCAGGAAATCCTGCTCCCGACGCATTTCCCGTTAACGATATAAAAGAAATCGTCGGCAAGGTTCTTGAGGAAGACCCCATTCTCGCACTTCAGTACGGCATCAGCGAAGGCTATGCTCCCCTTGTTGCAAAACTGACAGAGCTTGCAAAGGAACGCTACGGTGTCGGTTCCGAAAACGATGCGCTTATCGTTGTGAGCGGTGCACAGCAGGTCATGAGTCTTACAAGTCAGTGCTTTGTTAACTACGGCGACTGTGTTCTCTGCGAAGAGCCTTCATTCATCGGAGCACTCAACTGTTTCAGAAGCTTCGGCGCAAAGCTTTCGGGTGTTCCCGTTGACAGTGACGGTATCAACATCGAAGCTCTCGAAAAGAAACTCCAGACAGAAGAAAACGTTAAGTTTATCTATACAATCCCCAACTTCCAGAATCCTGCAGGCATAACAATGTCGCTCGAAAAGAGAAAGGCTGTTTATGAGCTTGCAAAAAAATACGGTGTTATGATTCTTGAAGATAATCCCTACGGCGACCTTCGTGTTTCAGGCGAAAACGTTCCCGCAATCAAGAGCTTTGACACCGACGGCATTGTTATCTATTCGGGTTCATTTTCAAAGATTGTTGCTCCCGGAATAAGAGTCGGTTATGTTCTTGCCCCGAAAGAAGTTATCGCAAAGCTCACCGTTGCAAAGCAGACTCAGGATGTTCATACTCCCCTGCTTTCACAGCTTGTTGTATATAAGTGGCTTACAGAATATGATTTTGAAGCCCATATCGCCAAAATCGTGGAAATTTATAAACGCAAGCTCAATCTTCTCTGCGACTGCATTGACAAAGAGCTTTCCGATTTCCTTACATACCACAGACCCGAAGGCGGTCTTTTCGTCTGGGCAAAGCTCAACGACGGAATCGATATGCTCGATTTTGTTAAAAAAGCAAGTTCGGCAGGAGCATCGGTTGTTCCCGGCAACGCAATGATGGTTGACGGCGACGCACCCTGTCAGTACATAAGAATGAATTTCTCAACTCCCTCCGACGAAGACATTATAAAAGGTGTAAAAATTCTCGGAGAAGTCGCAAAATCACTTTAAAAGAGGTGTTATTAATGGAAAATACAACTCCCGAAAAAAAGCCGATAGTTTTAAGTATGATTCAGCCGACATCTGTTCCCACTCTCGGAAACTATCTCGGCGCTCTTAAAAACTGGAAAGCAATGAGCGATGACTACAATTGCCTTTACGCTGTTGCAGACCTTCACGCTTTAACAATTCATCCCGACCCCGCAAAACTCCGTCAGCAGATTATGGAAATGTATGCAATTCTCCTTTCAATCGGTCTTGACCCCGAAAAGAACATTGTTTTCATTCAGAGTCAGGTTGCAGCTCATGCAGAGCTTGCATGGATTCTTGACTGCTACACTCAGTTTGGAGAAGCATCAAGAATGACACAGTTCAAAGAAAAATCCCAGAAGCATGCAGACAATGTAAATGTCGGTCTTTTTGCATATCCCGTGCTTATGGCGGCGGATATTCTTCTCTATCAGGCAAACTACGCTCCCATCGGCGCAGACCATTTACAGCGCAAAAATCACGACCGAGGATGCGTGCATCGCCGGCCGTACGATTATCGACACGGAGGATGTCTCGATTTTGGAGGCGCAGTCCAAAGAACTGACCCTGCACTACGAAAACCCTGTTGAGGAGAAGACGACCGACGGTTGGGCAATCCTTGCGCCGGTCGATTGGACGAAGGTCGAGGGCAGAGTGTGGTACGAAATCGTGACCAGCGAGGGCGTCTATACCTTCTGCAAAAAGCCGGCAAAGCAATTCGAGGTGGGTATGATCTACAACTTGCCGTTGGCAACCGCTAAATTCACCCTTAAAGAGGGCGTTACGGCGGCGGATTTGGCTGATGGCGAGTACACGTTCGACAAAAACCCTATCGTGATGGCCGAGGTTTGCTCGACCGATTCGACCGTGACTATCGCGTGGTCGATTACTGCGGCAAATACCGATATCGGCAACCCTGCGGGTGTTGCGACCAACGACTTTACCGCCGACAAGGAGAAGACCTATAAGGTGGCACTCTACCGCGATGCGGCTTGCACCGACCTTGTTGTAAGTGTCGATGGTATCGTGGGCAGCAGCATCTACGCAACCTATCCTCCACGCTTTGTATTCCCTGCGTTGGAGCCATCGACAACCTACTACGCAAAGGTTTGGAACGTGACCGACGATGTCGAGAGCCGTCCGTTGAAGGTTGCAACTGCTTCGGTCGCTTCGGTTGCCGATGTGGTGACCGAGAATGCCAAGCCGGGCGATATGATTCTCTTCAACAACTTCGCCAAACTTATCTACGCAGCCGATGTTTCGGTGGGTGCTGCGGGCGTATCGTATAAGTCGCCAACGAAGATGACCGAGGTTCAGCCGGTTGAGGGCGAACTTACGGTTAGTGACGATGCCTACTATGTAGTGCCTGGTGGTCAGGAGCACGGTCTGTTCAATAACTTTAAGAACGTAGTCGATGGCCTCGGTATGGAGGGTTGGGGCTGGATTGGTGGCAAGGTAGGGGCAAACGGTGGCTCTGTTTGTATGCGTTCGGGCTATCTCAAAGTTGGTACGAGTGGCAACAATGCATCTGTCTGCACACCTGCACTGACGGCTATTCCGGATGGCAAGTACGCTCGCGTGAGGGTGCAGTTCAAGGCCGCTCCTTTCGAGAAGAAGATAACTGTCAAGGCCCTCTCGGCTGCCGAACTCAATGCCAACTATTCGGTGAACTACTCGGCTCTGTGCGATGCGCAGAACGTTACTCTCTCCGGCTCGGCTTACTACGATTGGGAGGAGTGCGAGGTAACGCTCTCCGACCTGCCACACGGTGCTTGTATCGCCTTTGGTGGTAATGCGGGCCCAACGACATCGTGCCGCTTCCAGCTCGACGATGTGCGCGTGACGGTCGAGGAGATTTACGACTTGGAGGGTGTTGTGACGGGTACGGTTTCCTACACCGACTCGACCCCTGCTGCGGGTGTTGTGGTCAGCGACGGCTTCTCGGTGGCTCGCACCGACTCGCAGGGTCGCTATTCGCTCAAAACGTGCGAGGATACCTATTATATCTACTACTCGGTACCTGCCGATTGTGAGGTGGCGAAGAATGAATACAACCAGCCGGCATTCTTCACGAAGTACTCGTCGGAGAAGTCGGTTTACGACTTTACGCTGACGAAGTTGGCGGGTGGCGTAGAGGAGCAGTTCTCGCTCTTTGTGTTGGCGGACCCACAGGTGCGCGACACGAAAGAGATTGGCTACTTCCGCAACGAGACCGTTCCGGCAGTCAATACTCATATCGCAACGAAGCAGAGCGCAGGTATGCCTTGCTATGGTGTGACGCTTGGTGATGTTGTCTATTCGGAGTATGGCGGTCGTGCAGGTGTGGCTAATACACAGCCGTTGATGGAGCCAATGCGCGACGAGATGCAGAGCATTTTGATTCCGCTCTTCCAAACAATCGGTAACCACGACTACACATACTTCGGTCCTGATAATACGACCAACCTCAACAGCTATTCGGGTTCTAACTTCCAAATCAAGACACAGCGTGCCTTCGAGGAGGTCTTTGGTCCGATTAACTACTCGTGGAATCGTGGCGATGCCCATATTATCAATATGCGAAACATCTATTTCACAGATAAGGCCGAGACCGACAACGATGCCGGCGAGTATGTGATGGGCTTTACCGACGAGCAGTATGAGTGGTTGAAGAACGACTTGCAGTTTGTTCCGCTCGATAAACTCATCATCTTCTGCGTGCATATCCCTGTTTGGAATAGGTCGGGTTCGAGTTATCCTAATGGCGCGAATGTTATCAACCTCTTGCGTCGTTACCCTAACCTCCGCATCTTGTCGGGTCATAACCACTATATGCGCTACCGCGAGTGCTATACGGATGTCAAGGAGCATACGTTGGCTGCGGTTTGCGGTGCTTGGTGGTCGTCGAAGACCAATGGCGACGGCGCGCCTAACGGCTATGGTGTGTTCGATATCAACGGCACAGCAGTCGCTAACTACTACTATATGAGCAGTAATGGTGCTGACGATGCGGCTTGTCGTGACAATCA
>CALAQQ010000221.1 GCA_937888485.1 uncultured Clostridia bacterium
AACTTGTTGATATGCTTTCATTTGAATACGGCTGGAGCGACAGCGTACCGAACTTCTCGGGCAAACTCAGCCGAGGCTCTCTTCGGTATTTCGAAGCAGTCGAAATGGCTGACGTTATGGGATATGATATTGTTTGGGTGAAAAGAAAATAATATTGTTTTACACCTATACGTGTGATATAATCATAAAAACACACTAAAACTATTTTGTCGCAATTGATATAGGTGGCAGGTGAAAACTATGAAATTAGGAGTAATTACAGATATACATAACAACCTCGTTGCACTTAAAGTTGTTGTAGAAAAATTACAAGAACTGCAATGCGATAAGATTATTTGTTGCGGAGATATAATCGGAATCGGACCTTATCCCGAAGAAACAGTACAATATCTGATGCAGATTCCTGATTTAATTGCCGTACGAGGAAATCATGAAAAATACCTGCTCGATGAAATGCCAACCGAATATCCCAATGAAGAACATATGGGTTATGAGGAAATGAAACATCACAAATGGGAACATAGTTTGTTGTCAAAAGAATCAGTTGACTTTCTCAGAAATTTACCATATAGGGTTAATATAAAATCTGAAGGTTACACTTTGTCCGTTCTGCACTACTGTATGGATTGTGACGGTCATTATATCAACGGCAAAATGAATCCTGATGAAAATGACTTGAAAAAGATGTTTTCTAATGTTAAATGCGATATTGTTTTATACGGTCACAACCATAACAGAAACATTTGCAAAGGCGATAAATTTTACATAAATGTCGGTTCGCTCGGATGTCCTGCACTTGATAAAAATATCGCACGAGCAGGTATAGTGAATTTAGAAAACGAAGGTATCGAAATTGGTTTGATTGACTTGGAATATGATGCCGACAAAGTAATCAGGGCGATAGATGAAATTAACTATCCCGATGCCGAAAACATTAAAAGATATTTCTATGAAGCTTGATAATGAAATGGAATTTATTAATCGAGAAAAGATAAAAGAACTTTCAAATCCTGGAGTTGTTTCAAGGCAACTGATAAATCCAGAAAATTCAAAAAGCGAAAGAGTTACAATTACGGAAGTTCATCTTGAAGTCGGCGCAAGTCAGCCAAGACATAAACACGATACCTCCGAGCAGATATGGTATGCTGTTCAGGGTAAAGGCAGATTGCTTCTTGCGGATGAAAAAGAAATGATTTTCACTGCAGGAGATGTTGTCAGATTTGCAGATAAAGATATTCACGGCTTATTGAATGACGGTGATGCTGAATTTGTATATATTTCGGTAACTTCTCCGCCAATAGATTTTGGATATGCGTATAAAAATGAGCTGTAACGGAGTGTAAACTATAACTATGAAAAATGTTTATGAACAGTGTCCGATCTATGAAACAGAATCATTTATTCTTCGCTTGGTAAAGTTAGAAGATGCAGAAGATTTGCTCGCTTGCTATTCAGACAAAGACAATGTCAGCAAGTTTAATGATGATTTCTGCACAAGTGATTTTTATTATTCTACAGTTTCCGATATGGAAGATTGTATTAAGTTTTGGTTAGAAGAATATCAAAATCAGTATTATGTTCGGTTTTCAGTTATCAATAAAGCTGATAGGAAAGCTATTGGAACTGTTGAAATCTTCGGTGGTGAAGCAGGTGTTTTGAGAATTGATTTATCCTCAAAAAATAATACCGAAGAATCTTTTGGAGAAATTCTTAAACTAGCCATAGAACAATTTATTGATGATTTTGAAATCGGAAGTGTTAAAATTAAATCTTCAAATATTCCCGAAAAAATCAATTGTTTAGAAAGTTTTGGATTTATCCACTCAAAAACTTACCGCACCGAGTTCGGTTATCACGAATATAACGTTTAAGTTGGTGATTGTTATGAAAAGAGAATTAGGAATCGCAAGATGCGGTCTTGCTTGTTGTTTGTGTTCTGAAAATGATTCTTGCAATGGTTGCAATTCGGGAAATTGTCCCGATAACGATTGGTGCGAAAACAAAAAATGTTCTTTAGAAAAAGGCATAGAACATTGCTATGAGTGTACCGAAGATTGCAGAAAAGGTCTTTTAAATAAAATAAAACCATATACCTTCAACTTGTTTATTAAGCAGTATGGAGAAGAAAAACTCTTAGATTGTCTTGAAAGAAATGAACGAGGCGGTGTTGTTTATCACCGTGAAGGTGTGAATGGTGATTATGATTATTTCACCGACACTGACAGCTTAATTGATTTTATATTGAATGGAAAAACAAAATAATAAATTTCATCGAACCGTTTCACTTTTAGTGGAGCGGTTTTCTTATACCCTAAAGCAGAAAAGAGGTGATAATTAATGTCAAATCAAAATCTCGAAAATAAGTCAATTGACGAACTTCGTGAAATGAAAGCGAGGGGCGAAGCGAAACTGAAAGTATTGCATAACAAAAGCAAATATTATGAGTCACAGATAAATATGCTGACACGGAAAGAACGTACTCACAGACTCTGCACCCGTGGAGCGATGCTTGAAAAATTTCTCGGTTGTCCCAATGAACTGACAGACGAACAGATTGAAGAAATACTGAAAATTGCGTTTCAACCCGAAGCTGTCGGTAGAGCGATTGAGCAATTCAGAGAGAGCAACAAAAACACCACTTTGTAAAAGTGCGCAATTATACACCACGTCAGAACAAGC
>CALAQQ010000222.1 GCA_937888485.1 uncultured Clostridia bacterium
TTGTTTTGATAGTCCAGCCGTCAGGCAACTGCCTGATGCCTGCGCCGCCCATATTAATCATGGGCTCAATGGCAATGGTCATGCCCGGGAGCAGGCGCACACCTCGTCCGGGTGTGCCGAAATTCGGTACGCTGGGGTCTTCATGCATCTGCTTTCCTACACCGTGACCCGTGAATTCACGAACCACCGAAAAGCCTCTTTCCTCACAATACCTTTGGATTGTTGAGCCGATGTCACCGAGTCTGCCGCCTGCGACAGCCGCTTTGATGCCTTCGTAAAGGCTCTCGCGTGTAGTGTCGCACAGCCGCTGAGCTTCGGGTGAGATGTCACCCGCCGCAAAAGTGGCGGCATTATCGCCGACATAGCCGTTGAAGGTTGCGCCTACGTCAATGCTGACTATATCGCCCGCTTTGATTATGCGCTTCTTGCTCGGAATGCCGTGAATGACCTCATCGTTTATGGAAATGCATGTGGCAGCAGGATAACCATTATATCCTTTGAAAGTCGGTATCGCACCGCTTTTTGTTATGAAGTTATGGGCAATTCTGTTGATTTCCTCGGTTGAAACACCGGGCTCAACTGCCTCACCCGCTGCCTTTAATGCTCCTGCAGCGATAACACATGCCTCTTTCATCAGGCTGAGTTCTCTTGTTGTTTTGAGCACTATCATGCTAATCCTCCGTTAATGCAGACCGGAGTCTGCGAAGGGCTTATTAATCAAGGAAGCCCTTATAATGTCTCATCATCATCTGGCTTTCGAGCTGCTTAACTGTTTCAAGTGCAACACCGACAAGAATGATGATTGATGTACCGCCGAGTGAAACGTTCATTGATGCGCCTTCCTGCCACATGTTGAGGAAGAAGGTTGTTACCTGTGAGAAGATAATCGGGAAGAGAGCAACAACGCTGAGAAGAAGCGCACCGAGAAGGGTGAGTCTGTTGATAACCTTGCCGATATATCTTGAGGTGGGTTCGCCGGGACGAATGCCGGGGATTGAACCGCCGTTGTCACGGATATTCTTTGACATTTCAATGGGGTTGTACTGAATACTTGCATAGAAATATGCGAAAGCAATGATGAATACGAAATAGATGATTGAGTATGCCCAGTGGCTGTATGAGAAGATTCCGAAGAAACCGTCCCAGAAACCGCCTTCCTTAATCTTTGATGAAACAAACATCTGGATTGTGGGAGGAAGTGAAAGAATTGATGATGCGAAGATAACGGGCATAACGCCTGACATATTAACCTTGATGGGAATATGTGTGCTCTGGCCGCCGTACATCTTTCTGCCAACAACTCTCTTAGCATACTGTACGGGAATTCTTCTCTCTGAGTTATCCATCCATACGATGAAAGCAATCATGAGTACGAGGATAACAGCAACAAGGGGTGAAAGGAAATAGTAGGGTCCGCCGTGGCTGAAATAACCTGTCTTTCCGAAGAGTGTTGCTGCGAGAGTGGGAATTCTTGAAACGATACCTGCAAAAAGTATGATTGAAATACCGTTGCCGATACCCTTTTCGTTGATGCGTTCACCGAGCCACATGATAAGTGCGGTACCTGCGGTGAAGCAAAGGATGATAACGAATGCTG
Source organism: uncultured Clostridia bacterium (assembly GCA_937888485.1). Classification (GTDB taxonomy): domain Bacteria; phylum Bacillota; class Clostridia; order Oscillospirales; family Acutalibacteraceae; genus CAG-177. Next base: position 1,598 of record CALAQQ010000222.1, read on the forward strand.
CGAAAACTGCTGCGAAGCCTTTGCCCGAAGCGCTTTCAACAAGGTAGCCCTGTGAACGGAGATAGAAGTAGTAAGCGGTACTCTGGAGAACACCAAGACCGATTGTTACAAAACGAGTGATGGAAGCAATCTTCTTGCGTCCTTCTTCGCCTTCCTTCTGGAGTCTTTCGAGGGCGGGAATTGCAACTGCGAGGAGCTGCATAATAATCGAGCTGTTGATGTAGGGTGTGATTGACATAGCGAAAATCGTTCCGTATGTGAATGCATCACCGGTCATCATTGCAAGATAGTTCATGAATGTACCGGCATTGGGGTCAGCGATAATGCCTGACTCACCAATGTCTGTGAAAGGTACGGGGATAGCTGAACCGATTCTGAAGATGAGTACGATTAAAGCTGTAAAGAGCATCTTCTTACGAAGGTCAGCGATTTTCCATGCGTTAACAATTGTCTGAAGCATGTTTAGATCACCTCTGCCTTTCCTCCGGCAGCTTCGATCTTTGATTTAGCGCTATCTGAAAAAGCATTTGCCTGAACGGTGAGCTTCTTCGAAATTTCGCCATTACCCAAAATCTTTACGCCGTCCAAAGTCTTTTTAACGATGCCTTTCTCAATAAGAGCGTCGATTGTAACGGTTGCACCGTCTTCGAAATACTTATCAAGTGTAGCAATGTTTGTGATTGCCATTTCTGTTGCAAAGATGTTGTTGAATCCTCTCTTGGGGATTCTTCTCTGAAGGGGCATCTGACCGCCTTCAAAGCCGGCACGCATACCTCTGCCTGCACGTGCCTTCTGACCTTTGTGACCCTTACCGGCTGTTTTACCCTGACCTGATGCAGGTCCGCGGCCGATACGCTTACGCTCTTTTGTTGAGCCTGCTGCGGGTGAGAGATCGTGCAACTTCATTAGTTTGCACCTCCTTGCTCGCTGGTCTCAACAAGGTGAGAAATCTTTCTTACCTTGCCCTGAGTAGCAGCGTTGTCCGGCTGAACTGAAACGTCGCCGATTTTATGAAGACCAAGTGCATGGGCGGTTGCGATCTGGGGCTTGGTGCTTCCAATAAGGCTCTTAACGAGCTTTACCTGAATATCTGCCATTTTAATCCGCCCTCCTTAACCTAAAATTTCTTTTGCTGATTTGCCGCGGATAGCAGCAACTTCTTCAACATTACGAAGCTTTGAAAGTCCGTCAATTGTAGCTCTTACAACGTTAGTAGGATTGTTTGAACGAAGAGCCTTTGTACGGATATCCTTGATACCTACTGTTTCAACAA
>CALAQQ010000223.1 GCA_937888485.1 uncultured Clostridia bacterium
AAATGTTAAACATGAGAATTCTCCTTTAGTTCTTCTTTTCGAATTCAGCCATGAAATCAACAAGCTTTTCAACGCCTTCGATGGGCATTGCGTTATAGATTGAAGCTCTCATGCCGCCGACTGAACGGTGACCCTTGAGGTTAACAAAGCCTGCTTCTGTTGCTTCCTTGACGAATTTGGCATTGAGTTCATCGCTCTCGGTTACGAAGGTTACGTTCATCATTGAACGGTCGCTCTTCTTAACGGGGTTGTTGAACATCTTGCTGTTATCAATGAAATCATAGAGAATTGAGCATTTCTTTTCGTTATGAAGCTTCATTGCTTCAAGACCGCCGAGGTTCTTGATCCATTCAAGAACGAGCTTGCACATATAGATTGAGTAGCAGGGCGGAGTGTTGTACATTGAATCGTTATCAGCGAGGGTTTTGTAGTCGAGCATTGTGGGAGTGTAATCTCTTGCATTGCCGAGAAGGTCCTCACGAACGATAACAACGGTAAGACCTGCGGGAGCAACGTTCTTCTGTGCGCCGCCGTACATTACGCCGTATTTTGAAACATCCATGGGCTCCGAAAGGAAGCATGATGAAACGTCTGCAATGAGGGGAACGTTACCTGTATCGGGAAGCTCTGCGAAGCGAGTGCCGTAGATAGTGTTGTTCTGGCAGATGTAGAAATAGTCTGCATCGGGAGTAAAGGTTGACTTATCGAGTTCGGGAATGCATGAGAAATTCTGTTCCTTCGATGATGCAACAACCTTAATGTCGCCGTATTTGCAGGCTTCTTTGTATGCCTTTGTGGAGAACTGACCCGAAAGAACGTAGTCAGCCTTACCGCTTCCGTTAAGGAAGTTGAGGGGGATAGCCGCAAACTGTGTTGAAGCACCGCCCTGACAGAAGATAACCTTGTAGTTATCGGGGATATTCATAACCTCTTTGAAAAGGTCGCGGGCACCGAAAATGATTTCCTCATACACCTTTGAACGGTGGCTCATTTCGAGAACAGACTGACCGCTGCCCTTATAGTCGAGCATTTCCGCTGCGGCTCTGTTGAGTACGCTTTCGGGAAGCATTGAGGGACCCGCTGAAAAATTATAGACTCTTGCCATGATATATTCATCCTTCCGTGTGGAAAATTATTTACTTTATTATTATATGCAATTACTCTTCGTTTGCGCTGATTGCGATTCCGAGGTCGTCAAGCTGAACGCCGTCAACTGTTGCGGGGCATTCCGTCATGGGTTCGCTTGCGTTCTGAACCTTGGGATATGCGATAACATCTCTGAGCGATTCACAGCCGAGCATCTGCATAACAAGTCTGTCAAGACCGATACCCATACCGCCGTGAGGAGGTGCGCCGTATTTGAATGCGTCGAGAAGATAGCCGAATTTATTGTGTGCTTCTTCATCGGAAAGACCGAGAAGCGAAAAGATTCTTGCCTGGAGGTCGGGATTGGTGATTCTGATTGAACCAGAGCAGAGTTCAACGCCGTTGAGAACGAGGTCATATGCCTTTGCTCTTACCGCACCCTTGTCTGTTTCGAGATAGTCGAGGCATTCATCCATGGGTGATGTGAACGGATGGTGCATTGCAACAAACTGCTGACTGTCTTCATCCCAGTCGAAGAAGGGGAATTCAGTAATCCAAAGAAGATTATATTGATTTTCGGGAATAATGTCAAGCTTCTTTGCAACGGTCTGACGGAGTGCGCCGAGAACGGAAAGAACAGTGGAATTCTTGCCGTCGCCAATGATAAGGATAACGTCGCCTGCCTTTGCATCTGCTTTTTCGCAGATAGCGTTCATTTCGTCTTCTGTCATGAACTTTGCAAATGAGGATGCAACAGTGCCGTCCTCTGCGATTCTTGCCCATGCAAGACCTTTTGCACCGATGCCTCTTACCATTTCGGTGAGCTTATCTATTTCTTTTCTTGTGAGGATATTGAAAGCGTTCTTTGCAGTGATACCTCTTACGCTGCCGCCTGCTTCAAGTGCGCCTGTGAAAACTCCGAAGCCGCAGCCCTTGACGGTTTCGCTAAGGTCATAGATTTCCATGCCGTAGCGTGTGTCGGGCTTATCGCTTCCGTATCTTTCCATAGCTTCCTTGAAAGTAAGACGGGGAAGGGGGAGCTTGATTTCTGCGCCGATAGCTTCACGGAAAACTCTTTCGATATAGCCTTCACCGATTGCAAGAACGTCTTCCATATCAACGAAGGACATTTCAAGGTCAATCTGAGTGAATTCGGGCTGACGGTCTGCACGGAGGTCCTCGTCACGGAAGCAGCGGGCAATCTGCATGTATCTGTCAAAGCCTGCAACCATCGAAAGCTGCTTATAAAGCTGAGGTGACTGGGGAAGAGCGTAGAATTTGCCCTTGTGGATACGGCTGGGAACAAGATAGTCTCTTGCGCCTTCGGGAGTTGACTTGATAAGAATGGGTGTTTCGATTTCGATGAAGCCGTTTTCGTCGAAATAGTCACGGGTAATCTTCGTTATCTTGTGACGGAGAAGAATATTCTTCTGGAGGTCGGGTCTGCGAAGGTCAAGATAACGGTATTTGAGTCTTGTAAGCTCTGCCGTCTGGCAGTCTTCAATAATTTCAAACGGGGGAGTTTCGCTCTTTGCGAGCACACGGAGGTCTGTAACCTCGATTTCAATCTCGCCCGTAGGAATTTCGGTGTTCTTTGCGGAACGTTCTCTTACAACGCCCTGTGCCATGAGGACATATTCGCTTCTTGCCGAAGCGGCTTTTTCAAAAACGTCCTTTGCTGTTGATTCGTCAAAGGCAAGCTGAACGATGCCTTCTCTGTCTCTCAAATCGATGAAAATAAGTGCGCCGAGGTCTCTCTGACGCTGTACCCAGCCTGCAACGGTAACGGTTTTTCCTGCATCGGAAAGACGGAGATCGCCGCAATAATGGGTTCTTTTAAGACCGGTCATAAAATCCATAATGTTTTACCTCTTTATGAATGAAAAGTGAATAATGAAAAGTGAAAAGTAAAGGGTCTGCGACGCTTTTTATAATGGGTACGGGTGAAACCCGTCATCAACTTTTCACTATTCATTTTTAATTGTTCATTTAGAAATTAAGCAATCCCGAAAGGTCAACGCCTTCAAGGTTGAGGCTTTCGCCGAGAGCCGCCGTTGCTTCACGGACAAGGAATTCCATGAAGTTTTCGCCAAGGTCTGCAAGCTCTGTTTCCGTGGCTTCGCCCGTGTTCATATTTTTGACTTTTGCCTTGCCTTCGGCAATTTCGTTATCGCCGAGGACCATAGTATATTTTGCGCCGATTTTGTCGGCGAATTTCATCTGTGCCTTGAGCGATCTGCCCACAACGTCGGTCTGAGCCGAAACGCCGTTTGCACGAAGCTCGGAAACGATTCTCATCGCTTCAAGAGATGCGGCATCGCCCATGGGCGCAATGTAAAGGTCGCATCCCGAAGGCTCGGGGATTTCGATATTCTGCGCCTTGAGAAGGAGAAGAAGTCTTTCAATACCCATTCCGAAGCCGAGAGCGGGAGTGTGGGGTCCGCCGAGCTCTTCGACAAGACCGTCGTATCTGCCGCCGCCGCAAACTGTACCCTGAGCGCCGATTTCGGTTGAAACAAATTCGAAAACGGTTCTTGAATAATAGTCAAGACCTCTTACGATTCTGGGATTTACGGTGTATTCGATATTCATAACGTCAAGATATTTCTTAACGCTTTCAAAATGAGCCTTGCATTCATCGCAGACGTAGTCGAGAATAACGGGAGCATCCTTTGTTATATCGGAGCAAACGGGGCTCTTGCAGTCGAGAATTCTCATGGGATTCTTTTCGAGTCTTTCAAGGCAGGTTCCGCAAAGATTTTCTTTCTTTGCCTCAAAATATTCCTTGAGAGCCTTGTGATAGTTCTTTCTGCATTCGGGGCAGCCGATTGAATTGATTTCAAGCTTAAGATTCTGAACGCCGAGGAATGCGAAAATCTCGTTGGCAACGGAGATAACTTCCGCATCTGCGGCAGGTGCGCCTGCACCGAAAACCTCAACGCCGAACTGATGGAATTCACGCAGTCTGCCTGCCTGAGGCTTTTCATAGCGGTAGCATGAGGTGAGGTAGCACATCTTTGAGGGGAGAGCCTCGTTGAAAAGACCGTGTTCAAGGAATGCTCTGACTGCACCCGCAGTTCCCTCGGGGCGGAGAGTTATTGAACGCTCGCCCTTATCGTTGAAGGTATACATTTCTTTCTGAACAACGTCGGTCGTTTCGCCGACACCTCTCTGGAAAAGCTCGGTATGTTCAAAAACGGGAGTTCTGACTTCCCTGAAGCCGAATTTTGAAGCAATATCAAGCATTGTTGATTCAACAAACTGATTTTTATAGCTGTCGGCAGGGAGCAAATCCTGAGTGCCTTTGACAGCCTTTGTAACTAAAGCCATAAATATTCTTCCTTTTTAGACTTATAAAATATTTGTGAAAAAGGAGCCGCCGTGTTAAGCGACTCCTTGGAAATCACAGGTGTTGCCTGAAGGAGTGCCTCCCGAAGATTAATACTTCTTGGGATTGACGATTTCGCGCCAATCCAGGTCTCCTCTGGCAAGTGAATGAATCAGAGCTTCCGCCGTTGCGATATTTGTTGCAACGGGGACATTGTGTACATCGCACAGCCTGAGAAGCGTTGCTTCGTTAGGCTCGTGAGGCTTTGCGGTCAAAGGATCACGGAAAAGAAGAAGAACGTCGATTTCGTTGCAGGCGATTCTCGAAGCAATCTGCTCATCGCCGCCCTGGATACCGCTTAAGAAACGGGTGATATCAAGACCTGTTGCTTCGGCAACGATTTTACCGGTTGTTCCCGTTGCGAATAGATTGTGACGGCTGAGGATTCCGCAATAAGCGATGCAGAACTCTGCCATAAGTTCTTTTTTTGCGTCGTGTGCAATCAAAGCGATATTCAAAAAATCATCCCCTTTTTTTCAAATGCGACTTTTTTTCTGCTTACTCTTCAAATAATATCAAATAATATTTAATATAGCAAGTATTTATTCAAAAATTTTTGTAAAATATTGTATAATTATTCCGTTATTTCTTCCGAGGAAATTTCTGCGTTCTCATCGGCGGTATTTTCATCGGTTTCGCCTTCGTTTTCAACGGAAACAGCTGTGATGAGCTTTTCGCCTTCGGTAACTTTCATCACGCGGACACCCTTTGAGGGTCTTGCGCAAAGGCGGACTGTTTCAAGCGGAATTCTGATGATGATGCCGTCGGAAGCTATGAGCATAAGGTCGTCTTCGGGGTCAACAACCTCGATTGCGGCAACGTCGCCGTATTTTGCAACGTGGTAGTTGGTGAGACCCGAGCCGCCTCTGTTCTGGAGACGGTAATCCTCGATGTCGCTGAGTCTGCCGTAACCCGTTTCGCTGACAGTGAGAACTTTCTTGCCCTCGGTGAGGATATCCATGCCGATAACGCAGTCACCCTCTTTAAGTTTGAGAGCCTTAACGCCTCTTGCGGTACGGCCGATAACTCTTGCATCGTCCTCACGGAAGGCAATGCTCATGCCTTTCTTTGTTGCGATGATGAGGTTTTCGCCGCCCTCTGTGAGCTTAACCCATACAAGCTCATCATCGTCATCAAGATTGATAGCGATAACACCGTTGCGGCGGACATTCTTATATGCATCAAGTTCGGTACGTTTGATGATGCCGTTTCTTGTGAGCATGCAGAGATAATAGTTATCCTCGCCGAATTCGGGAACTCTTATCATTGCGGAAACACGCTCGCCGTCTTCAAGGGGAAGAAGGTTAACGATATTCATGCCGCGGCTCTGACGTGAACCCTCGGGAATTTCGTAGCCCTTGAGCCTGTAAGTCTTGCCCTTCGTTGTGAAGAACATGACGTAGTCGTGGGTTGAGCAGGTGAACATTGTTTTAACGATATCTTCATCTCTGCGTGTGAGACCCTTGACGCCTCTGCCGCCTCTTCTCTGCTGTTTATATTCATCCATGGGAATGCGCTTGATATAACCCATATCGGTGAGGGTGAATACGCAGGTTTCTTCGGGAATGAGATCTTCAATATCAACCTCGCCCGAAACGTTGACAATTTCCGTCTGTCTTTCGTCTGCGAATTTATCGCGGACAGCCATTGCTTCCGCTTTAACGATTTCGAGAACCTTTGCTTCGTCTGTGAGAATTTCAAGGAATTCCGCAATCTTTGCCTTGAGTTCATCGAGCTCGTTCTGGATTTTGAGAATTTCAAGACCTGCGAGCTGACCGAGACGGAATGCAACGATAGCCGCTGCCTGAGGTTCGTCAAACTCGAACTTGTCCATAAGTGCCTGCTTGGCTTCCGCCTGACCGCCCTTACATGCTCTGATTGTTGCGATGATGTCGTCAACGATATCAATAGCCTTTGCAAGACCTTCAAGGATATGCGCTCTGTCCTGAGCCTTTTTGAGGTCGTATCTTGTTCTGCGGGTGATAACCTCTTCCTGGAATTTGATATAATGGCCGAGAACTTCCTTGAGAGTGAGCTGCTTGGGTTCGCCGTTGACAAGAGCAATCATGATAACGCCGAAGGTTGTCTGAAGCTGAGTGAAGCTGTAAAGCTTATTGAGAACGACCTGCGGATTAGCATCTCTCTTGAGGTCGATTGAAATGAGCATGCCCTTCTTTGAGGAGTAGTCGTTGACGTCGGAAATGCCTTCAATTCTCTTTTCTTTAACAAGGTCTGCAATGCTTTCGATGAGCTTTGCCTTGTTGACCATATAGGGAATTTCAGTTACCTGAATTTCGAATCTGCCGTTTTTCTTTTCAACGATTTCAGCCTTTGCACGAAGAGTGATTTTGCCTCTGCCCGTGCCGTAAGCGGCTCTGATGCCCGCTCTGCCCATGATAACGCCCTTTGTGGGGAAGTCGGGGCCCTGAATGTGTTCCATAAGACCTTCAAGGCTGATATCGGGGTCGTCAATCATGGCGCACATTCCGTCAACAACCTCGCCGAGGTTATGGGGAGGAATATTTGTTGCCATACCGACCGCGATGCCTACCGAACCGTTAACAAGAAGGTTGGGGAATCTTGAGGGAAGAACAACGGGTTCTTTAAGTCGGTCGTCGTAGTTCGTTGTGAAATCAACGGTATCCTTATCGATATCGGTGAGCATGCGAAGAGCCATTTTGCTCATTCTCGACTCTGTATAACGGTATGCAGCAGGGGGGTCGCCGTCAACCGAACCGAAGTTACCGTGACCGTCAATGAGAATATATCTCATTGAGAATGTCTGTGCAAGACGGACCATTGCATCGTAAACCGATGCGTCGCCGTGGGGATGATATCTGCCGAGAACGGAACCGACGGTATCGGCGCACTTTCTGTATGCCTTGTCAGGGGTAAGACCGTTTTCGTGCATTGTGTAAAGAATTCTTCTGTGAACGGGTTTAAGACCGTCTCTTACATCGGGGAGTGCGCGGGAAGTTATAACCGACATTGAATAGTCAAGAAAAGCCTGACGTACTTCTTTGTTCAGGTCAACATTTATAATTTTCTGGGTATCTCTTGCGTCACCAAAACTCATGTTAAATCAGTCCTTTCTTAAGATTATATGTCAAGGTTTGAAACGAACTTAGCGTTCTGTTCAATGAATTCGCGTCTGGGTTCAACCTTGTCACCCATGAGGATTGAGAAGGTTTCGTCTGCCTTTTCGGCATCTTCAAGAGTTACGCGGAGCATAATTCTTGTTGCGGGGTCCATGGTGGTTTCCCAAAGCTGCTCGGGGTCCATTTCACCGAGACCTTTATATCTCTGAATATCACAGCTTCCGCCGAATTCTTCGATTTTCTGATCGCGTTCTTCATCGGAGAATGCATATGCAAACTTTTTGCCCTTGCTGATTTTGAAGAGAGGGGGCTGAGCAAGGAAAACGTGGCCTTCTTCGATAAGAGGACGCATATAACGGAAGAAGAATGTGAGGAGAAGCGTTCTGATATGAGCACCGTCAACGTCGGCATCGGCCATGATAACAACTTTTTCATAGCGGATTTTGCTGATATCGAAATCGTCGCCGATACCTGTTCCGAGAGCCATGACAACGGGCTGGAGCTTTTCGTTGCCGATAACTCTGTCAAGGCGTGCCTTTTCAACGTTGAGCATCTTACCCCAGAGAGGAAGGATTGCCTGATAGGTACGGTCACGGCCTTCTTTTGCGGAGCCGCCTGCCGAGTCACCCTCTACGATGTAAATTTCGGTGCCTTCCGCCTGCTTTTCCGTGCAGTCGGCGAGCTTGCCGGGGAGAGAGTTGCCTTCGAGAACGGATTTTCTTCTTGCAAGCTCACGTGCTTTTCTTGCGGCTTCTCTTGCTCTTGCGGCGTCGAGTGCCTTTGAGAAAATAGCCTTTGCAACGGAGGGGTTTTCCTCGAAATAGGTCATGAGCTTATCGTAAACAAGTGCATTTACGAGAGTCTGGATGTCGGTATTGCCGAGCTTACCCTTTGTCTGACCCTCGAACTGAGCCTCTGTCAGCTTTACGCTGATAATTGCGACAAGACCTTCACGGACATCTTCACCGGAGAGATTTTTATCGCCCTCTTTGAGGATACCGTACTTTTTGCCGTAATCGTTGAAGACCTTGGTAATTGCGGTTTTGAAGCCTGTTTCATGAGTACCGCCGTCGATAGTACGGACATTGTTTGCAAAGCTGATAAGGGTTTCGTTATAGCCGTCGTTATACATAAGTGCGATTTCGGCACTTGAATCGTCACGTACGCTTGAGAAGTGGATGGGAGCAGGCTGTACGGGTGTAAAGCCGCGGCTCTCATTAACGTAGTTGACAAACTCACTAAGACCGCCCTCGTAGCAGAAAACACGCTCGACAATATTGTCGGGGTCACGTCTGTCCGTAAAGGTGATTTTTAGACCTGCGTTAAGGAATGCGGATTCACGCAGTCTGCGTTCAAGCACCTCGAACTCGTAAACAGTTGTTTCGGTGAAAATTTCGGCATCCGCCTTGATTCGGGTGATATTACCTATCTTTCCAAAAAAGCAAGAAAAATGCTTGACGAAGCAGGTTATCCTGACT
>CALAQQ010000224.1 GCA_937888485.1 uncultured Clostridia bacterium
TTCAGAATGCTGTTGCAGAGCTTGAAAATCTGTTGCTTCTTGAAAAAAGCAACTCGGCATCGCAGGCAAAAAGCAACGCAGATTTTGTTGCAGATATTTCACATCAACTTAAAACTCCGCTTGCAGGACTTCGCCTTTACTGCGAAATGGAGCAGAGTTCAACACCAACCGCTTACACAGAAAAAGAGCTCCAACTGGTTGCAAAAATGGAGAGTCTTGTTTTCAATCTTTTAAGGCTTGAGAAAATTAAAAGCGATGCATACGAAATGAAATTTGTTGAGCAAAGTCTTGATGAAATCGTTGGTGAAATTATCGGAAATTTCAAACCGCTGTTCCCTGAAAAAGAATTTATTATAAGCGGCACGGCAGTTTTTCGATTCGATAAGGAATGGATGATTGAAGCAATCGGAAATATCATTAAAAACGCTTGTGAACATACCGATAACAACGGTAAAATTACCGTTTCTGTTTCACAAAACGAAAGCTCTGTCACACTCGTTATTGAAGATAACGGCGGCGGAGTGCCGAAAGAACAGCTTCCGCTTTTGTTCAACCGTTTTTACCGTGCGGATAATGCCTCACCCGAAAGTGCAGGTATAGGTCTTGCGATTTCAAAGGCGATTTTTGAAAAACATCACGCAACTGTTACTGCTGAAAACGGCAAAGACGGCTTAAAGATTACAGCGTGTTTTCCGATTATAAATGCAAATTTAAAAATGTAAAGTCCGAAGATTTTCTTCGGATTTTTTCTTATCTTACGAAATTGTAAGGTTATTGTCACGATTTTGAAAGAATCGGGGTTTATAATGAACTCATCAAAGATGCAAAGGAGCAATTTTATGATTATCATCGAATGTGTAGATTTAAGAAAAGAATATTTAAGCGGAGAAAATATTGTTAATGCAGTTGACGGAATAACCGTTGCTTTTGAGCAGGGAGAATTCTGTGCAATAACGGGACCGAGCGGCTCGGGTAAATCAACACTTCTCCACGTTCTGAGCAGTCTTGAAAACCCTACAAGCGGCGATGTTATCTATAACGGCAAAAAGCTTTCGGGTTATAACGATAATCAGCTTTCCGTTCTTCGTCGCAGACGTTTCGGATTTGTATTTCAGGCATATAATCTCGTTCAGGAATTGACGGGATATGAAAACATAGTTCTGCCCGTTATGCTCGATAAGAAAAAGGTTGACGAAGCTTATATCAACAAGGTTATTGATGTTCTCGGAATCGGGGACAGACTTGAACATTTGCCGTCAGCACTTTCGGGCGGTCAACAGCAGAGAATCGCCATTGCCCGTGCACTTGCGAACAAGCCGTCAATCCTTTTTGCCGATGAGCCTACGGGTAATCTTGACGGCAAAAGCGGACGTGAGGTTCTTTCGCTTCTCAAATATGTCAGTAAAGAATTCGGAATCACTCTTATTCTTGTTACCCACGATCTCAATGTTGCAGAGCAGGCAGAGAGAATCATCTCAATTGAAGACGGTAAAATTGTTCGTGACACGAAGGCGGGAGTTTAAGCAATGAACAAGAAAAAGCTTACCGTCAACCGTCTTGCAATGGGTAACCTTAAAGCAAGAAAAAAGCAGTATACCTTAATGATTATCGGCATTGTTCTTGCGATGATATTTTCCTCAGGGGTTATGTTTTTCGGATTTACAATGCTTTCATCATTGCAGGAGATAACAAATATATCTTACGGCACACAGAACATATTTCTTCACAATGCGGAAGAATTTGATTTCAATGCCGCAAAGAATAATAAAGTGATATCCGAATACGGTATTGCAACTTCAATCGGATTTATTTATACAAATGATGACGAGGGCGGCGGCACACCGCTTGCAAAACTTGATGATAAGGCAAAAGAAATTTCATATCTCACAGTCAAAGAAGGAAAGTATCCCGAAAACATCGGTGAAATCGCCCTTGAAAAGGATGCACTTTTAAGATTAAAAATGCTCGGTGCAAAAGTCGGCGACGAAATAACCGTAACAATGAAAATTGCCGACGGCGAAGGTTATCTCCCAGAAACCGTTGAAAAAACATATAAGCTTGTCGGAATTCTTGCGGATAAAAGATGCAATCTTGAAGATGCGTATTCAGGAAATAACTATCCCGCCGCATTTGTCTGCAACAGCGAAAAGTTTGAACTTGGCGGAAAAGAAAACCTTTCTGCGTATGTCAAATTCTATTCGAAAACAAACGGCTTGGAAAAATTCAGAGAAGAATTTAAAAATCAAGGATTCAAAGATAAATACGGAAATGCCGATAACGATCTGTATTATTTTACATTTGCAAATCAGCACATTTTTTACTCTGGTACAGATGAAAAAAGCGATATTACTTTAACAATGATTTTTGCGCTTATTCTTGCAGGTGTACTGATGATCGCTTCCTGCACTGGAATAGTCAATGCGTTTAATTCCAACTTGCAGGAACGCAGAAAACAAATCGGTCTTATGCGTGCGGTCGGCGCAACAAGAAGGCAGATAATAACTGTTTTCGGCAGAGAAGCTCTCATAATCAGCCTTATGACCGTACCCGTTAGCCTTGTCATATCCTATTTTGCGTCAAAAGGCATTATCTCGCTTATGGGCGAAAACTTCATTTTTATTCCTAACTTTTTTGTTCTGATTGCGTGCGGAGCGTTTAGCGTTATCTGCGTTATGGCTTCGGCAATGATTCCTCTGTTAAGAGCATCAAGAACTCCGCCGATGCAGGCTATCCGCAACACAGACCTTTCGAGAAAAATGAAGAACAAGAGAATCCGTTCGAAGAAAAACTTCAATGCTCCGAAGATTCTCGCAGGCAGAAATCTTATGTTCTACCGTTTCAAGCATATCGGAGTAAGTGTTGTTCTTGCGGCAACAATCGTTGTGTCGTGTTTCGGTTTTCCCTGGATTACAAGTGAGCTTGAATGGTCGGAAAATTATATCAATGAGTCCGAGGATTATGAAATTGTTTGTTCTGGCGGAGCAATGAATTCCAATCTTATTAATCTGAATTTCAATTATTTTACAAGCGGATTCAGTGAAAATGACAGACAGGAAATTCTTTCCCATCCTTACGTCGGCAGTGTTGAAGGCGTAAAAAGATGCAATGCCAACCTGCTTGTTGACGAATATTCCGAATATATGACCGTGCTCGATTACGGCGGTTCCTCACGGTATGATGATTCAGTTGACCGTTTATCAATTCCCTTTGAAGAATATAAAGAAAAATACGATGATAATATCAGACCCGAATATTCCGCTGTCAAAGAAAAACTCAGATACACTCAGGAGCTTTTCCCCGTTTCGATTCACGCATTGGATTGTAATGAAATCATATCCGAAATTGACAAAGACAAAATTGAAGGTGAAATAAATATTGATAAGCTCAATTCGGGTGAAGAAATAATTCTTTATGTCTGCGATGAAATCGGTTTCTTTATTGATACCGAACAAGGTAGCAGGGGCAGCGGCAGCATTGACGGCGATGAAACTGAAGAAAGGCTTGCTGCTTTGAAAGCAAGAGCCAAAAATGAATATAAAGTCGGCGATACCGTAACCTTGAGTGTTCTCAGAAGCGGAATATCCGAAGAGAATTATGTGCCGAATTCAGTTCCCGCTGATACAACAAGAAAAGATAAGGAATTCCGAATCGGTGCGATAATCAAAGAATCGCCTTCTTCGATACATCATAATGATTATCTGGATTTTTACACAACCGTTGAAGGCTTTTCTTCTTTTATTGATAATTATCCTTATCTTGATCTGGACATCAACTTGAAAGAAGAATGCACATCTGAAATTGACGGTGAAATGATGCAATTCCTCAATCAGTATGTTTCAGGCTCAAATCATTATCTGCGTTCTCAATTTGAGCGCAATGAGGAAAACAAAAACACCTACAGAGGCTTACTTATCGCTCTTCTTTCGGTTGTTATCCTTTTCTTCTCAATCTGTGCAAGCGTTATCAACAATTCATTGACTGCACAGATTCGTGACGGCAAAAGAGAAATCGGAACTCTGCGTGCAGTCGGTGCAAGCGCAAGAGAGCTCACGCAGTCATATTTCAGACAGCTACTTTCAATGTTTGGCTGGGGCTGCGGTGCTGGTTTTGGCTTATATACTTTCATCTGGATTCTTATGTATTTTGCCGCAAAATCATCTGACAGAACTCTTGATTACAATTATGAAATCTGGCAGGCGGCACTCATCTGCATCGCTCTGCTTGCGGTTTGTTTTGTTAATCTTTATTCCAAAGTCAAAAAGCAGATGAAATACAGCATTGTTGAGAATATCAGAGAATTATAATTTTTACTCCGATAAAAGGAGGATAAAATGAAACACAAAAATTTAACTGTAAATAAATTAGCTTTCGGTAATTTAAAGGCAAGAAGAAAGCAATATACATTAATGATTATCGGCATTATTTTTGCAATGATTTTCACAAGTGCATCAATGTTTTTTGCAGTATGCAATGAAGATTCGGCAGAACAGCTGAAACAGCGTTCTGTCGGTAAGCAGGATTACATTCTGAGAAAATGCAACGATTTTGACATTGAACCCTTTGTGAAAGACGGTTCGGTCAGAAGCTATGCAACCTTTGAGGTTATTGCCTACGGTTATTCACCCGATGATGATTTTGATGACGGTATGGGTATAGCCGTTCACAACGATAAATCAAGAGAACTGTCCTGTTTTCATTTTCTTGAGGGCAGATATCCCGAAACCGAAAATGAAATTGCAATCGAGAGCGATGCACTTTACAGAATGAACATCACCGATGCAAAGGTTGGCGATGAAATAACGCTTAATCTCCGCACGACAAACGTTGGTGAAATTCTTGAAAAAGAAACACAGAAAACCTTTATTCTTTCGGGTATACTCAAGGACAGACGTTATAATTATGAGGAATGGGCAGGTCTCGGTCTGGGAAACAAATGTCCCGAATATCCTGCCGCCGTTGTATGTGACGGAACAAAGGCTGATGTTGGCGGAAATCCCGAAATAATTGCATTGGTTGACTTTAATCATGAAGAAATAATATGGAACGGTATACGCAAATCCCACAGAAGCAATGTAGAATTCAGCGATGCATATAAAACATATCTTTATCAAAGCGGAATTATGCCGCTTTCTCCCGATATTACGGTTGATGCCGATGGCAAGCCTCTTATAATGGAGAGCATAGATGCCGGATATTGGATATACACAAGGAGTTACGCTTCTGATAACGATAATATGACATATTATGATATGAAGTCCGTCACAACCCTCGGAACAGTCCTTGCTGTTGTGCTGGCAATCGCATCGTGCTTCGGAGTTATAAATTCATTCAACACCAATCTGCAGGAAAGAAGGAAGCAAATCGGTATGCTCCGTGCAGTCGGTGCAACAAAGAGGCAGATAATCAAGGTTTTCGGCAGAGAGGCTCTTTTAATCAGTCTGATTTGTGCTCCGATAAGCGTTACAGTAGCTTATTTCGGATTGAAGCTTTTCTCGTATTTAATGGGGGATCTGTTTATTTTCAATCCTGAGTGGTATCTGATAATCATTATAGGAGTTATCGGAATTCTGTTTGTTATGGCGGCAGCGCTTATCCCGCTTTTCCATGCTGCAAGAGTAACCCCGATGCAGGCTATCAGAAATACCGAACTCGGAAGAAAAATGAAGAATAAAAAAATAAAGTCCGTTAAGGACTTCAACGCACAAAAACTTATTTCCAAAAGAAGCCTTACTTTCCACAGATTCAGGCAGGTAAGCGTGAGCCTTATCCTTATTGCAACAATAATTGTAAGCTGTTTCTGCGTTTCGCTTCTTGAGTATTATTTAGATGACTATAATAAATATTATGAGTCAGATTATGTTGTTTTCAGGGATGACACATTAGGGCTTAATACAGCTTTTGCAAATTTTTATAAAGATTATGATGCCATGGTCGATAACAGCGATATTGATACGATTACATCAAACCGTTATATCGGAAACGCTGTCGGCAAAATGAGACTCACCGCAAATTGGCTGATTGACGGTGAATATCCCGGGTATCTCAGGCTTGCAGAATTCAACAGAGCGGAAAACTACGATAAATACGGTTATCTGCTCGAAACTCACAAGGAAACTCCCGAAGAAATAATTGAAATTTACAACACTATGGAGTTTTCGGATGAATACAAAGAGCTGATGGAGGTTGTCGGATATGAAGCTGAGCCCTTCGGCACTTCAATCGAAACCGAGAGAGAAGAACATCTGAAATTGCTTGAAGAATATATTCTTGACGGTGAAATCAACATTGAAAAGATAAATTCGGGAGAAGAGATAATTCTCGTTGCACCCGAAGAGATAGCCTATGAAGTTGCATATCACAAAGACGGTTATCATTCGAGCGTAAGAAAGCAATTAATCACTAACGGTCTGAAAAAGTATAACGATATCAAAGACTATGTTGAAATTCTGAGAGAATCAATGCCGTTCAAGGCAGGCGAAACGGTAAAACTCAGTATTCTTATATGCACCGAAAAAGCAAACGAAATGTATGACAAAAATGCTAAGGCGTATGATTACAAGTATAACAGATATGAGCGTGAGGTTAAAATCGGTGCAATAGTCAGTCAGGCTT
The DNA here is from genome assembly GCA_937888485.1 of uncultured Clostridia bacterium. Taxonomy (GTDB): domain Bacteria; phylum Bacillota; class Clostridia; order Oscillospirales; family Acutalibacteraceae; genus CAG-177. The sequence goes on from CALAQQ010000224.1 coordinate 6,613, forward strand.
ATACCGGAACATTTTATAACAGAATACCCGCTTTTTTAACAACCAATGAAGGTTTGTCAAAATTCGGCTGTCCGCTTCGGTATGATTATATTGATGCGTTTGCAAACACCAAAATAACGCCTGAAATTGAAGAATCGCTTGAAGCCTTTTTCCGTGCGGCAGATTATGATACAGATTCGCAATACCGTCTTAATGAGTCAAATAAAACAGAATTAATTGCAACAGTTGCAGGTATTGCTTCAATCATTCTGCTTCTTTTCTGCATTGCGGCAAGCCTTGTCAATAATGCTCTGACGGCAAAAATCCATGAAGGCAAGCGTGAAATCGGAACTCTACGCGCCGTCGGTGCAAGTGCAAAAGAACTGACGATGATCTATATTCATCAGTTGCTTTCGACATTCGGAATGGGCTGTGGACTCGGATTCGGAATCTACACAGCAGTTTTCTTCTCCGCAAAGCTGGTTTGTTTTTACGGTCTTCATATGGAGTTCCCGTTTGAATTCCGTATTCTTACAGCGGTAGTAATATGTCTTGTTCTGTTTGCAGTTTGCTCACTCAACCTTTATTCAAAAATCAAAAAGCAGATGAAATACAGCATTGTTGAAAATATCAGGGAGTTATAATTTCTATGAAAAAATTATTCAGTTTAATTATGTGTTTGCTGTTTTGCTTTGTACCGATAACAACCGCTTTTGCAGAGGAAATACCCTCACAGCCGAAAGTTATGGTTACGGATTACAAAACAGATGGTGAACTTAAAGCGGGAAACACAGCGAAAATATCAATCACCCTCACCAATAAAAGCAAAACCGATTACGTAAATAATATGAAGCTGACCTTCTCCGATTCAAGCGGAGATATTGTTCCTGTCGGGGTTGCATCGGGTTATGTTGACAGACTTAATGCAAAAAGATCTGTAATGTGGGATATTGAAGTCAAGATTTCAGAAACTGCCAAAGACGGAAACCACGCTGTTAACATAATGTGCGAATTTGAAAGTGAAGCAGGTAGCGGTTCATCTTCTGATGTAATCAATCTCAACGTAATCGGTAAAAAAGAGATTGAAACAACTACCGCACCGCAGGACACTTCTCAACCCCGACTTATGGTTACCGAATACACCGTTGAAAACGGAAGTATTATTCCGGGAGAAAGCAGAAAAGTGAATATCACAATCAAGAACACAAATCCCACAAAATCTGTAAGCAACATAAAGCTTTCACTTGCCGATGAAAGCGGTGAACTCAAAACGGATGGTATGGGCACCGCTTATGTAAAAAGTATTTCAGCAAACGGCACTTACGTATGGACTGTCGGATTGACTGCCGTTCACACCGCAAAAACGGGCGAACATCCGCTGACTCTTTCTATGGAATATGAGGACTCAAATCATTCGGGATATTCCGCAAGCGATACAATCAGAGTTAATATCAAACAGAGCGTGATGCTGAAATACGATTCCGCTAGGCTTCCATCAAAATCAATTCAGGGCGAAACCGTAACCGTCAGTATAAATCTTATGAACACGGGCAAAAGCACAATTCATAATGCAATGATTGATATTGATGTCAAAGGTCTTGACAGCGGCGGCACGGTTCTTGTCGGTGAAATTCTTCAGAGCGAAAGCAAAACCGGAAGCGTAAATCTTCGTGTCAGCAATGAAATTCTCGGCAAGGTCGAAGGTACAATCACGATAAGCTATGAAGATGACTTCGGCGAAACTTATACCGAAACAGTCAATGTTTCAACCGTTATCGAAGAAAAAGTTGTCACGGCAGATATTGAAGAAGAGGAAGAAAAGCCTGCTGAGGAAGCGGCACCGGCAGAAGAGCCTGCGGAAGAGAAGCCTGCTGAGATCGATCCGCTTGATGCGGCGATCGAAAGTGCACTGGCGGATGCGGCTGCATTTGTCAAGCCAGATACATCAGATTCTGCTGAATAATCATGCATCGCTGCACAGCCTTCTGCGGAGGGCTGTGCAACAGCTGTTTTTGGAGGGACTTATGAAAAAGCATAGCGTTTTAAAAAGATTGTTGGTGATTGCGCTTACCTTCGTTATGGCTGTAAGTATGTTGACTGGTTGTGATGATAAGCAGGTGTACACAGTTGAGGAGGCATCATCTATAGAGGTTGTTAAGATTGGTGATTATACAATTTATCTAGATGAGATGATAGTATATGCAATCCAGGATTTTTATCTTCAGGGTGGAAATTCTGCTGAATTCGATGAAGTTAAGGATGCATATAAGAAGCTTACAATTTTATCAACATTAAGAGAGAATAAAATAATTTACGATGTTATAAATTGGAGGAAAGACTTGTGAAAAAGACTTTAGCAATAATTTTATCTTTTGTATTGATTATCGGAGTGATGTCAGGCTGCAAAAAAAACAAGGCAGACAATATAATTCGTATTAATGCGTCAAATTCATACGG
>CALAQQ010000225.1 GCA_937888485.1 uncultured Clostridia bacterium
ATGCGTATTTGAATGTGTTGATGCCGTGGTCACCCGTTCTGTCGGGGCAGGTGGGCGCACGCATAAGAGTTATTCTCATGTGGCTGTTATGAATGTCGTAACCGTATTTGCAGTCGTTAATGATACTGCATCCGTAACCGCCTTCGGAAAGGTCTGCCCATTTATGTGCCGCAACCTCAAATCTTGTGAGGTCATAGAGAGTATTCCAGTGAGTGGGTCTCTTTGTTGCGCCGTGAGCAATATCATATGTTGCATCGGTATCGATTACGGAGACATCAAAGCCTGCCTTAAGAACCTTGTCGCTTTCGTGCCAGTCAACGGTTGTATCAAACACAACGCTTTCTCCGTTCTGATAAAGGATAACATCCTGTGTGATAGTGGACTTGTTGAATGTATAAGTAACTCTGATAACTCCTCTGACAGCATTGCTTTCAATAACTTCAATCTTATCTGCCTTGAGTTCCCACATCTTCTTCTGATAGTTGAGTTCAAGGTTCCATGCGGTTTCATGAACGCACTTGTCAAGTGAAATGGTGAGAATATTGCCTCTGCCGTCAAGGGCTTCTCTCTGATTGATATTATCATAAATGCTTGTGATAATACCGTTTTCGTCGAGCTTAACGGTAAGATTTGCGTTTTCGAGCATTTCGGTTGTTGCTTCAACGGGAGAATAGATGCATTCACCTTCCTTGAGAACAAAGGTTTTGCAGCTCATGGGTTCAATGCAGTCCGGGAGGAACATAAATTTGCCGTTGATATAAGCAGAGGGGAGTGAAAGACCGTCTTTTGTTGCGGCGTACATACCCTCGGGAACACCCTCAACCTCAATAGCCTCATAGCTTTTGGCGTTGGTAAGATTCCATACGGTGATGCTGTTTTTAGCTGCCGTAACAGCGCCTGAGAGAGCCTTCAATGCACCGTTATAGATATCTTCACCTATTTTGTTCATTACGGCATAATCTCTTCGGCAATCTTCAAACACTTCGTGGATTGAAGAACCGGGAAGAATATCGTGAAACTGGTTTGTCATAAGGATTCTCCAGCCCTTTTCAAGTTCTTCCTTCGGATATTCCTTGCCGAGGAACTTTTCGGCAAATACCGAGAGCATTTCGCCTCTTGTGAAAAGATATTCGCCCTTGCGGTTGTTCTTCTTGACGAATGCCTGGCTTGTGAATGTACCTCTGTGGTTTTCATAGAACATTTCGCCGTTCCATACGGGAAGCTCGTCCTCGTGACCTTTGTATGTTTCAAAGAAGTCGTCAACGTGACCGATTTCTGTTTTGGGAAGACCGGGGAAATTCTGAAGACGTCTGCCTCTTTCAAGCATATTTCTTGTCGGACCGCCGCCGCCGTCACCGTAGCCGTACATACTCATGGCGGTGTTGAGTTCGTTTTTATTGTTGCATTCCTTGTCAACAGTCATGATTTCGTCAACGTTATAATTGCAGTTATATGCGGGACGCATGAGGTGAGCATAAACTCTGTCACCGTTGTTGCCCTGCCACATGAACATGCTGTAGGGGAACTTTGTTGTGTCGTTGTATGAAAGCTTTGATGTTATGAAATTCTGCATTCCGCAGCCGTTGATAATCTGGGGAAGTGCCCATGTGAATCCGAAGCAGTCGGGAAGCCAGTATGTCTTTGAGACCTTGCCGAATTCATTCTTGAAGAATTCTGTGCCGTAAAGCACCTGTCTGATAAGTGCTTCACCCGATGCAATGTTTGTATCAGCCTCAACCCATACGTTACCGCAGATATCCCACTGACCCGAAGCGACCTTTTCCTTAATCTTTTCATAGATTTCGGGATAGTGGTCCTTCATCATCTGATAAAGAACAGCCTGGCTTTGACCAAATGTCATTTCGGGATAAACATCCATAAGCGAGGTAACATTCATGAATGTTCTTGCGCTCTTTCTGATGCTTTCCTGAATTCTCCAGAGCCATGCAACGTCAATGTGGCTGTGACCGGTAAGAATAACCTTGCTCTGTGCAGCCCAATCAATGGAAGCTATCTTCGAAAGATAATACTTTCTTGCGGCATGGATTGATTCTCTGACTCTTGCTTCGTCAAAATCATAGTCAACCATATGCATGCTGTCGTCAACAGCTGCATAAACCTTTGCGTTAATGTGTTCATCTTTTATATAATCAAGTGCCTGGAAAGCAACCTGAAGGTCAATATAATAACCCTCGCATTCCTTGTCAATAACAAAAATACAGGTTTCGCCGAAACGGCATTCAGCAGCTTTTGCACCGTCCATGGCTGCATCGCAGAAACTCATGGAGTCAACCGTTGCTTCAATTTCAAATTCAAGAACTTCTCCTGCTTTGTGAATACCAAGAGTAACTTCTGTTCTGTCGGGTATTGAATCTCTTGAAGCGCAGCCTGAGATATAATGACCGTTGCACTTTACAAGAGCTTCGCCGCCGACCTGGAATTTTGCGCGCAACTCAAGACCGTCCATTTCTTCGGGAACAGTAATGCTTGCCTTGAAGAAATGAGCCGAATCATATCCTGCGTACCAGATATCGCCGCTCTTTATTTCGCCCTTGAAGTCTTCCATTTCGTAGCTGTCACCAAGGAACATTCCGCGGGTGTATTCCCACACGGGTATGTCTTTTTTATAGAGGATACAGTATTGCTTGAGCTGCTTATACATATCATCCTTAAGTATATGCGGTTTTATAGTATGCATAAAAACGCTCCTTTCACCAATTAAACTATTAAAATAATAATATCATAAAGAAGTAACACAATTCAATAAAAAAACCGCCGAAAATACCGACGGTTTTTTGGTTATATTTACTTTGATTTTGTGGGAAGACCTTCCTTATCATACATACATGCGGCTTCAAGCAAAACCTCAATACCTGCTTCAATTGCTTCGGGAACAAGGTGGTCAACGTCGTCAAGTCTTGTGTGGTAATAACGGGGAGGCGTGGGGTCCATTGCAGCAAAACCTGTTGCGGGAATACCCTTCTGTGTGAATGCTGCAGCATCGCAGCCACCGATGTAGATTGATTCAAACTTAAGGTCGTATCCGCAGTTTCTACCGGCATTCTGAACAAGATGTTTTGCACCCCAATGATGCTGAACGGTACCGCTCAGGTCCCTGTCATAAACAGCCATAGTTTCAAGATCACGGAATGTATCCGCAGCGACAACGCAGGTTTCAACATCCTTGAGTTCTTTTTCGTGAGCCTTGACATATGCTTTTGCGCCTCTGAGACCTGCTTCTTCCGAACCGGAGCAGATTACAACAAGCTCAGTGTTTTCGAATCTTGTGTCTGTGTCGGCCATTGCTTTTGCAACTGACATGCCAACATAGCAACCTGTAAGGTTATCGTTTGCACCGGGAACACTCTTTGTGTAGCTCTGCAAGAAAAGGAAACCGAGCTGGAAGGGGATAAAAAAGCAACCTACAACGAAGCCGAGAATCATGAGCCATCTGGGTTCAGCCGCTTCAAGAGCGCCGTTTGTACCTGCACAGATAATGCCGATTATTGCAAAGATAAGGTCTGCAACAAGACCGACAACAGCAGGGATAAGAACAATTTTCATTCCGATTCCGCCGAGAAGATAGTTGAGTGTCCATTCAAACTGGCTGTCTGCATGACCGACAATAATGAAACGCTTTTTCACTTCACCCTTGGGAGCTCTTTTTGCGATAACGTTATGGCTGGGATGACCGATAAAAAGAGGGTCTATAAACTGTTTATACATAACGAACTCGAACAGAAGGGGAATGAATCCGAGAATAACAAGGATAAGCGAAATAATGGGGGTTGCGAATGCATATGTAAATACGCTTGCGACTGCACAGGCAACAGTGAAAGGAATGAATCCCATGAATGCCTGACGGTGAACGGTGAATTCTTCAATCTGAACATCGTCGCAATAGTTTTCAAGGTCTTTTGCCATAAGCTTCTGAGCCTTGAGTTCTTCGGGTGAACCGGGTTTACGGGGACCGATTTCGTTGCAAATTCTTACTATGTTTTTAACACAGTATTTGCTGAGACGTTTGATATCAAATTTGTTGCTGTATTCGAGTGCTGTTTTCATGATATCCCTCCAATTTAACATTTCTTTAATATGATATCATGCTAAATTAAAAAAATCAATATCGGTGAACCATAAAAAATGGATTTTTTTCAATTGTTACATTTGTAACAGCAATGAAAATGCGCAGCCGAAGCCGCGCATTAAGAAATATATGAAATACTATAAACTTACTATAAACTGTAAACTCCCGAGCACATTACTGCATATTCGATATCTTTCACTCTGAAATATTTCGAAACGGGTTCATTGAAAATGCAGTAATCCGCTACATTATATGCTGTCAGATCAATTGTTTTTATTTTGTATGAATTGGCATTGCATATAAACAGTTTATTATCATAAACAGAAATATCGACCGGATGAAAGAACGCTTTTTCTTTCGGACTTCCGATGCGGAATTCAATTCTGTCATGCTTCACGGAGTAATTGATGATTGCGTTTGATTCGGGAACGACAAACCATAAATCCATGCCGTTTGAAGCGGGAGAACAAGCGGGATTTCCGAGATATTCAACTTTGCTTTCGCCTGTTAAACCTCCGTTACTGTCCAGAATTTTCAGAGTACCGTCAGCATATGATGCGGCAAGTTTGTTGTTTGGAAGGTATGCGATGCTGCAAGTGACAAAATCCCCGAGTGTGCGTGCAAAGACAGTGCCGTTTTCACCGTATTTTGCGTTTATGTATGTCAGCACGGGAATTTTTTCAAAAATATCTATTTCTTGGTTATAAATATAGAAAGCAACAGCATCTTCACCGTCGGGTGTTGTTTCTTTGCAAGCATAAACAAAACCTCTTTCGACGGGGAATATATCAAGCAAATCAGCGTTAAAAAGCTTTTGCACCTCAGTCCCTCCGGGAAAATCAAAATGGATTTTTAAATAAATTACCCCGCCAAGCCGAATGCAGCCGATTGTAACCTGCTCTTATAGCAGGTGGGTGCCGCCCGATGTTTTCACGCTCCCTTCGTCCGCTTGTAAAAGCGGGAGGTCTGCAATCCGCCACCGGAGCAAGGCTCCCTATTATTGTGTGTTGGGTTACATATTGACTGCAAGTTACCGCACAAGGCAGGGTGTTTTTATTTTTGCTTCGGAAAGAGGATATTATTCCTCTTCCTCAAAATCAAACATTTCGGAAAGTCTTTCTTCAAATGCCTGACCGACTTCGTTGAATTCTTCGTCATTCTCAATGGGGCAGAGATAGGTTTCGCCATTTTCTTCTTCTACCTTAAGAATGATGAGCTCATTATCTTCTTCTGTTATTTTGTCTGGAGTTTCGGGCAGAGGAAGGAGTGCGACATATCTGCCCTTATCGGTTTCTATTCTGTCGAGTTCTTCAAAGATATGTTCTTTTCCGTCCTCGTCAACTATGCTTACTATATCGGGAGTATATTCTTCGTTATTCATTGAAATACTATGTCCTTTCTTTTCTCGGTGTTTTTATTTTAACTCCAATTGTTCGTTTAGTCAATAGGAAATCACGATAAGTGAAAAATACATGAAAGTTATCAACTTTCGTGTAAAAAACTATTGACAATTGCCAATAATCGTGCTATATTATACTCGAGGAAAGGAATAGGAGAAAAACCAAAAAGACCCGAATCCTCTGAAATAATTTCAAAATAAAGTGTCCGTAAAGGACAAAATTTAAAATAAAACGGGTCTTTGTCTCTGCAGATTTCCTCTTGACCATAGATTGTAAGTCAGAGGTCAAAAATTGTCATAGCGAATAAAGAAAGGCGGCGATACCCGATGTACCTTGCAGAACATCAGCTCGCAGCCGCATGCATCGACAGATAAGAAGCAGTTTTTGAAAGTGTACTCAGATAAATTCAAAAAATGATTTGTCTGCAATGAGCTTGTCAAACTGTAATTAAAGCAAATTATGCGTTGAGTTGTCGGCAAGCGGCTGTGGGCAGAACAAAAAACTGAATATGAAATAGATTGACCGTGCCGATGGTGCGGTCTTTTTGTGTTGACAAACTGTTTTGATGTTCTATAATTATAATCGGGAGCGTGATATTTATGATAAAAGAAAAGCTTAAAAAACTCGGTGTTCCTTCAGTGCTGGAATTCGGTGGAAAAAGAGTTGAATCCATTGAAGAATGGGAGAATACGGTTCGACCCTTGGTTGCAAAAACAATGCTTGAAAGTGAATACGGTTATCTTCCGGAAGAACCCGAATCGGTGTCGTTTGATATAAAAAATATTGATGACAGATTCTGTGCGGGTAAAGCTGTTCATATTGAACTTGAAATTACAAGCGTCGTCTGCGGAGAAAAGTTTACCTTCCCCGTAAACTATGTTTATCCTTCGAATGCCGAAAAAATCAAAGCATTTGTTCATATCAATTTCAGACCCAATATGCCCGACAAATATATGCCGTCGGAAGAAATTGTTGACAACGGATTTGCATGTGCATCTTTCTGCTATCAGGATGTTACAAGTGATGACGGTGATTTTACAAACGGTCTTGCAGGTTTGATTTATAAAGATTCCGACCGTACAGAATATTCACCCGGTAAGATTGCTATGTGGGCATGGGCGGCTATGAGGGTTATGGATTTCCTCCAGACCCGAGAAGAAATAAACAAGGAGAATATCTGTGTATGCGGACATTCCAGACTCGGTAAAACAGCTCTTCTGACAGGAGCATTCGACAAGCGTTTTTCCGTTGTTCACACAAACTGTTCGGGTTGCAGCGGTGATTCTCTTAACAGAGGCAAACATCCCAGAAGCGAAAAAATCGGTGATATTCTTGACCGATTTGATTTTTGGTTCTGCAAAAATTATGAGAATTTCAGGGATAAAGACAATGAGACTCCCTTTGACCAGCATTTTCTCCAGGCTTTGATTGCTCCTCGCAGAGTTCATGTCGCATCTGCTGAGAACGATATATGGGCAGGACCGGAAAGTCAGTTTTTGTGCAGTGTTGCGGCATCGGAAGTTTTTGAATTGTACGGCAAAAAAGGGCTTGTGTACGGAGAAGGAGATTTCCTTAATTCTGAAAAATATCTCAACGACGGAAATATCGGTTTTTGTTATCGTAAAGGAAATCATTATTTCAGCCGTGATGATTGGCACGGACTTTTTGATTTTATGAATAAGTGACCACATGCAGGTGTCGGCAAAAATTTGCAGATGCCTGCATATATTTTGTATGTAAATACTTGCATTATTTCTATGTAACTGTTATAATATCAAGATATTAGATAATTATAGATAGTATTGTTTAAAGGATGAGAATATTTTGAAGCGTAAGAAATGGATAGTTTCAAAGAGCAGCAAGGATATTGCGGCACAGGTGGCTCAGGATCTGAGTGTTGACCCGTTTGCCGCTTTGCTTGTTACCTCAAGAGGCTTTGAAAATATAGATGAAATCAGCGATTTTCTTGATTATGATGCACCGCTTTCTCTTTCGCCGCTTTCAATTGCTGATATGAGTAAGGCGGCAGAAAGAATAAACAGAGCGATAGATAATTTCGAACTGATATGCATTTTCGGAGATTATGATGCAGACGGTGTAACCGCAACGGCATTGCTTTATTCTTATCTCGAAACACGTGAAGCGAATGTAATGCGTTATGTACCCGACAGACTCACAGAGGGTTACGGTCTTAATATCGGTGCGATAGAAGAACTTGCCGACAGAGGTGTAAAGCTCATTGTTACAGTTGATAACGGTGTTTCGGCAATTGAAGAAGCAAAAAGAGCGAAAGAACTCGGCATTGATCTTGTTGTTACGGACCATCATAAGGTCGGTGATGTTCTCCCCGATGCATATGCCGTTGTTGACCCGCACAGACCCGACTGTCCGAGCTCTTTTAAGGAGATGTCGGGAGTAGGTGTTGCGTTTAAACTTGTGTGTGCTCTCGAAGGGGACAGCGGTGATATTCTTATCGAGGAATACGGAGATCTTGTTGCATTGGGTACAATCGGTGATGTTGTGACTCTTACGGGTGAAAACCGTGTTATGGTACGCAAAGGTCTGCGTATTCTCAATGATAATCCGCGACCCGGAATAAATGCACTGATGGAATCGGCGGGTATTTCCGAAAAGCTTTTCACCGCATCAACCGCAGCGTTTACTGTATGTCCGAGAATCAATGCGGCAGGAAGAATGGGTTCGGCAAACAAGGCTCTTGAACTTCTTCTTTGTGACGATGATAAAGTAGCAGAGCTCAGTGCTTATGAGATACAAAAGATGAATGCACTCAGACAGGCAACCGAAACAGAAGTTTACCATGCTGCCGAGAATATGATGCTTGATTCGGAAATAGTGAACGATAAAATTATCGTTGTTGACGGTGAAGGCTGGCATCAGGGTGTTATAGGAATTGTTGCTGCAAGGATAACCGAAAGATACGGCAGACCGAGCATTGTTATTTCCCGTGACGGTGAAACAGCAAAGGGTTCATGCCGAAGCATTGAAGGTTTTTCGATTTATGATGCAATTGAATACGCTTCCGACAGCCTTGATCACTACGGCGGTCATACTCTTGCGGCGGGTATCGGTCTCAAATCATCGGATATTGCGGATTTCCGTAAAAAGATAAATGAATACGCGGAAAACAAAGAAATGCCGTTCCCGATTCAGAAAATTGATTGCAAATTACTTCCGAGTTCAATCAGTCTTGAAATACTTGACTCAATGAGTCTTCTTGAACCTTTTGGTGCAGGAAATCCTCAGCCGTGTTTCGGACTTTTCGGAGTGAGGATTGATGATATTGCAGGAGTTTCTGACGGTAAGCATATAAGAATGATGGTCTCGAAAAACGGAGCGAGAACCGGTGTTGTTTATTTCGGAATGCCGGAAGCTATGTTCCCGTTTGACAGAGGAGATATAGTTGACCTTGCGGTTAATCTCGATAAAAACGTTTATAACGGTGATACAAGAGTGTCTGTTATCGTAAGAGGAATAAGATATTCCGGAACAGATGAAGAAAAGGTTCTTGATTCACTGAGACTGTTTGATAAGTTTTCAAGAAAAGAAAAATTAACAAAAGAAGAAGCTGACAGACTTCTTCCGGACAGACAGCTTCAGGTTGAAGTGTATAAAAGCATAAAGCAAAAACCGCTTAAAGATAAATTCTGTGAAGCGATATGCTCAAGACTTGGTGATGACGGCGGTAATCTTGCAAAAATATCGGCGGTTATAGAAATAATGCTTGAAATGGGAATACTTGTTTCGGACATGTACGGAGCAGTATACGTACCGGAAAATCCTCCGAAGGTAAATCTTGAGGATTCGGTCATGATGAAGAGGATAAGAAGCTTTCTTGGTTGATGAGGGATTTTTATGAAAGATATTTTAAAATCTACCAACAGAACATTTGAAACACCGGATGAGTGTATGCAGGAGATACTCAGGCTCGTTAAGGGTGAATGCACTGATGATGAAATATGCCATATCAGAAAGGCGTATCAGCTTGCCGCTGAGGCTCACAAAGACCAGAAGCGTCTTTCGGGAGAGCCTTACATCATGCACCCCCTAAGTGTTGCGCTTATACTTGCGAGTCTCGGTATGGATGAGGCATCCATTGTTGCGGCTATTCTTCACGACACGGTTGAAGATACCGAGATGACAAAGGAAGATGTCTGCAGGGAATTCGGTGAAACTGTTGCCGAGCTTGTTGAAGGTGTCACCAAAATCAGCAAGGTGCAGATTCAGACAAAAAATGATGACGGAGAAAATGTCCGTATTCAGCTCAAAACCAAGGAAGAACAGCAGGCAGAAAATATCCGAAAAATGCTTATTGCGATGTCAAGGGATATCCGTGTTATTATCATAAAGCTTGCTGACAGACTTCACAACATGAGAACTCTCATGTTCAAACCGGAGCAAAGACGCAGAGAAATCGCAAGAGAAACGAGCGAAATCTATGCGCCCATTGCCCACAGACTCGGTATCCGTCCCATCAAGGAAGAGCTTGAAGATCTTGCTATAAGCTATCTTGACCCTGTCGCATATAACGAAATAGGCGAATCTCTTGAAAAACAGAGTAAAACACGCAACGAATTTCTTGCCGACATTCAGGCAAGAATCGAGGAAAGAGTAAGAAGCGTTGTTCCGAATGCTCAGGTCAGCGGACGTCTGAAGTCTGTTCACGGTATTTATCGTAAGATGTATATAGGCAACAAGAATTTCGACCAGATTTATGACATCTATGCGGTTCGTATTATCGTTGATTCGGTTATCGACTGCTATAACTGCCTCGGTATTATCCACGATATGTTCAACTCCATACCCGGCAGATTCAAGGATTATATTTCGACCCCAAAACCGAATATGTACCAGTCGCTCCATACCACCGTTCTCGGAAAGGAAGGTATTCCTTTTGAAGTTCAGATAAGAACATGGGATATGCACCATACCGCTGAGTACGGTATTGCGGCGCACTGGAAATATAAACTCGGCATCAACGGTACGGTTAAATTTGAAGAGCGTCTTGCATGGATAAGACAGCTTCTTGAGAATCAGAGCGAAACCGAAGATGTTGAAGATATTGTTACTACAATCAAGAGCGACCTTGTGCCCGAAGAAGTTTTTGTGTTCACACCGAAAGGTGATGTTTTCAGTCTTCCCATGGGTGCAACGGTTATCGACTTTGCTTACGCAATTCATTCGGCAGTCGGTAATAAAATGGTCGGTGCAAAGGTCGACGGAAGAATTGTTCCGCTTGACTATAATGTCAAAACGGGCGAAATCGTCGAGATTATGACTTCATCACAGCAGGGTAAAGGTCCCAGCCGTGACTGGCTTAATATTGTTAAAACAAGCCAGGCGAGAAGCAAAATCAGACAATGGTTCAAAAAAGAACGCAGAGAAGAAAATATTATCGAAGGAAAGTCACAGGTTGAGCGTGAATTCAAACGCAATTTTATCCGTCTTTCCGAAGCTGACTACAATGAGTTTATTCTGAAAATTGCCGAAAGACAGCATTGCAAAAACGTTGAAGATTTCTATGCTGCAATCGGTTACGGCGGTATTTCGCTCATGCGTCTTATGCCGAAAATCCGTGAGGATTACGGAAAACTCAATAAAACGGAAGAGCCGATTATCACGGTTGCGCCCGCAAAGAAAAGAACCAAGAGCAAGGAAGGCGTTATTGTTGAGGGAATTGATAACTGTCTTATCAAATTCTCCCGTTGCTGCAATCCTCTTCCGGGCGATGAAATCATCGGATTTATCACAAGAGGACACGGTGTTTCCATTCATACGAAAACCTGTTCCAATGTTCCTCAGGATATAAGCAAGGCAGGCGAACCCGAACGCTGGATAACCGCTTATTGGGACAGCTCTGTTCGTGAGGACTTCAAGTGTACTCTCCAGCTTTATTGCCTTAACAGAATCGGTCTTCTTGCCGATGTTTCGAGTATGCTTGCAAATATGAGAATCATGATTAACGATATCAGCACAAGAAACACAAAGGATGGCAGAGCAATTATTATGGTAACAGTTTCCGTTAACGGTGTTGCTCATCTCAATTCCCTTGTTTCTAAAATAGAAAAAATTGACGGTGTTCTCAGCATAGAAAGAAGTGGTATTTAATGAGAGCTGTAATTCAAAGAGTAAACAAATCCTCCGTCAGTGTTGACGGTGAAATAAAAGGCTTTGTCGGAAAAGGTTTTAACGTTCTTTTGGGCGTGATGGACGGAGATACAGAATCGCAGGCGGAATTGCTTGCAGGCAAGGTTGCAAGGCTTCGTGTTTTTGAAGATGAAAATGAAAAAATGAACTTGAGTGTTACGGATATTAACGGTGAAATTCTTGTGATTTCGCAGTTTACCCTCTGTGCGGATATCAAAAAAGGCAACCGTCCTTCGTTTACAGATTCCGCACCTCCCGCAGAAGCAAACAGACTTTATGAATACTTCTGTGAAAAATTGCGTGAAAACGGAGTTTCCAAGGTGGCTACGGGTGTTTTTGCGGCAGATATGAAGGTTGAAATTGAAAATGACGGTCCCGTAACAATCGTTATGGATACCGATATCTGGGATAAGAGGGGATAAAATGAAAATTCTTCAGATTCAGCTTGAACACGAAATTTTTGCGAATTGTTATATGATTATCGATGAAGCCACCAACGATGCGGCTATTATCGACCCGGGCTGGTACGGCAATATTATCAGAAATGTTATCAGAAAAGAAAATGTAAATCTCAAGTACGTTCTTCTCACCCACGGTCATTTTGACCATGTAAGCGGTGTTTACGGTCTTCAGCATGAGGAAGGTGCAAAGGTTGTTATTCACGGTAATGACAAAGAACATCTTCTTGACCCGAAGAAGAGCCTTGCGGAGGGTAATTTTCCCGAACCCCATCAGCCGGTTTGTGCAGATATCATCGTTAAAAACGGTGATATAATCAAACTCGGTAACTCCGAGATAAAGGTTATGCATACTCCCGGTCATACAAACGGAAGCGTATGCTTTATTCTTGAAGAAGACAGAGTAATGTTTACAGGTGATACACTGTTTTGTATGACTGCGGGAAGAACGGATTTTTGGGACGGAAGCGATGAAAAAATGATAGCTTCTCTCAAAAAGCTTATTGCACTTGACGGAGATTATAAAGTTTACCCCGGTCATAACAGAGAAACAACTCTCGAAAGAGAAAGAACACGTAATTGGTATATCAGAAGGATGGTCAGATAAGTGATACTGAGAATCTTCGGGCATGATTTTCATTATGAATGCGAAAATCTTTGCAGGGTATATTATCCCAATGAAAAAATTAATATAGTTTACGGAAATGACGGCGAAGACGAAAAAACCGTTGTCACGAAATGCAGTCCTGTTGACGGCGGAAATCTCATTGAGGCAGAAGCTTATATTGACGGTGTTTCGAAAGCGGAAAAAGCAGTGGTTATCGCTTCGGAGGATGACCTCCGTGACAAAAGCGAGCTTAAAACCGCCCAGCTTATTTATGCGCTTCTTTCCGATATAACGGGTTATACTCCGCCCTGGGGCGTTCTTACAGGTGTAAGACCTTCAAAGCTCATGCTCCGCTTAACCGAGCAGATGGGCGCAGAGGGTGCGAAGGAATATTTTACCCGTGATTTGCTTGTCAGCGAGGAGAAAACAAATCTTGCAATGACTGTTGCAACGGCAGAAGAAAAAATAGTTTCTCTTTCAGAGAAAAACTCAATCAGTCTTTATGTTTCGATTCCGTTTTGTCCGACGAGATGCAGTTATTGTTCGTTTGTATCGCATTCAATAGCAAACGCAAATGCACGCAAGCTTTTACCCGAATACCTTGAAAAGCTTGCCGATGAAATTGAACAAACGGGTGAAATCGCAAAAGAACTCGGTCTGAAGCTTGAAAGCATTTATTTCGGAGGCGGTACTCCGGGAGTGCTTGAAGCTCCGCAGATGGACAGACTTCTCGGAGCGATTGAAAAGTCTTTTGACCTTTCCTGTTTGCGTGAATATACCGTTGAGGTCGGAAGACCCGATACGGTGACTCCCGAAAAGCTCCGTATTCTCAAACTTCATAATGTCGGAAGAATAAGCATAAATCCGCAGACATTCAATCAGAAAACTCTGGAGTTAATCGGAAGAAACCACAGCGTTGAGCAGGCGGTAAAATCCTATCAGCTTGCCAAGGCTTACGGCTTTGAAAGCATTAATATGGACCTTATTGCGGGTTTGCCTGACGAAACCTTTGAAGATTTCCGTTCAAGCGTAGATACCGCAATATCGCTTTCACCCGAAAACATAACGGTACATACTCTTGCTCTTAAACGTTCATCGGAGCTTAATGCTTCGGGTTCGGGTGTTTCCGGAGGCAACGAAGCGAAGAAAATGCTTGAATATGCTTCCGATAGGCTCAGTGCAAGCGGATATGCTCCTTACTATATGTACAGACAGAGCAAATGCGTTGGCAACCTTGAAAATGTCGGCTGGTGCAGGGTTGACAAGGAATGCCTTTATAATGTTTTTATGATGGAAGAATGCCATACAGTGCTTGCAGTGGGCGCAGGTGGCGTGACTAAACTCTGCAATCAGGAAACAAACAGTGTTGAACGCATTTTCAATTATAAATATCCTTATGAATATATTTCCGGTTTTGACAAAATAACCGAGCGAAAAAACGGAATAAAGAGTTTTTATTTGTCATACTAAATCTTATAGGTGATAAATATGATTGGTATGAACTTAACAAACAAAAACTATACCTGCCGGGAAATAAATCTTCTTGCGCTCGAACCGAAGAAATTCATTGATGACTGTTCGCGTTATTATCATTCAAGGGTTTCGGAGATTGCGGACATGATTTTTAATGATAAGAGCAAAAAGATTGTCATGCTTGCAGGTCCGAGTTCTTCGGGTAAAACAACAACAGCGAATATTCTTTCGGAAAAGCTCATAAGAAAAGGGAGCATGGCTTATACGGTTTCGCTCGATGATTTTTATCATCCTCATTCCGTTGGCTATCCTCTTGATGAAAACGGCAAACCCGATTATGAATGCGTTGAAGCGCTGGATATTGAGCTGATTCATTCATGTTTCGGTGAGCTTATCAGAAACGGCAGGGCAGAGCTTCCGGTTTTTGATTTTCATTCGGGCGAAAGAATAAATAATGCCAAAAAGGTTGAACTTTCGGAAAATGATGTTATAATCGTCGAAGGGCTTCATGCTTTAAATCCCGTTATAACCGAAACGCTCGATGAAGACAGCCTTTACAGAATCTATGTCAGCGTTTCTTCCAGAGTATATGAAGAAGACGGAAGCGTTCTTTTATCCAAGCGTGACCTCAGATTTATAAGACGGATGGTAAGGGATTATGATTTCCGTTCAACTTCTGCCGAAAGAACTTTTGAAATATGGCAGAGTGTGATGAGAGGCGAGGATAAATATCTTTTTCCGTTTGAGGGAAATGCAGATATAAAGTTGAATTCATTTCATCCGTGTGAACCCTGTGTTCTGTCCGAAAAAGCTATAAGGCTTCTTAAATCGGTAATAAGCGATGAATACAGAGAAAAAGCGGCTCTGATGATAAATAAATTAACCCGATTCAGGAATACAGATTATTCAATTCTTCCCGAAGATTCGCTTCTTCGTGAATTTACGGGATAAAAAAGGAGAGTGAGCCTGTTGGCTACAGAAAAAAAACAGTCGGTGCTTAACGGCGCTATGATGCTGATGTTTGCTGTTCTGATGGTTAAGGTTATCGGACTTTTATTCAAAATTCCGCTGA
>CALAQQ010000226.1 GCA_937888485.1 uncultured Clostridia bacterium
AACCGCAGGCGGAAAAACGAGTGCAAAGGATTTGACAACCGAAAAAACGATGATTCCGATTGCAAGGGCAAGCGTGCCGCCCGTCAGACTTTTGCTGATTTCGGGAATGTTGGAAACCTTGATGTTATATTTCTGCGTGAGAACTATGCAGAGGATAACCATTACCAGCATAAAGATTCCCGCCGCTATCTGCAAAGCTTTTATGAGCTTGCCGTAATTTTTTTCAGCCATACAATTCAATCCTTTTAATTATTTATCCTTTTCGATTGTCTGGAGGAACTGATTCGCCATTGAAATCATATCACCCGCACCGAGCTTTGAAGCAAGTTTGCTGAGGGGTTTGAGGGGAATCTTGCTGACAGGCTTGAGCAAAGGCATATTGTTGTCAATAGTTATATTTGCATGGTTCTTGATAAGACGCTGAACCTCGCTGTTAAAGATGATATCGCCAACGCTGTCTTCAAGGGAAAGATTATCGGGATTGATATCGTCGCTTGCTGAGAACCAGTTTCTTACGAAGCTTTCACAGCCTTCGGGAAGAACATAATCGGGATTGGGGATATCTGTTCCGTTGATTTTAATCTTATGGGTGCATTTGCCCGACTTTGCGGTGATAACGTTTTCGCCTTCTTTGATAACTGCATCGAAAACAAAAATCTTATCGCCCGAAAGTTCTGTTTTTTCACCGTTTACGGTAAGAGTTACGCTGTCGCAGTTTGAATAAACCTTGATTTTCTGTTCGCCTGTAGGTCTGTCAACGAATCTTTCGCCTGCAATATGAACGAACTTTTCGTCTGACCAATGTGCTTTATAAACATAGAAAGCATCTTTTCTGATTTTACGGTCAAGGGTAACAAGACCCTTATTATTTCTGCCTCTTACGCCGCCTTCGTTACGGATAGCCGAACCGAAATCGAACATATTCCAGACATATGAACCCCAGAGCCAGTCACGTTCGTTGATAGCCTTGATATAGTGTTCATGGTAATATGCCTGATATTCTTCGGTGTAGTCACCCTGAACGGGCTGAGCGGCATGGAGATTGGGCATGCCTTCTGCTCCGTATTCGGAAATGCAGAGCTTGATGTGAGGCTTCTTTTCGTGGAAATTATCGAGCCACTTGTCGATGCCTTCAACTGTCTGCATATACCAACCGAAATAGTGGTTATAGCCGAGGATATCGGGGATTTCATTGAGTTTTGAGTTTACGGGAACCATTGTAAGCTGTGCAGTAACGGTAGGTCTTGTTGAGTCAAGCGCATGAGCGATGTTGTTGAGCTCGGTGATGCCGTTAACAAGTCCGGGAGCTGCGCTGTTGATTGAAACCTCGTTTGCAACACTCCAGCAATATATTGAGGGATGGTTGTAATTCTGTCTGATGAGTTCTTCGAGCATGAACTTTGCCTGTTCCTGCTTTTTCTTGCTGAAATTCGAGATAACGGGAATTTCAGCCCATACAAGGAAGCCGTATTCATCGCAGAGGTCATAGAATTTTTCGTCATGCTGATAATGTGCAAGACGGATTGAGTTTGCGCCGACCTCTTTTATGATTTCAATATCTTCCCTATGCTCATCGTAGGTGAGTGCGTTGCCGAGACCTTCTCTGTCCTGATGTCTTGAAACGCCCTTCATTTTAACGGGTTTTCCGTTGAGGAAGAAGCCTTTTTCGCTGTCAAACCAGAATTCACGGAAACCGAAACGGTCGGAAACCTCGTCGATAACCTCGCCGTCTTTCTTGAGTCTTGCGGTTATTGTGTAGAGATAGGGATTCTCCATGCCGTCCCAGAGAATATGGTTTTCAACAAAGAGTTTTGCGGCATCTTTGTCTGCAGG
>CALAQQ010000227.1 GCA_937888485.1 uncultured Clostridia bacterium
TGATCTGCTTGCAGTTTGTTACGTCAGCAACAGTTGTCTTGCGAAGATTTCTCTTGCGCTTTGTTGTCTTCTTGTTGAGAATGTGTGACTTGTAGGCATGTGCACGCATGGGCTTGCCGTTCTTTGAAAGTTTGAAGCGCTTCTTTGCGCCGCTGTGTGTCTTAATCTTAGGCATGGTTATTTCCTCCTTAATAATTTACATTATAATCGTGCTTTTTTATTTTCCGCTTTTCGGAGCGAGGAACATCAGCATCTGTCTGCCCTCAAGCTTAGCGGGCTTTTCTACCGAGGCACATTCCGCACAGGCTTCTGCACAGCGGTTCATGATGACCAGACCAAGCTCGGGATGAGCCATCTCGCGGCCTCTGAAACGGATTGAAACCTTAACTTTGTTACCTGATGCAATGAATTTCTTTGCATGGTTAATTTTTGTGTCGAAATCGTGTGTGTCGATGTTGAGAGAAAGTCTGATTTCTTTAATCTCGATAGTCTTCTGATTTTTCTTAGCTTCTTTCTCTTTCTTTGCCTTTTCAAATCGGAACTTACCGTAGTCCATAACTTTGCATACGGGGGGCTTTGCCATGGGAGCAATCTTAACAAGGTCAAGATTTCTGCTTTCGGCAATTTTGAGAGCCTCCGCTGCGGACATGATGCCGAGCTGTTCGCCGTCATCGGAAATAACTCTTATTTCCTTATCACGGATTTCCTCATTGATTTGCTGCTCTTGCTTGCTGATGTTGAAGCACCTCCTGAAAATTAAATAAAAAAGCGAGGGCAGGAAAACCCCGACCTCGCATAAAATCAACGCTTTTCACGGGCATGGATACCCGTTTAAAGATAAGCTATTGACCGACGCGGGACTTCCCCGGAAGGTGAGAGCAAAACCTGCTCTGCTTTATTGTGCAAGTTATTTTAATACATAATCGCCGTTTTGTCAATAGCTTTTTCAAAATTATTTCGTTTTTCTCAAAAACATTATTCCTGCGGATATTGCAAGACCCGCACCGATGAACAATGCGGCGGTTATTCCGTTGAGAACTGCGCCTGCCGCAGTGCAGTAGAGAGCCATGCAGAGAACGAAACCGAGAGCGCTGAGAATTATCTGGATAATTGTTCCGAGCTTCACTCCCGACCCTATCGAACAAGCAGCGGCAACGGATTTGAGCATTGAGAATGCCGTTCCGTCGTGAACGATAGACGAGGGAAGTTTGTCACAAACGGCTTCTCTTCTTCTCTTGAAAAGTCTGCCTGCAACGGATGAGAGAATCTTGAAATTCTCCTGGGGCATATCGAAGCTTTTTGAAATGAGTTCTTCGGTAACGTTAACGTCATTTGTGCGGACAAGAACCTGAATACCGTTGCTTTCGAGAGCCTTGAAATAGCCGGTGAGATTCTTGTCAACCGCATAGCTGACAACAAAAAGTGCGGCGATTTTTCCTGCAACGGCGAGGTAGATAACCTTTCTGCCGCTGTGAGAATATCTTTCTTCAACTGCCTTTTCGGGAACTTCGATGTTGTGGTGAACAAGCATGTTTCTGTTGCCGAGAAGGACTTTCTGACCGTGAATTCTTGCGGCGATACCGAGCTTATCTTCGTAAACAAGCTCTTTGACGGGGGGAAGCAAATCCTGTCTGCCGTCAACAACCTGTTCAAAGCTTTCACGCATCGGTCCGCCCGACTTGATAACCATAGCCGCCGCATAAAGAAGAACATCGTCGATACGGATATTCTTGAAATCCTTCATGCCGTGCATGACGCATCTTGAACGATCGAATATATCTGCGGAATCCATGACAACGGCATTCGCACAAGCGGTTTTTTCTGCCGCATCAAGGCTGACTATCATTGTTCCCTCTGAGTTAAGGGTTTTATTGGTAATTCCCAGAATGAAAGCGGGAATAAATGATGAAAATACGGGAGCGCAGACACAGAAAGTGCCCGCAAAAGCGGAGAATGCTGTCATAACGCTCTGAGTGGTTATGCCCGCCGTAACAGCAACGATTGTTGCTGCCGCGAATGCTGCGGGAATTAAAATTCTGACAAGCTTTTTCTCACGCGAATCGGCATTTGAGTTTTTGATGAAATCGGTGGGGAATGAGAGCTTTGACGAATAGAGAAGCTCTGCGTTGCCCATCATAAGACCTCTGCCGAGTTCGAATATTTCCGCTTCGTTTTCAATCGGATGCACCGCATACATATTATGTTCGTATTTGTAAGAACATACCTCAAAATTGCCGAGAATTCTCTGTGCATCGATTTTATCGGCAACTTTTCCGATAAATACCGCAAAAATTGCCGCAACGGAAAATACGGGGGTTGAGGGACCTTCATCACCGATAACCGCCGCAAGAGTGCATTGAAGCAGTGCAACAACTATTGCAAGACTGACAGCGGTATCGCCTGTTATTCTTCGTTTCATTATTCCGGTGATTCCGTCAACAAATTTAACATTGTCGATTGCTACCGCCACAATTATAAGAACAGCATTTATAATGTTAACCGCCGATGAACCCGGAACAAAGAGGCTTGTTTCAATTGAAAGTTTTTGGGCAAGGAGGGGAATGATGTTGATAACAACAGCAACAAGTCCCACTATGCCGACAAGAAGCATTCCCATGCCTGCCTTACGGCTTTTTTCGCTGAGCATGGTGTGAACGGAGGCTCGTTCGGCGGGAGATGAATACTCGTTTGCAACCGGTCCTGTATCCTCCTGCTCAAGCTCCTTGCGTCTTTCTTTTTTTCTGCGTGCCTTTTCTTCTTTTTCACGCTCTTCGGGAGGCACTTCAAAATCGCCTTCAAAATCGGAATCAAGGTCGATTGCGTTGACAATCTTGAAATTTTTCGCCTTCTGTTTGCGTTTTTCCCAAAGGCTTTCTTCAACGTCAGCATCGGCATCCTGCTCGGGTATTTCGTCGTCGCCGTCATCAAATCCCGTAAGGACTATCTGACCTTCAACGTCATCATCCGTTTTTTCTTCTTTTTTATCGGATGCACCGACCTTTTCCATTATTCTGGTCTTTTCATAAGCCGCATGGGCAACGTCCTCGGCGGCAAGAACCTTCGGCATTGCCTCAAGACCGTTTTCGGTTTCCGCGCCCGACTTTTCAATAACAATTCCCGATCTGTCAACGGGGCCTTCGGGAAGCTCGATTTCGGCGGTATGTTCAAGCACGGGTTTCGAGAAGAACCGTGTCTTATAGTCGTTTTCTGTTATATGTTCATTGAATTCTTCGGAAGCACCGAAGAATTCCGAGTCGGGTATTTCCGCTTCATAGTAAATATCGGGGGTTTCGGAAGATTTTTTTTCTTCCGGAGCTTCTTCTTTTTTCTCCGTTTCCTGCCATGCGAACATAGGAGGAGGCGGAGCAGGGATATCTTCGGGAACAATTACGGTTTCCAGCTCAAACAGTTCGCTGTCAAAATCGTCAATAATTTCTTCTTTTTCGAAGAATTTTTCCTGACCGTCAACCTCAAAATCCGATGACATCGAAGAAATATCCTGCATTTCTTCTTTTTCGGGTTTTTCCTGGTTAAGGGGTTTGACGGTAAACATGCCCGCATCAAATCCCTGACCGAAAAGTTCTTCGGCAACCGATTGCTTTTTCGGTTTGGGAATATATTCCTCTCCGTTCGACTGAGCAATAAGCCTGTCGATATCATCCAGAGACCATGTTTTTGACGGTTCTTCGGTTAAAGAAACCGCTTCCTCGGTTTTGGTTTTTTTGACCTCGGCAAGTATCGCATCGAGCTCGCTGTCGCCCGATTTGTTGTTCAGATAATCGCTCAATTCATTCACCTACCTGTGTTTCGCAATTTCGTACATTAAAA
>CALAQQ010000228.1 GCA_937888485.1 uncultured Clostridia bacterium
GCGAGGATGCGGATTTGACACAAAGCGCACTGGCAGAAAAACTGCAAATGACACAGCGAAAAATTTGTTCATGCAAATGAACAAATCACAAAACTAAAAAAGGACTGTCTTCGGACAGTCCTGTTTTTTTACAGATATACATAAAGGACTGCAATTCCAAAGAAATGCAGTCCTTATTTTTTTCAGTAAAGATTATGCCTTTTTAGCTGTAACCTTTTTGATAACAAAGAGCGTAGCAACCATTAATACAGCACCTACAGGAAGAGCCACATACCAATGCGGAACGAAGCCTGCGATAACGTAAGTTACGAAGGATACGCCTGCCACGGTAAGAGCATAGGGAAGCTGTGTGGAAACGTGGTTGAGGTGATCACACTGACCGCCTGCAGAAGCCATAATGGTTGTATCTGAAATGGGTGAGCAATGGTCGCCGCATACAGCACCTGCCATACAAGCTGAAATAGAAACGATCATAAGCGGATTGCCTGCTTCGAATACACTGAGCACGATGGGAATGAGAATACCGAAGGTACCCCATGATGTGCCTGTTGCAAATGAAAGACCCACAGCGATAATGAAGATAATAGCAGGAAGGAATGCCTGGAATGCGCCTGCACTGCCTTCAACAAGCTGTGAAATATAAATCTTTGCGCCGAGGCTGTCTGTCATAGCCTTGAGAGTCCATGCGCATGTAAGAATAAGGATAGCGGGAACCATTGCCTTGAATCCGTCGGGAAGAGATGCCATGATATCCTTGAAACTGATAACTCTTCTGATAAGGAAATAAACAATTGCAAAAACAATTGCGATTGCCGAACCGATAACAAGACCAACGGAAGCATCTGAATTTGAGAATGCATTGATGAAGCTTTCACCGCTGAAGAATCCGCCTGAGTAAATCATACCGATAACGCAGGTGATGATAAGAACAACAACGGGAAGAACAAGGTCGATAACCTTACCCTTGGGGTTAGCTGCAACATCGTCAGTGCTGACTCTGTCGCCTGTTGTGAAAATGTCACCCTTTTCAAGAGCGTTTCTTTCATGAAGCTTCATGGGACCGTAGTCTGTCTTTGAAACTGCAAGAACAACCATCATGAGAATGGTGAAAAGTGCATAGAAGTTATAGGGAATAGCCTGAACAAAGAGGCTGATACCGCTTTCTGCGCCTGCACCTCTTGCGAAGCCTGCAACTGCTGCTGCCCATGAAGAAATGGGAGCGATGATACAGATGGGAGCTGCTGTAGCGTCGATAAGGTATGAAAGCTTTGCTCTGGAAACCTTCTTTTCATCGCATACGGGTCTCATAACCGAACCAACTGTGAGGCAGTTGAAGTAGTCGTCGATGAAGATAAGACAGCCAAGAAGGATTGTTGCAAGCTGTGCACCTGTTCGTGACTTGATGTGCTTTGAAGCCCATCTGCCGAATGCAGCAGAGCCGCCTGCCTTGTTCATGAGCGAAACGAGCATGCCGAGAAGAACAAGGAAGATGATGATACCCATGTTATAGCTGTCCGAAAGACTTGAAACGAAGCCGTCGAAAAGAACATGGTTGATAGCTGTTTCGAAATTACCGCCTGCAAAAATAAATCCGCCTGCGATTATACCAATAATGAGTGAAGAATAAACTTCCTTGGTGATAAGTGCAAGAACAATAGCGATAACGGGGGGGATGAGTGCCCAGACTGTTGCGTACTTGCTGATGCTTTCACGAACCTTTGCGATAGCGGTTTCGATGTTCGCCTTGAAACCTGCATCGTTTGTGAGGTTGTCAGCATAGTTGTCAACATATTCATGAGCCGAATCCGCATCAGCGAGGTCATACTCATAAATTTCACCGTCGACATCAACGGTAACCACTGTTGATGCGGGTGCTTCTGCATCGGCAGCCATAAGAAGAACTGCTTCACCGTCAGCTGCGGGAGCTGCGCCGTCTTCTGTTGCAATTCCGAATGCGCCGAAACTGAACATTGAGCCGAGAATGGCAATCACAAAAAGTATTGCCGCAAACTTTCTCTTGTTTGTCATTAGAATACCTCCACTTGTTTTTTCAAAAACAAAAGCTCCGATATTCAAATGCGTATCGGAGCAATGCTTTTATACTCTATATATTAAGTCAACATGTAAAATTTGTCAAGGTAAAATTAACAGTTTTTCAGCAGTTCGCCTATTTTTTCGCTGAGATTCGCCAATTCTTGCATATTGAGGCTTTCGGCTCTTACTGCAGGATGGAATCCGCATTCTTCAATTGCCTTTATAACGATATCCTTCGGTATTCCCGAGCCTGCACTGATTGAGTTCGAAGCGGTTTTTCTTCTCTGACCGAATGCTGCATGAACCATTCTGAAGAATAATTCTTCATTTGTGATTTCAATTTCCGGGGTTTTACGGATATTCATGCGTATAACACTGCTGTCAACCTTCGGTGCGGGCATGAATGAGCCTGCGGAAACATCAAAAAGCTTTTCGGCATTTGCATAGTAATCAACCGCAATCGTAACCGCACCCGAAAGTCTGCTTCCGACATCAGCACAGAGTCTTTGAGCTGCTTCTTTCTGTACCATAACCGTTATCGCTTCAATCGGCAATCTGCTTTCGAGAAGCATCATTATCACGGGAGAAGTGATATAATAAGGCAGATTGGCACATACATAGACGGGCATACCGTCGAATTTTTCTTTGATAAGTGCTGCAAGGTCGGTTTTAAGCACGTCCTGATTGATGATTTCAATATTATCAAAATCCTTAAGGGTTTCATCGAGAATAGGCAGAAGCTTTGTATCGATTTCGATAACGACAACCTTTTTTGCTCTTTTTGCAAGCTCTGCGGTCAACACACCGATACCTGCTCCGATTTCGATAACACCGCAGTTTTCGTCAATCCCGCTTTCCTCTGCCATTCTGGGACAGATTGACGGATTGATTATGAAATTCTGTCCGAGCGCCTTGGAAAAATGAAATCCGTGGTGTGCAAGAATATCTTTTATTGTTGAAACATCGGTTAAATTATACATCACAGCAACCTCGTATCGTTAATAATAAGCTCGAAATCACAGCCGAAAAACTCGGCGGATTTTTTACAGAGCACCATTCTGTCGAGGAATATCTCGAAATATTCCATAACGGGACAGATAAGCGTATCAATTTTCAGCGTGAGAGAAATCATGCTGTTTTCCTTGCTTATATCGAGCTTCGAACTGAAAACGGCATAGTTTACTCGGTCATGGATATCATCATGCACGGTTTTCTTGTTTCTGACTCTCGATGTACGGACATCACTCTTATCTGCAAGAATAAGTGCGGCGGCAATCGGAGTTACGGGTGCGGCGGTTTTCTCGTCATGATGACCTATCGCCGTCACTATTTTTATAACTTCATCGACAGGAAAATTTCTTGCGCGAAGAAGTTCAAATGCAAGAAAAGCTCCGCTCTGTGCATGATCGGTACGGTTAACAGTGTTACCTATGTCATGCATAAGTCCTGCGATTTTTGCAAGTTCGCATTCCCTTTCGCCATATCCGAGCGTTTCGAGAATCATGCTTGCATCCGTGCCTGTTTTAACGGCATGGGCAACTCCGTGTTCGGTATATCCTATCTGACCGAGAACCCTGTTTGCCGAGTCTATATAACTGAGAATTTCTTCATCCTTCTTCAATTTTTCATAACTAAACAAAAAACTCACTTCCTTTTGCAAAAATATTGTCTACACTTCCGTTGATTTTT
>CALAQQ010000229.1 GCA_937888485.1 uncultured Clostridia bacterium
TTTCAACGGAATCAAGTATTGCGATATCGTCATCGCAGACAAGTACGGTATACATCATTTCACCTCAAAATCAATTCCTCGGATTGATTATTATTCTAAAGGGTCGGAATTACAAAACAGTTCTTAAAATTATTACAAATTTATTAAGATTATTTATAAACCAATATCTCGGGGTCATCCTCGTTCCATGAGCCGTAGGCTTCGCTGTATTCGTCGCTCATGAACATCGGAAGATAGTTTGCAAAATTCGACGAAAGCTTCATGCTTTTTATTTCGTCATATGTTGCAAAGAAAACTCTGCCTTCGTCTGTTTCGGGGAGCAGTTCACCGCTGTAATCAGTTGTTTTGTAAAGAAAAACAATATATCTGTTGAAATTTCTGTTATGCGACCAATGTATAACACCGCAGGGTTTCAGATTGCGGATTTCAAGCCCTGTTTCTTCTCGGATTTCCCTTATTGCTGAGTCGACAAAGCTTTCACCGGGTTCGACATGACCGCCGGGAAAGGAAATTCCCTTCCAGCTTTTGACTCTTTCCTGCACAAGCATTCTGCCGTCTTTATCCGCAACCATCACCATGTTGGTGAGTTCAACCGTTCCTTTTTCCGTTGACATATTATACCTCGCTGAGTTTGATAAGTTTGTTTTTTGCAGTTCCGAAATCAATGTCCTGTTCATGGATGATTTCAATCCCCATTGCTCTTGCACGCTCATATATCGGCGATTCTCTGTCGACGTGTTTCGTTGTTGCAAGAACGGCGCACGCAAGTTCACCGCCGAAATGCTCACGGATTGCATAAAGTTCGTTCAAGTCCTCGTTTATCGGCAGACGTGTTTTGCATGAAATAAAAATCGGTTTTATTCCTCTGACTGCCACAACGTCAACCTCATTACGGGGAGTATTGCCGGAAAGAAGATTATTGAGAGAATTTCCGCCGTCGGGGATATCCCAGATGAATTTGACACCTGTATCCGAATCGGTAAATACATCTGAATTTCTGACGGTAAAATATATAATCAGCTCAAGCCATACGCCCTCGTTGACGAGAAGGTTTGCGATTTCGGGTGATTCATATTTGAATTCAAGTCTGTTTTCTTTGTGTGAAAAATTAAAATCGGATATTGCACCCGTTTTTTCAAGACCGTTCATTATTTCGGTATCGGCAAAAAAGGTTTTACCGTCGGCATTGAATTTTGCAGGAGCTTCAATCCAAAGACTGTCGCCGACCTTTTCGCCGTCTTTTTTGGAAATGCGCTGAAGATATTTGACAAACTTTGTCCACACATCACGCTTTTTAAAATAAAAACGGATAATTTTTTCAATAATTCCCCATTCTTTATCGGAAAAAGAAAGCTTATGAGTGTTGCTGTAAACCGTACCGCCAGCAATGGTGATGAGTTCTTCGCATGAAAGATTTATGTCTGCGGGAAGGGTTTCACCGCTTGAAAGAATACGGAAAACCTTGTTTTTGGGGTCATATCTGATAACCTCAACACCGAGTGACATAAGGTATCCCGCCGCAACAAGCGCAAGGTCACGCCCTCCTGTAACGTCAATAACACATTCGTTGCCAAGCTTTTTTTCGTCTTCGATTATTTCCGAAATTTTATTGCGGAGGGTATGAAAATCAACGGAGTTCACAAATTTATATAAAAATTTTGCGTTAATATCTTTTAAGCGAGTAAGTTTTTCGGCCTTTATCCGACAGTTGCCGCCCATGATTTTGCTGTCACCGACAAAATATACTTTCTCGGGTTTGAAAACGAGGGTTGCGATATAGTTGTAAATCTGTTCTGTGTCAAAAAGCTCAATCAAAACCTTCATGGCAAATCTTCCTTAAAAATTGATACATTATATTATAACACGCTTGCAATAAAGCTTCAACCTTGAAAATAGAAAGGTCTTTTGCTATAATTATGAAAAAGGAAGTGAAGATATGGATAAATTTCATTTTATTAGCAGCGAAAAAATAAAGAAGCAGATTGAATTTATAATAACGATTGATGAAATGAAGAATATTCTGCGCAGAAATCTTGTTGTTGACGGTTCAAGACGCGAAAATGATGCTGAACATTCATGGCATCTTGCTGTTATGGCGATGATTCTTGAAGAATACAGCGCTGACAAGGTTGATATCGCAAAAGTCCTGAAAATTGCGCTCGTGCATGACCTTGTTGAGGTTTATGCCGGTGACACTTTTGCCTATGATGTCAAGGGGAATGAAGATAAGCTTGACAGAGAAATCGCATCGGCAGAAAAGCTTTTCGGGATGCTTAAAGACGGTCAGGGCGAAGAAATCCGTGCGTTATGGGATGAGTTTGAAGCAAAGGAAACGGCAGAATCGAAATATGCAAACGCAATTGACCGTCTTCAGCCGCTTATTCTGAATTATCTCACAAACGGTCACACATGGAAACTCGGCGATGTTCATGCACCGCAGATTTATAAGCGAATGGATATCATCCGCACAGCGACCCCCGAATTATGGCATATTGTAGAGGGAATTATTTCTACCTCAATTGAAGCGGGTTTGCTCAAGCCGTAAAAAACGCCCACTCATCTTAACGGTGAGTGGGTTTCTGCTATTTGGATTTGGTGTATGGCTCGAAAATATCCGTTCTTCCGAGAATATAATCAACACTTGTTTCGTATATATCTGCAAGCTTGCAAAGGGTTTCGGGCGTCATTGAGTTAATGCCGTTTTCATATGCCGCATAAGTTCTTCGGTTTATAAAAAGCATATCTGCGATTTTTTGCTGAGTCCAGTCATTATCTTCTCTCAAATTTCTGATTCTTTCGTATCTCATAAAAACACCTCATAAGAATTATAAATGCCATAAATCCTGCCATTGACTTTTGGCAGGATTTATGGCATGATGTTAATAGCTTTTACTGTATTAAGGATTTTATGTGTGTTTTTAAGTTTAAAACGAATAATAATTGAGTATAGCTTACGTTTTTGTTTAAAAGTGAGGCGATTTGTTAAATGGATTGATTTTTTTCAAAAATACAATTATAATTTAATTGGCAAATAATGAAGGAGGCAACAAAATGAAAGCGAAAAGAATAATATCGGTTATTTTAGCGGTTATCATGTGTTTGGGTATGGCTTTTGTTGCAGATGCCGAAACTGAAATCCCAGACGGCTACACCCCGATTTACACCGCCGAGGATTTGAACAATATCCGCAATGACCTTGACGGAAAGTTTATTCTTATGAATGACATTGATTTGTCGGTTTACGAAAACTGGGAGCCGATTGGTACATCCGAAGCACCTTTTACAGGTGAACTTGACGGCAACGGAAAATCTGTTCTAAATCTGACGGTAAAAGATTATCAGGTGAATGATAATAAAATATATGTTGCGATGTTTTCTTTATTGAAATCATGTTTCGTTACTGATTTGAATCTGATAAATGTTGATATTGATATTCAGAACAAAGAAGCAGGTTCCGTAACGGTCAGAACAGGTGCGTTGGCAGGATATGTAAGCGATTCCGTTATTGAAAACTGCACTGTTACAGGAAGCATAAATGTAAAAGATTTCAGCACAGGATTTATCGGCGGTATTGTGGGTTCTGAAAACTTGATTTTGTCGCATACCAATTGTGCAAATTATGCAAATATTTCTGTTTCTTCGGATTGTTTCAATAATATCGGTATCGGCGGCATAACAGGTAATGCAGTGTCTGTTGAAAAATGCTGTAATTACGGTAATATTTCCGTTTCCTCAACTGATAACGATGATGCAGATTCGGATGTTTACATAGGAGGAATCTGCGGTAAACCTCATCAATTCGGGAACATGATAAAAAATTGTTATAACAGAGGTTCGATTGCTCTTGATTTTTCCACTCCGTCAACATATGTGGGAGGCATAATAGGACAGTGCATGGTTCTGGAGAATTGCTATAACACGGGCGATATCAATTATACCGATAATTTCAAGGGTTCTGTTGGTGCAATAGCAGGCGAACTGTTGGAAGGACTTTCGGCAGGCAGAGGTCCTCATATCGACAATGCATATTACAACAACGCGGATTTATCATATGTTTCCGAACCCGATGAGGTTTATGACATAAATAATGTTCGTTTGTTAACTGAAGAAGAATTCAAAAATCAGGATTCCTTCGTCGGGTTCAATTTTGACACGGATTGGGAAATGGAAGAAAACGGATATCCCGTTCTTAAAAATCAGCCGAAGGTTACGGTTGATGAGAGCATTGAACTGGCGGTTGATGAAAAGTACCACATAAAACCTGGAAAGGATTATATGATCACATCGGATTCACCGATTTGCATTGATTATATTTCAATAACCGAAAACGGTGAAATTCTTGCACTTGAAGAAGGCATTATAAAGCTTACTGTTATATATGATTACGGGTATAAGGTTGTATATGATATAACAATAACACCGCCGGTTTGCGATAACCCGATTATTCCTGACCCTATTAATAATGTTGAATCTGCTGATATTGTGCATATTCCTTTGAAAAATAGAATTGTTTTCAGTGCAGGCAGTCCTGCACTTCCCGACGGAATAGTTATTAAACTTAAATATAAAGACGGAAGTGAAAAAACCGAAACCGTGATTTATAACGTTGCGGAAGATTGCTACCGTGCAGGTGAAGAAACTGTTATCGGTTCGGTGCGTGCCGATGTTGAGGAATATGGACTGTTAACGACTACGCTTTATATCAATGATAACACCGTATCTGTGAAATATGATTATTTTGTTCCGCCCACACTCAGCTATATTTTTATGGAGATTGTTAATTTTGTGTTGAGTATAGTTTTATAAAACAAAAATACCGCTTGGTCTGACCAAGCGGTATAATTTTTATTTGTTTATTTCAATTTTGCCGTAGAGCGAAGCGCCTGCGGAATCTGAACGGGGTGCTCTTGAAGGAGCATCAGTGGATTCGGACTTGTTATCGTTATAACGTCTGCCGCCTCTGTTTCCTCTGTAGCCGCCCTTATTATATCCGCCCTTGTTGTAACCGCCTCTGCCGCCTTTATTATAGCCGCCGTTGGTGGGTTTAACGCCTTCTTCAAGGGTGATAACAACCTTTCTGTCGCCGTCGCTGCCTACGGAATGGGAGGTAACGCCTTCGATTTCCTGAACGGTTGTGTGAATGATGCGTCTTTCATAGGGATTCATGGGTTCAAGAACAACGTTTCTGCCGTATTTGCGAACCTTTGCAGCGTTCTTGCGTGCAAGTGAACGAAGCGTGTTTTCTCTCTTTTCACGGTAGTTGCCAACATTGATTGAAACTCTCTTATAATCTTCTGAACCCTTGTTGATAACAAGACGTGTAAGATACTGGATAGCATCGAGGGTTTCGCCTCTTCTGCCGATTACTGAGCCGTAATCATCGCCGCATTCGATTGAGAAACGAACGTCTTCTTCGTCTGCTTCAACGCTGATTTCAGCTTCCTCGATACCGAGGTTTTTGAGAATGTTGAGGATATAATCCTTTGCTTTTGCGAACGGGTCATCTTCGAATTCGTAAAATGCCTTTACCTTTGCGGGTGAACCGCCGAAAATGCCGAGAACCTTTGATTTGGGTCTTTCGATAACTTCATATTTAACATCTGCTTCTTCGGGAGCATTGAGCTCTCTGAGAGCAGCCTCTTTTGCTTCTTCAAGAGTAGCACCTGTGCCGATAGCCTCTTTTATCAAGATTTACACCACCTGATATTACTGATTTTTATTTGCCGCAATCTGTTTTGTGTTGATTTCCTTTGAACGGCGGGCAACTGTTTCGTCAACCATAAGTCTTGCAATGGTCTTTTTGGGGCTGTAGAAATGACCGACAATAACGGTGATAATAAAGCTGAAAATACTGGATGAAATCCAGTAGATGCCGATGCCTGCGGGATAGCTTACAACAAAGTAAAGCGACATAAGAGGCATACCGAACATCATGCAGCCCATCATGGGATTGTTTGCCATTGCGGGGTTGTTTTTCTTCTGCTTTATCTGAGAATAAAGCGATGTTGCCATTGATGAGAGGAAAGAAAGTACGGGTATTGCCCAGATAATATGCAAACCGAAGTCTTTAGGTACATCGCCGAGTGAAAACAAGCCGAAGAAGTCGAAGTTGATGGCTGCAATTGCCTCGTATGTTGCCTGACTTACACCGGGAATGCCCTGAAGCTGGTCAATATTCTGGATTATGAGCAATTCAGCAAGATGTGAACTGCTTGCGAATTTCGATGTGCTGATTTTTGCAACAGCATCGGAAAGAAGTTTGATTTCCGCATCTGTAATGCCTGTGAGGAAGTTGCTCAGAGGATAGTAAATTGCACCGATAAGACCGAAAAGAATAACAAACTGGAAGAGCATGGGTGTACAACCCGCATTCATCGGATTATAGCCTTCTCTTTGGTAAAGAGCAGTGGTTTCCTCCTGGATTTTCTGCTGGTTGCCTGCGTATTTTGTTTGAATCTTGCGTATCTTTGCCTGGATTCGCTGAGTTTTAGCCATTCCCTTCTGCTGGCTGATGGTTGAAGGAATAGTCAGCAATCTTGTAAGAAGAGTAAGTAAAACAATCGAAATAGCATAGCTTTCAAAGCCGATGCTGTTATAAATCAATCTCAGAACAGCACCGAAAGGTACGCCGAGTATTTCATAAAGAGCGGTCATTTTTTATCCTCCGGGTGTGAATGTTTCTTTGGCGGAACGGGGTCATACCCGCCGCGGAACAGTGGATTGCACCTCATAAGCCTGAAAACAGTAAGAAGGGTTCCCCGGAATACACCGTGAACCTTGATTGCCTCTATTGCATAATTGGAGCAGGTCGGATAAAACCTGCACATGGGCGGAAATAATGGTGAGATGCGTTTTTGGTAAAAACGAATAGCGGCAAGCAGAAATTTTTTCATCAAAAATCCGCCTCCGCAGTTTCTCTGATAACCCCGAGCTCCGCAAGGTGAGTCCTCATGACGGGAACGAGGTCACAGCTTTTCAGTTTTTTGGTTTTGAATCTTGCAACGAAAACGATATCGTAGTTTCCGCTGCAAAACGGAGAAATTGAGGAGAATGCCGCCCTGATGATGCGGCGGCATCTGTTTCTCTCAACTGCACTGCCGAGTTTCTTTGCGGCAGTAATGCCTATACGGCATCCGAAACCTCTGTTCTTAACAACATAGGTTACGAGAAAAGGGGAAGCTTTTACCTTGCCCCTGCCGTAGGCACGGTGAAATTCCGTGTTTTGCTTAAGGGTAACTGCTCGTGACATTTCAATCAATCCTTATTTGGGATTAATATGTGAGCTGCTTTCTGCCCTTTGCTCTTCTGCGAGCAAGAACCTTGCGGCCGTTTCTGTCAGCCATTCTCTTGCGGAAGCCGTGTTCCATCTTGCGATGACGCTTCTTGGGCTGGTAAGTTCTTTTCATTGTGCAAACCTCCGTTTCAAATTTTTATTATGTCTTGACCTTTTAGGTCTGAAACAATCAAAATCAAAAGCATTGTGCAGTCAATTTCAATTATTAGGCACGACAAAACGAGGTGAATACACCCCTCAGAATACACATTATATAACAGCTTGACCGAAATTGTCAACAACTTTTTTTGTTTGTGCAAAAAATCTTTTTTTAAAATCTTATTTTTTATGCTTGAAATGAACATTTTTCTGTGATATACTTTACTATGTATTATTATGTAAAATGCGAGAATGTGCGACAAAATAAGACAAGGAGGAAGTCAGGCTATGGAATCGCTTAAAGAGATGTGGCAGCTCGTGTGTGAGCAATTAAAGAAAAGCTGCGGCGAGGTCATATATGAAATATGGTTCAGACCGCTTGAAATTATCAGTTTTGACGGGGCAAAAGCAGAAATCGCCACAAGTGAATTCAAAAGAAAAATTATTGAACAGCAGTTTGGAAATGACCTGAGAGAAGCATTCAGACAGGTTATGGGCTTTGATGTGGAAGTCAAGCTTATCAATGAGGAGAATATTGTTAAAGAAAAACCTGCACAGGATGCAAACACAGGTGTCAATGCAACATCGTTAAGTATTGAAAAAAACACCTTCTCAACATTCGTTGTAGGTTCATCAAACAGATTTGCCCATG
This sequence comes from uncultured Clostridia bacterium, assembly GCA_937888485.1. GTDB lineage: Bacteria > Bacillota > Clostridia > Oscillospirales > Acutalibacteraceae > CAG-177. Next base: position 8,085 of record CALAQQ010000229.1, read on the forward strand.
CGGCAGCTCAGGCTGTTGCGGCAACTCCCGGTGCGGCATATAACCCGTTGTTTATATACGGTAACGCGGGTCTCGGAAAAACCCATCTCCTTTGCGCTATCAGTAATGAAATAAAGAAAAATAATCCCGATGCGGATATAATCTTCACAAGAGGCGAGGATTTTGTAAATCTTATTGTTGACGGTATTCAGAAAAACAAGATGCATGAAATCCATCAGAAATACAGGAACTGCGATATTCTTGTTGTTGACGATATTCAGTTTATCGCAGGCAGAGCGTCAACTCAGGAAGAATTCTTCCATACATTCAACGCTCTTACCCAGGAAGGCAAGCAGATTGTTCTTGCATCCGACCGTACGCCCAAAGATATCGAAATCCTTGATGAAAGACTCAGAAACCGTTTTGAGTGGGGCCTTATTGCTGATATTCAGCCGCCCGATATCGAAACAAGAATGGCTATTATCAAAAGAAAAGCAGATATTCTCGGTCTTGAGCTTCCCGACGATGTTGTTCAGTTCGTTGCCGAAAAAATCAGAACAAACATCCGTCAGCTTGAAGGTGCGGTTAAAAAAATCAATGCACTTGTCAATATTGAGGGCTCATCAATCAATATTGCGATGGCGCAGAGTGCAATCAAGGATATTATGACTGACAGCCGCCCCATTTCCGCTGTTGTCAACAACATAATTGCCGAAACTGCAAGAACCTTCGGTGTTCCGCAGAACGATATTATATCCAAGAAGAAGGATGCAAAGACCGCAAGAGCAAGACAGATTGCAATTTATGTTGTAAGAGAAATGACAGACCTTACGCAGAAAGAAATCAGCGAATATTTCGGCGGCAGAGACAGAACCACCATTCTTTATTCCGTTGAAACAATCGCCAAGGACTGTGAAAAGGATTCTATGCTCAAGAGAACGATTGACATAATTATGAAAAACGTTCAGGAACAGTAATACATTATATATATGAGGTAACCTATGGGACTTTTCAAAAGAATAAATCAGGGTCTTAAGAAGACCCGTGACAATATGTCGGGAGCTATCAATGCGGCTCTTTACGGCAAAAATGAAATCGACGAAGATTTTTACGAAGAACTTGAAGAAATTCTTGTTATGTCCGACGTTGGTGTAACAACCGCAATGGAAATTGTTCAGAAGCTCCGAGATTCCGTTTTTAAAAAGAATCTTCACAGAGCCAAGGATGTAAAAAAAGAAATCCGCAATATCGTTGCCGAGCTTCTCAGCGGCGGTGAGGAAATAGACATGATAACAGTTCCTTCCGTAATCCTTGTTATCGGTGTCAATGGTGTAGGCAAAACGACTTCCATCGGTAAAATGGCAGCGATGTTCAAAGATGAAGGTAAGAAAGTTATCCTCGGTGCGGCAGATACTTTCAGGGCTGCGGCAATTGACCAGCTTGAAATCTGGGCAGACCGTGCAGGCGTTGATATCGTAAAACACAAAGAGGGTGCAGACCCTGCGGCTGTTGTTTTTGATACCATTTCCGCAGGTAAAGCGAGAAATGCCGATATCATTATCTGCGATACAGCGGGCAGACTTCACAATAAGAAAAACCTTATGGAAGAGCTTGCAAAGATTTACAGAGTTATCGACCGTCAGCTTCCCTATGCTGACCGCGAAATTCTTCTTGTTCTTGATGCAACAACCGGTCAGAATGCCGTTAATCAGGCAAAAGAATTCAAGGATGTTGCCGAGATTACGGGTATTATTCTCACAAAGCTTGACGGTACGGCAAAAGGCGGCGTTGTCCTTGCAATCAAGAATGACCTCAAAGTTCCCGTTAAATTTATCGGTGTCGGTGAGGGAATCGATGACCTCAGACCTTTTAATGCGGCAGCTTTTGCAGACGGATTGTTTGAAGAGGACAAAGATGACTAATAATATATAAGGGAAATAAAATATGGATTATATAATTGCTACCCATAATATGAAAAAACGTGATGAGCTTCAGCGTATTCTTGCACCTCTCGGAATAAGAGTTCTTCTTGCCGAGGAAGCAGGTGTTGAACTTACCGATGTTGAAGAAACAGGCACAACATTTGAAGAAAACGCATTTCTCAAAGCAGACAGCGGATGCAAAGAAAGCGGAATGCCCTGCATCGCCGATGATTCGGGTCTTGCGGTTGACTATCTTGACGGTGCACCCGGAGTTTACTCTGCAAGATATGCGGGTGAACACGGCAATGACGATGCAAACAACAAAAAGCTCCTCAATGCTCTCGAAGGTCTTGAACCCAAGGACAGAGGTGCGGCTTATGTAAGTGTTGTTTGCTGTGTATATCCCGACGGCAGAAAGCTGATGGCAAGAGGTGAGTGCAGAGGCACTATCGGTTATGAGGAAATCGGCGACGGCGGTTTCGGTTATGACCCCCTTTTCTTCCCTGTTGAATACGGCGGAGAAAAAACAATGGCACAGCTTACTGCCGACGAAAAAGATGCCATAAGCCACAGAGGCAAGGCGGTAAGAGAGATTGCCGGACAGATTGGAGAGAATAACTGATGACAAGTAAGGAAAGAGCATTGCTCAGAGCGCAGGCCAACAGCCTTGAGCCTCTTTTTCAGATAGGCAAGAGCGGAATGTCCGATGCGCTTGTTGAACAAACAGCCGATGCGCTTCGTAAAAGAGAACTCATAAAGCTCAGGGTTCTTCTTGAAAGCGCACCCGAAACACCCCGCGAATTTGCAGATAAGCTTGCGGAGGCAACCGGAAGCGATGTTGTTCAGGTAGTCGGCGGAAGCATAGTTCTTTATAAAGAAAATCCCGATAAAGATAAGGAAGAAAAGAAAAAGAAGCCAGCAAAGAAAGGTAAACCTCTTTCAAAAGTCAAGGCAAAAAGAGCTTTGGCGGCAAAACGTGAAGCAGAAGAAAAGAAGAGAAAAAGAGATTTCTTTGCAAAAAAACGTGCAGTCAAAAAATAATTTTGTGAATTTCAAATTTTTTTGCAACAAAAATCACCTATTGACACACTTATAATATATGTGATATAATCGCACTCCACGAAAGGTAAGACTAATGGATAAAAACAGCGGTATTAAAACAGTGGCTAACAACAAAAAAGCATACCACGATTATTTCGTGCTTGAAAAACTTGAGGCAGGAATTGAACTGTTCGGAACTGAAGTCAAATCCATCCGTCAGGGAAAGATTAACCTCAAGGATTCATGGTGTTTTGTCAAAGACGGCGAAATGTTTGTCAACGGTATGCATATCAGCCCTTATGAGCAGGGAAACATCTTTAACAGAGACCCTATGCGAACCAAAAAGCTTTTGCTCCATAAAAAAGAAATCCGCCGTTTTTATGCCATGGTTAAACAGGACGGACTTGCGATAGTGCCCCTGAGTGTTTACTTTTCGAAGGGCAGAGCAAAGGTTGAAATCGGTCTTTGTAAAGGTAAAAAGCTTTACGACAAGCGTGAAGTTGCCGCAAAGAAAGATGCTCAAAGAGATATCGAGCGTAGTATGCGCAGATAATATACGGGGATGAAAGGATTTCGACGGGGAATCTGAGCCCGGATAAGCGAGTAGCGGTGCGGGACCGCTATAAAATCCGCAATTTTCAAAATTAAACGACAACAATAAAGTTGCACTTGCTGCTTAATTAAGCAGCCGTCTCTGTGCGAAGGACTGCGGTCGCATAAGAGGCGTCGATTAGCAGTGAACGTGAACGGGTAACGGCGGATAGCCCGTCATGAATAATCTGTCTACCAAGTGCTGGAGCCTGCCTTTCGGCGTCGGCATGAGGGAATGTTAAAAGAACGGCTACACTCGTAGAAAGTCCCTGCAAGGGTTTTTCGGACGCGGTTTCGATTACCGCCATCTCCACCAAAAACAATTTTATAAATTCATATAGACAAGAGAAAATGAAATGTGCAAATCAAAATAAGGAGGATAACAGGATGAAAAAGAGCCTTCCCATAATTGCAACATCCTTTGTTGCAGTGTGCATAGTTGCTATTGTTGCAACTCTTGCTGTAAAATCCGGAAGCACTCCGGATATTGAGTCGGATATCGCAAACGACAGCAATTACTATAATAATTACTATGATTATTATGAAGAACCGACCACCTCACCTTTTGAGGCTATCGTAACAACAACCGTTCAGGTGTTGACTGATACTTACAAGCCTTCCGAGATGACAACAACAAAAACAACCAAGACTCCCGAAAAAACAACGGTGAAACCAAAACCCACCGTTCCTCAGACAACTGTTACAACAACTCAGCCTCAGGAAGAAGAAGTAACGGTTCCCCAGCTTGAAGGTGTTGCGACAAAACCTGTCCAGTCTTCAGGCGATCTTCCCCAGGATATGACTTTCTCAGGTCTTTATAAAATGGGATACGACGTTATCGGTACCAAGCCTTACATATATAATAATGATAAGGAAGACTGCTTCCAGGCAGATTGGGGTTATAACCCTCTTTATGACATCGGTGCAAACTTTATCGACTTCAGCATTGAAACAACAAAGGTTGATTTCAGATACGACAATAAGGATTACAGAATTCAGTTCTGGAAGGGTCAGTATATTTCCGGTGAAATCGGAACAGTCGGCGGTGAAATCGGTGTTTACACCCGTCCGAAATCCTGGGTAGGCGAGCACTATAACTGTGCATCCGAAGATGACTGGGTTCAGATGGAAATGACTGTTTATTGGGATGAATTCGATAACGGTGAATATCTTCCCCAGTTCTCCAGAAACTATGATGATTTCTGGTGGTGCACAGGTTTCGTTGACGGACAGCTCAAAAACCGCAGAGACTCCAACACACTGCGTGTTCTTGCCAGAATAACATGGGAAACTGATGAACAGGCAGAGCTTTTTGCCGAAGCGATGAGAAAAAAAGGCTTCACAGAGGTTGAGGAATTTTCACCCTATGAAATAGATACATTCAAAATCCATGGCAAAGACGTTATTTTCCTTTGGCAGAATATAAGATAAATCAGGAGGAATTTCAAATGAAGTTATCAAAGCAGAAGATTCTTATTCTTGCAATCAGTGCAGTTGTTGTAATTGCAGGCTCGGTTGCGGCTGTAGTTCTTATCAGAAATTTCAGCAAAGAAAAGGAAGACACAACTACAATTGCGACAGTACCCTCATATGTTGAAGAAACATATTATGTTGATGTTCCCGAGTTTGTTACCAACGAAAATCACGAAACAGTAACAGATAATTCCGGTAATGCACTTACAACAATCAAAAAGGTTGTCAAAACAACAAAGAAGGCAGTTTCAAACAACAAGAAAACAACAAAACCTGCCGGAACAAAAGCAACAACAAAGGTTTCGACAACTCTTCCCCTCACTCCGCTTCAGAAGTGGCTTTCACAGAATCAGGTTGCAGGCTACAGATATGAGCCCGACGGCGATTTCTTCTATACAGACGATAAGGAATGCTGGCAGAAGAATGCAGGATATAACGAATTCTATGATAACTATGCTCCCGCAGCAGCTATGTTTATCGACCAGATTCGTATCCGCTTTACATATGAAAACAAGGACTGGATGATTCAGCTCTGGAAGGGTCAGTACGGTTGGCTCTTCGTAGGCGCAGAAACCGGTGTTTATACTGCTCCTGCAGGATCATATACCGGTGCAGTAGGCAGTGCTAACCACTATGACTGTGCTGACAAGTCCGACTGGCTTTATATGCAGCTTGACTGCTATTGGAGCAAGAATAACGACGGTCACTACAAGAAGATTTTCACAAGACCCTATGATAAGTATTGGTGGGCAACAGGCTTCGTATGGGGTCAGCTCACAAAATACAGCAAGCCCAGAACAGAACTTAAGGCAAAGAACAGAATCACCTTCAAGAGCGAAGAAATGGCAACTCTCTTTGTCAACGGACTTAAGCAATCGGGATTTGTAAGAGCGGCAAGCGCAGACCAGCTCGTTGACGATTCATATTATCAGAGCGGTAAGGATGTATGGCTTCTCTGGTCAAGCAAACAGCATGACTCATTTGACGGAATCCAGAATACAACCAAGGCTCCCAAGACAACAAAGGCACCCGAAACAACAAAAGCTCCCGAAACAACAAAGGCTCCTGAAACAACAAAGGCTCCTGAAACAACAAAAGCTCCTGAAACAACAAAGGCTCCTGAAACAACAAAGGCTCCCGAAACAACAAAGGCTGCAGAAGATAATAAATCTGATGCTGAGGAAGAAATTCCCATTCAGACTCCCGAACAGAATAAAAACGAAACTCCTGCAGGCGAAGGAAATAACGCATAACATAAAGTATCCGGTAAATACAAAACATGAAACATTGCAACACTTTATGTAATATGATTAAAAAAATCGCAAAAAACAGTTCATTTTTGTAATGAAAAGTGTTGACATTAAACCCGAACTATGTTAATATAAGGTAACAATTGTTGCTCTTGCAATAAAATTTGAAAGGAATGGTTCAAAATGAAAAAAGTACTTGCACTCGCACTTGCACTCGTTATGGCTTTCTCAATGAGCGCTATGGCATTTGCAGCAGAAACAACCACAGCAGCTAAGAAGATCGCTTGCGGTTATTGTGATTCAGAAGGTTTCGCATCATCAGAAATCCTTGAAAAACACATCGCTACTTATCATGCACCTGCAGATGAAAAAAGCAACACTTGCCCTGTATGTAATAATTCTTTTGCTGACGAATCAGAGTATAATGCTCACATCGCTATCTGCGAAAAGAATCAGGCAGGTGTTAGCGCAAACATCAGCATTCAGGAAATCCTTGCTGCAATCATTGAACTTGTTAAGGGTTCAATGGGTCAGTGGGATGCAATCGAAAGCGTTGTAATCCGTCTTATTGATTTCGTTCAGAAGATCACTGAACTCGGTGTATCAGCAGTTAGCCAGGCAGAAGTTAAGGGCGCAGTTGCTGACCTTGAAAATGCTCTTGCAGACGTTAAGATTCCTGGTATCGATGAACTCCTCAACGGTCTTAAGCAGAAGGTTAAGGATCTCTATGCTGGCGAAATCGCAACAGTTCCTGTTGAAGAAACAACAGTAGCAGAAGACCTTGATGATAACCTTGGTTCATCATCAGTAGGTATCGCTCTCTTCGCAGCTGTTTCAGTTGCAGCAGCAGCAGCTTATGTTTGCACAAAGAAGAGCAAATAATTAATCCTACTTAGCTTATCAGATTGAATTAGCGCAAGAATTTAATCGAATAGCACTACGGCGTATCCGCAAGGATACGCCGTTTTTGTTTGTATCGGACAATTCATTAACAAAAACCCCTATGCGTTTCGTCGCATAGGGGTTGAGTGATTTAATCAATAATATCTGTAACTTGCGATTACCTTGCCGAGGATAATGACTTCGTTGACAATAATCGGTTCATAGGTATCGTTTTCGGGCTGTAGTCTGAAATGACCGTTTTCTTTATAGAATGTCTTAACAGTTGCACTGTCTTCAACTAGAGCAACAACAATCTCTCCATTAGATGCTGTAGAACGAGATTCTACTAAAACATAATCACCATCATAAATACCTACATTCACCATGCTTTCACCCTTAACAGTTAACATAAAAGTGTCATTGTTAGGCATGAATTCCATAGGGATAGGGAAGTAGTTAGTAATATTTTGCTCTGCTAAGATTGGTTCACCAGCAGCTACTTGACCTACCATAGGAACATTTACCATCTCACGTCTTGTAAGATTAAATGAGTCATCAATAATCTCGATTGCACGTGGTTTTGTAGGGTCTCGTCTGATATAACCGTTCTTTTCTAATGTTTCCAAATGTGAGTGAACAGAAGAAGTAGAACGAAGATTAACAGCTTCGCAAATCTCGCGAACAGCTGGTGGATATCCAATTCTTAAAATCTCTGCTTTAATATATTCTAAAATTTCTCTTTGTTTTGCGCTAATTTTGCCTTGTGCCATTAGTATGACCTCCAAAATTCCTTTATTTTCTTGTATTTTAACATACTAAATAGCAAAAAGCAAACAAATGTTTAGAAAATATGTTCGATTTTTGTTGACAAACGTTTGTTCGTATATTATACTAAAATCACAAACAGAACAATTGTTCGGAAAACATGTTCGACAAATTAACATATTAATG
>CALAQQ010000230.1 GCA_937888485.1 uncultured Clostridia bacterium
ATAAGGTTGACAATACAGAATACCGTTGTTGCTTTAGTCAGCTTTTCGGCAAAAAGAATCTTTTTTATAAAAAGTCCGTAGCAGAAAAGCAACGCTGTCGAGCCTATAACCCAGAGCCAGAATACGAGATTGTTCGGGTAAAGCGGCATATAAAGCATACCGTCAAATTTTGCTATGAATTCTTCTTTGGGCAGAGCCAGATCCGCCTGTGTCGGAATTATGTACGGGTACTGATCCCAGCTCATAAAAAATGCCATCCATATTCCGTATGCGGCGGCAATTATTGCCCAGAGCGAAGTGTAAACCTTGCTCATCTTGTTTGTCATATTTTATCACCTCGTATGGTATTTTAGCATTTAATGGAAAATAAATCAATACTACACTTAACTATTTAGTTTTATAATAATTAAATGACTTGAAATTTCTCTCTCTTTTGCTGCTTCGCGGACACCCCTCGGCACGCGGTTTTGGAGTCGTCACATTTGGTTAAAAAAGTCAAGCAGAACAGGGAAATCCGAGAGTTTCGCCCTAAACTGACAGTTGTTTTGACAGTAGCGTAATGTCATATTATCAAGTAAATGTCATTTACATAAAAATTAGCGCTTCGTACGTACCTTGTATGTGATTTGTACGTAATTGTCTTTTACACTACCATAATTTGAAGATATACTTAATTTTTATAAACTATAATTCATTTGTTGACTATACTTTAGTAGCGTGTTAAAATTTTGGCGGAGGTGTTTTTATGAAAATGCTCAATAAATTTTTTTGTATCGTGCTTTGCTTGTGCATAACAGCTTCGGCAACGGTCTTTGCCTCGGCGTCCACGGGTACGGTTTACTATGTCGATTCAATAGCCGGAGATGACTCCAACAGTGGTTTATCGCCCGACAAGGCTTTTAAGACAATCGAAAAAGCTGCTTCGATTTTATATTACGGTGGAGACAGCGTTCTTTTCAAGGCAGGCGGTGTTTACATAGGTAATTTTGGTGTTATGGGAACTTCCGACGCCTCAAATCCGATAACTATCGGCTCTTACGGTGAGGGTGCGAAGCCCCTGCTTACCTCGTCAAAGGAAAATGATCCCGTTATAGCTCTTTATGATGCTTCGGGTTGGATTATTGAAAACATTGAAATAACTGCTCCGAAAGGTACGGGTATTCTCGTTTATTACAGAAATTCGTGCGTAAAAGATGTAGTTATACGGAATGTTACTCTTCACGATATACAGAATTATCCTTCAGACAATTACTTTAGTAGCAGCAGAGCTGCAATCCGTCTGATGGGCTCGCCCGTAACTCCGGGTGCTCATCTTGAGAATATAACCGTTGACGGCTGTGAAATATATGACTGCGGTTACGGCATTTTCACGGGAAGTAACTACCCCAATACTCCCGAAACACCGTACAATAAAAATATAATTGTTGAAAACTGCAGTATTCACGATTTGTGGGATGATGCGTTTATAATGTCGGATACGGATACAATTATCCTGCGCAATTCTTCAATTATCAACACTTGTCAGAGCTCCGGTATTTATTGTACTGCTCCCGTGTGGATGTGGGGTGTTACCAACGGTCTTGTTGAAAATTGTGAGATTGCAGGTGCAAAAAATGTACTTGACGGAATGGCAGTCGATTTTGATGACCATACCGACCACAGCACATTCCAATACATTTACTCTCACGACAATGTAAGATTTATGTGGAACTGCCCTGTTCACGATGACCATTACGGCAACACTGTCCGTTACTGTCTTTCTGTAAACGATAATATAACTTCAAACGGTTCCGGAAACGGTAACGAAACAGCAGAGCACGATTTCAAGTTTTACAACAATACCATTGTCAACGGCAGCACGTATAACTTCTATATGTATGATGATGCCGTGATAAAAAACAACATATTCATCCTCGAACCCGGTTACCTTATGAAGTTTAACCGAAAATACGATTATGATATGTCAAACAACTGCTATTGGGGCGTTACAAAGCCCATAAATGACAAAAACTCCTTCATCGCCTTGCCACAGTTTGCAGGTGAGGATTTAACAGATAAGAACAGCTTTATACTCAAAGCCTGCTCTCCGTGCATCGGTGCAGGTGTTCAGGTTGAAGAAAATATGGGTGAACATGACTTCTTCGGTAATTCTCTTGACAGTACGCATAATATCGGCTGTTACGAGGGTGACGGTGTTGAGGGTGAAAAGGAGTACCCGACAATCCACGATATCCTCGTCAGTATGTTCATTGCAATATCCCGCCTGATTTCCGATTTGTTTGACTGATAAAAAGAAATGATAAAAGCTTGCATTTTTTACGATGCAAGCTTTTGTTTTATTTCTGAACGTCTGCCTCTTTGCAGAGCTTTTCAATCATATCATCATATTTCTTTGAAATTGCCGTTTTGCGTGCGGCGGTATAATTTTCCTCTCGTGTGCCGAAATTTTCAAGACATACATTGATTTCTTCTTGTGTCGGTGCAAGCTCCTTTTCACCGAGAATGTTTTTAAGTTCCATAACTCCCGTATCAATATAGTAAGTGTAAAAGGTATCCATTTCAATTGTTTTTAAACCAATTGCTCCGCTTTTATCCTGACTGTTAAAGTTTTCTGCCCTTTGGCGTAAACCAACGAATGAAATGTCATCATAAATTCCGTTTTCTCTGCAAAGAACAAGCTGAATCTTAGCTTTTACACATTCACTAAAGGCTCTGTCTTCAAGATCTTTTTCCGGAGTTATTCCGTTAAATTCCGTCCGCCAGAAATCCTCATCAACCTTGGCATCAAAATCAGAGATATAATAATTTATAATATCTGCCCTTTTGCGGGATTTGAAATATTCAAACTCCTCCTGTGTTATCATTTCACCGTTGACAACAGCTACCGTTGTGACTACCTCGTCCCCGACACACGAACACAATAGAAATAAAAAAATTGAAAATAAAATCAAAATGGTGCGGACTGTTTTCATAGGCACACCTCCTGCCGAAATTATATATTACCGCTCCGATAATTGTCAACAACGATGAATAAAGAAACAATCTCATTTTATTAAAAGTTTTTAATGCATAATGTGCCTTCTTGTATAAATTGTTTCCTATAACATCAATAGATTCTCGCATCTATTTTGATTTACTATAATAAACTACTCCGGAATATTTTCCGTCTTTGTTTAATCTTCTGTTTGCAATATATCCGTCCTTTTTGAATCCTGCTTTTTCCATAACTCTGAATGATTGCACATTAAGCTCATTGCAGGAACATTCAACCAAGTAATAACCACGGTTATTTAGCAAATGGTCTGCAACTGCTTTTAATGCTTCAGCAGCATAACCATTGCCCCAATAGTTATATCGTACTGTATATCCTACATTGCAATAATTGTGTTTCTTAACAATGGTATTAACATCTATATTACCGACAACTTCGCCCGTGGATTTCAATTCCATAACCCACTTTTCGTATTTATTCTCGTCAGCTTCGCTTATCCATTTTCTGATACATTCCAACTCTTCATCTTTTGTCAAAGCAGGATATTTGATATATTTTGCTAATCTTTCATCAGTTATGATTTCATAGATAGCATCAATATCACTTTCTTTGTATCGTCTTAAAATAAGTCTGTCTGTTTCAATTCTTGGGCTTAACATTATAATCTTTCTCCAAATCAATTTAATTGTCGGAATTTTTGATATATTATACCACCAACAGAGAGGAAGCACAATAGTACAAATATTCTTTGATGCTCTTTTGATGATGTACCAGAGGGAAATGTTGCGAACAGAACGGAACAGATGGGAAATTGATGCTCGATTTGAGCATCAAAGTGGGGTTTAGCGAACCGTAGATCGCATAAAAAGAAAAAGGAAAAACCCGCAAGAATCAAGGATTCATGGGA
>CALAQQ010000231.1 GCA_937888485.1 uncultured Clostridia bacterium
TTTCATGATAATCAACAACAGCAGTTCCGCAGCCGTACTTTTCAACAGCCTTTTCGGCTCTTTCGGGAATAATATCGCAGAAATACTTGATTTCAACTTCATCATTCGCCATATATGAGGGAATATGGGATGCGTTTGCAATTGTTCCGCATCCGATAACTGCAACTTTGATTTTTGACATTTACCTGACCTCCAATATATTTTCTATAAAAGTCCAATATATAATATACCATAAAAATAAAAATTGTAAAGTTAATTACCAAAAAAATCTTGATAAAAGGGTCAATGTTTGATATTATTATGCTGAATAAGGCTTTATGCCGTTAAAAGGAGAATATTATTATGGGCAGATTTCCTATAGGTGTTATTATCGACAGTTTCAGAACTGATATAACCACTGCAGTCAAAAAAGCCGCTGATGTCGGCGCACAGGGTTTTCAGGTTTATGCAACCCACGGTGAAATGTCACCCGAAAGCATGAACGCAACAAAAATCAGCGAATTCAAAAAGCTCGTTTCCGATAACGGTCTTGTTATCTCGGCTCTTTGCGGCGACCTCGGCGGAGGCGGATTCTGCTTTGCAGACAGAAACCCCGAAAAGATTGAAAAATCAAAGAGAATAATCGACCTTGCAAAAGAGCTTGATACAAACGTTGTTACAACTCATATCGGCGTTGTTCCCGAAGATAAGACTCTTGACAGATATAAGGTTATGCAGGAAGCCTGCTTTGAGCTTTCACGCTATGCAGACAGCATCGGCGCTCACTTTGCAATCGAAACAGGTCCTGAAACATCCGCTGTTCTCAAGGAATTCCTTGATTCGCTCGGTTCAACAGGCGTAGGCGTTAACCTTGACCCCGCAAACCTTGTTATGGTAACAGGCGATGACCCTGCAGGTGCGGTTTATAATCTCCGGAGATATATTGTACATACCCACGCAAAAGACGGTAAGCAGATTTTCTTCAAAGACCCCGAAATTATTTACGGTCTTAAGAAAGATGTTATTATCACCGAAGATTCCTTCCTTGAAGTTCCTCTCGGCGAAGGTCAGGTTAACTGGGAAAAATATCTTGCTGCACTTGATGATATCGGATATAAGGGCTTCCTTACAATCGAAAGAGAAGTCGGCGACGATCCCGAAAAGGATATCAGAAAAGCTGTTGAATTCCTTAAGAGCCACGGTTGCTGAGGTGATTTGAAATGAAAATCGGAGTCAGCAGTTACAGCTTTCAACAGCTTATAAATTCAGGTGATGAAACGCAGCTGAGCATAATGAAAAAAGCAAAGGAAATGGGCTTTGACGGAATTGAATTCATCGACCTTTCCCCTGCCGACGGCGTAAGCGAAAAAGAATACGCTGAGATGATAAGAGAAGAAAGCGAGAAGCTTTCACTCCCCGTTATCAGCTACACAATATCCGCAAATCTTCTCAAGGACAATGACCTTGATGCAGAGGTTGAAAGAATCTGCAGAAAGGTAGACATTGCGGAAATCCTCGGTGTCGGATGTATGAGACACGATGCCGCATGGGGTATGCCCGATGAAATCAAAAAACATGCAGGTTTTGAGCAGGTTTTACCCATTCTTGTTGACGGTTGTAAAAAGGTAACCGAATATGCAAAAGAAAAAGGCATTGTTACCTGCATTGAAAACCACGGCTTTTTCTGTCAGGACAGCGAAAGAGTCGAAAAAATCATAACAGGTGTTGCAGACGGTAATTTCGGTGTTCTTCTTGATATCGGCAACTTCTCCTGCGTTGACGAAAACAGTGCATCTGCAACAGGCAGACTTGCACCTTATATAAAACACATCCATGCAAAGGATTTCCATATCAAGAGTGGAAACGGACTCAATCCCGGTAAAGGCTTCTTCAAGTCAAGAGGCGGAAATTATCTCAGAGGCTCAATAATCGGTCACGGTGATATCCCTGTTATGCAGTGCCTTGCAATTGCAAAAAATGCAGGATATGACGGTTATGTAAGCGTTGAATTTGAAGGGCTCGAAAATTGCCTTGACGGTATTGAAATCGGCTTTGAAAACCTTAAAAAATTCACAGAAATGATATAAATTTCAGGCTGTTACTTCCACGGTAACAGCCTGTTTTTTTAGATATTATTAACTGTCTCGGATGCTTCCGAAAGCATCTTTTCACGGCGGAGCTTAAGTTCTTGTTCAATGAACTTTCTCTGTTCATCATCGTCCTTTACAAAAACAATAACAGCCAGATAAAGAACTGCACCTACAATAGGTCCGAGAATAAACATGGGCCACTGCCATTTCATGAAAACAGCATTCTGCGCCGTCATGGCAAGATTCTGATTATAACCGACAAGAGTAAGAAGTTTTCCGTTGATGAAAAGCGCTATTGCATCGCCGACCTTGGTCGCAAAATTCTGCATTGAGAAAGTAATACCCTCGGTGCGTTTGCCGGTTTTATATTCAACCTGGTCAATTGAATCGCTCATTAATGAACGGTGGGCAATATTAACCATGAATGCGGGAATACTCTGAAGTCCCATAAGAACTGCAACAATAACAATATTCCAGATGTTTTTAAATCCTATAAAATATGATATAATTCTGAGAACAATTGACGAAACCTGAGCAAGAATAAGCACTCTTTTCATACCGCCGACTTTGTCAACAATCTTTGTTGCGGCAAACTGTGCAAAGGTTCCGGGTGCACCTGTAAGCAGACCGTAAACAAACTGAGTTGTTCCCCCACCGATTTCCATTCCACCAACCTTATAGAACACCTGACTTTCAAAGAAATATGCCCAGGGAACAGAAAGCTTTATGTATTCAAGTATTCTTGCAAGCGAAATGAGAAGCATTGTTTTGTTGTGACGCAGAACAAAAATCGCTTCGAAAAGACTTTCTTTTTCTTTGCTTTCATTCTTTACAGATTCTTCCATTTTGTATGCCGACATTGAAATAAGCTGTCCTCCGAGTCCGAGAACCAATGCGGCGCCAAAGAAGAATGATTTATCGGTTGCTCCGAAATTATTGATTGCAATATCCTTCACAAGAGGAACAAGTCCCGCAAGAGCACCGCCGACAGTTACACCTATAGCTGTCCATTGAGCAGCTCTTGTTCGTTCTTCGGAACGCGGTGAACTGAGAGCAAGCATACCCCAGAGAGCAACGTCCTGCATTGAATAAACCAAATCCCACAGAAGATAAAGAACAAGAACATAAAGAATCGATTTTTCACTTCCGAAATTCCAATCCTTGAACATCAGCAAACTTACAATGCCGATAATAGCAGGAAGATATATCAGATAAGGTCGGAGCTTTTCGCCCGATTTTTTAAAAGTGTGTCTGTCGATAAGAGCTCCGATTATGGGGTCATTAATTGAATCCCACAGTCGGCTGATACCTGTTATCATGCCAACCGCATCGGCACTTATTTTGAGGACATTGTTGCAAAAATAAAAAAGCCAGCCATTAATAAAACCGTAGTTCATATTCTGACCGGCAATACCCGCCGCATAAGCAAACAGATTTCTGTTCGGAATACGACCGTCTGAAAGGTTATTCGCAGAAGATTTCATGTTATCAGCCATAATATCCCTCCATTGTTTATTTTTGTTCATTATAACACATGCCATTATCAAAATCAACGAGATATATTGATTTTATGTTTAATTTATATATGATGTTTTGATTACATTATATTGATAGCAACTGCTGTATTAATTTCATTTAACAAGCCCATATATACACTAAATACAGAAAAATACAGGTGATTTTACACAATAAATTGTGAATAATCAGAAAAATTTGTTGGATTATTGTTAAAAATGCGACGTTAATAAATTCTTAAGATTTTATTTATTGCTTTTTAATTCTTTTCGTGTTAGAATAAGTGCGATTGTTATGACTTGGGGGTATAATGCTTTGACAAAAACATTTTATAAAGTCAGAGAAATAAGAGATTTAAGAGATTTGATTTCACAGAGCGCAAAGCTCTATGCAGACAAACCTGCATATGAAGTAAAAGACACAAAAGGCAATCACTACGAAATTTCTTACAATACATATTTAAGCCAGATACACGCTTTAGGCACAGCTCTTACAGACATGGGTCTTAAAGGCGAAAAAATCGCAGTCGGCGGTGACAACAGCTACGAATGGTGTCTTTCATATATGGCAACAGTTACCGGCGTCGGCGTTATTGTTCCCGTTGATAAGGAACTCCTTTTTAACGATATCAATAACATTCTCAACACAGCAGATGTTAAGCTTTTCTTCTGCGACAAAAGAGTTTATAAAAAGCTTATGGCTCATAAAGATGAAATTAAAAGCGACCTTAAGATTGTTATTATCCACGGCAAGATTGAAGGTGAGCTTTGCCTTCAGGATTTGATTGATAAAGGCGAAAAGCTTCTTGCAGAAGGCGACAGACGTTATCTTGACGCTGAAATAGACCCCAATGCAATGTGTTCACTCCTTTTCACATCGGGAACAACCGGCATGTCAAAAGGTGTTATGCTCTGCCACAGAAACTTCTGCTCCGAAATTATGGCAGCTATGGGTGTTATTAAAATTACACCCGAAGACTGCGGCATCTCAATGCTTCCCCTTCACCACACATACGAAAGCACAATCATTCTTTTCTTTGCTCCCTACTGCGGTGCAAAGGTTACGTTCTGCGACGGCTTCAAGTATGTTCTTAAGAACATGAAGGAATTCAGCCCCTCTATTTTTGTTGCTGTTCCTCTTCTCCTCGAAACTGTTCACAGACGCCTTATGAAGAAGGTCAGAGAAAGACCTCACGGCGAACAACTCTTCAAACTTGGTGCATTCGTTGTTAAAGTTGGCGAAAAAATCGGTCTTGACCTCAAGAAATTATTCTTCAAAGAAATCATCGATACATTCGGTGGAAATATGCGCCTTATCATCTGCGGCGCTGCTCCCATTAATCCTCAGATTCTCAAGGACTTTGCTGCATTCGGCATTCAGATTCTCCAGGGCTACGGTCTTACGGAATGCGCTCCCCTTGCAATCATCAACCACGACAGACTCCGTCTTGCAGACTCCGTTGGTGAACCTCTTCCCGGTACCGAAGCAAAGATTATCAATCCCGACCCCGAAACAGGTATAGGTGAAATCTGCGTTAAGGGTGACATGGTAATGCTTGGCTACTACAACAATCCCGAAGAAACCGCAAAGGTTATTGACAAAGACGGTTGGTTCCACACAGGAGACCTTGGTTATGTTGACAAGCACGGTCATTACTTTATTTCGGGTAGAAGCAAGAATGTTATTGTTACAAACAACGGTAAGAATATCTATCCTGAAGAGCTTGAATATCATCTCGGTACAGATATCCGTGTTGAAGAAAGTATAGTTATTGAAGATAAAAACAGCAAGGGCGAACCCATTGTTGCCGCAAGAATTTTCCCCAATTTCGAAGAACTTAAGGAAAGATACGGCAAAGATGAAAATGAATTCAGCGACGAAGAACTTCACGATATCATGGATGAAGTTGTTGAAAACGTTAACAGCAAGCTTCCCTCATACAAAAAGATTGTTGATTTCAAAATAAGAAGAACAGAATTCATCAAAAATACAACTTCAAAGATTCTCAGACACAAGAACAAAGATTAATATAAAAGAGAGCCTTCGGATTTCCGAAGGCTCATATTTTTATCTTATGCCGTAGTTTTCAATGATATAATCCATATCCTTATCGCCTCTGCCTGAGAGGTTGATAAGAACGGAGCCCTTATCCATGCGCTGAGCAAGCTTCATGCCGTAAGCAACAGCATGTGAGCTTTCGATAGCAGGAATAATACCCTCAAGTCTTGAAAGCTTATAGAATGCATCGATTGTTTCTTCGTCATCGATAACATCATACTTTACTCTGCCGATTTCCTGAAGGAAAGCGTGTTCAGGACCTGATGAAGGATAGTCAAGACCGCTTGCAACCGAATAAACGGGAGCAGGTTCACCGTTTTCATCCTTAAGCATGATGCTGTTGAAACCATGCATGATACCCTCTTCACCGTACTTAAGACTTGCAGCATGGTCGCCGAGCTTAGGACCTCTTCCGAGAGGTTCAATGCCGTAAATATCAACAGGATCGTTAAGGAAACCTGCAAAAAGTCCTGCCGCATTTGAACCGCCGCCAACGCAGGCAACAATTGCATCGGGAAGATGACCTGTCATTTCGATAAACTGATCTCTCGCTTCAATACCTACAACACTCTGGAAATCACGTACCATCATAGGGAAGGGATGAGGACCAAGAACAGAACCGATGCAGTAAATGGAATCTTTATATTCCTTGCTGTATGCATCAAAAGCGGCATCAACGGCTTCCTTAAGGGTCTGTAATCCGTGGGTAACCTCAACAACGTTTGCACCGAGAATCTTCATTCTTGCAACATTGGGAGCCTGTTTTTTGATATCAACAGAACCCATATAAATATCACATTCAAGACCGAAATATGCAGCTGCGGTTGCAAGAGCAACGCCGTGCTGACCTGCACCTGTTTCGGCAATAACCTTTTTCTTACCCATGTATTTTGCAAGGAGAGCCTCACCCATGCAGTGATTGAGCTTATGTGCACCCGAATGATTGAGGTCTTCGCGCTTTGCATAAAGCTGAACCTTTCCGCCAAGCATATCGGAAAGTCTTTCAAGATGTGTTACAGGAGTAGGTCTGCCCTGAAATTCCTTGCGTATTCTGCGAAGTTCAGCGATGAACTTTCTTGACTGACAGATTGAATAGTATGCTTCAGTGATTTCAGCCATAGCAGCCTTGAGTTTATCATCGATATAAACTCCGCCGTATTTTCCGAAATAACCGTTTTTATCGGGATAATTGTTAAAATAGGTTTCGAAATCAACATTGTTAAGTTTCATTGTTTTTCCTCCAAAAATAAAAATCCCCGACAGAAAAAGCTTCTGTCAAGGACGAATAAAATCCGTGGTGCCACCCTGATTCACGGCAATGCCGTGCACTTTTGCGGGATACTGACATATCCCCGGCAACTAACGTATGCCATAACGTTGCAGAATACTCTGCGCATTTGCGCATTTGACTGCACCCTCTGCGGTCCATTTGACAACTTGTTTCTTACCCGACTTTCAGCAACGCGGGCTCTCTGTGAAGTCATAATTGCCTTTATCTCCGCTTCAACGGTTTGATATATTATTTTTCATAATTATATCACCATAAGATTTAATTGTCAACAGGAAATAATTATCCCCGACAGATAATTCCGTCGGGGATACAGTATTGTTTATTGAGGTTTCTTTATTTTATTAAGCTGTGCGTTGATTCCGAGAAGCTGTTCTTTGGTAAGATTGATTCCCATTGTGCCAATCATACCGGCAAGACGAATAAACGTAAAGCCGCCCATCATCTGCATCATGGCTTCATTCATTTCAAAACCGCCTGCAACCTTATCGCCTTCCTTAGGAAGGAACTGACCCATAAGACCTCCGAAAAGCTGCATTCCTTCGGGAGTTGACATAATATCGCTGAGTTTATCATTGATTGAAAGATATCCTTCAACTTCTGTTATATCAAACCAGTTGAGGATTGCGCTCTTTTCTCTGAGTCTGTATTCCTCATTGAAAACATCAACCTTACGGATTTTACTTTCATCCTTACACTCCCCTGCAACGGCAACGAGAGTGGTTTCTCCGCTGTTGGGAACATCAAAATAGAAGAAATGCTCGGACGACGACTTCTTGCCGAGGCTTTCACCGTTTGCAAAAAGTTCAACCTCGGGAAGATTTGAATAAACAGTAACCTTGGTTGTATCCTCAACTCTGTCAACATATCTCTTTGCGCAGATATGAACAAACGGATCATCAGTGAGCCATGCCTTATATGCATAGAAGGAATCCTTCTTGTATTTTCTGTCCATGGTGATAAGACCCTTATGATTCTGACCGTTTTCGCCGCCTTCACTTCTTGCATCTGCACCGAAATCGAACATATTCCATACATGGGTTGCCCAAAGATATTTCCGGGAAAACTAAATCTTCCTTTGTAAAACTTCCATCTTTTATACCTGATGTTTCATCACTAACTAATAACTCTATTGTTGTGCTTACATATACTTTATCATCTTCATGTAATGCTATTTTTTGAAGACTTCTAAATAAATCTTTTCCTCTTCCTGAAATCAAGACAATAATATCATCTTGCATATCATCAAAATTACGTTCATTTACTACCAATTCTTTTGGGAATTTATAGTAATTTAAATCTTCCATGTGTTTTAAGAAATAACTTGCTTCATCTCCATGGAAATATACTTTCTTTTTAAAACGGATTGCTAAATCAAGAATTTCACGCATTCTAAATAAACTTTGTGCATAACAACTAATTAAAATACGGTGATCACTTGATTCAAATATTGGGAATAGTTTTGATGAAATACGATGGAATGGCGATGTATGTCCTTCTTTTTCAGCCCCTAAAGACTCGTTTAATAAACATAATACACCTTCTTTACCAATTTCACTTAATTCATTGATATCAAATTGATATTCAGGTTCTCTCATGTCATAGTCAATAATGAATTCACCAGTATAAACAATGTAACCTTGATCCGTATAAATAGCTATACCAAAATTATCAGGATAAGCATGGCTCATTGCAAA
>CALAQQ010000232.1 GCA_937888485.1 uncultured Clostridia bacterium
TGACCGCCGGTGGATGCGGAAGCTTCCGCAGCAGCGGCAAACTCGGGCTTGTAGCCGGTCTTCTTCATCAGAGGAATGGTGACGGAACCGGAGCCAACGGTATTGGCCACAGAAGAACCGGAAACCATGCCTTCCATGGCGCTGACCACAACGGCAACCTTAGCGGGGCCGCCGGCTGCCCAACCAGCCAGAGAGTTGGCCAAATCGATGAAGAACTGACCGATACCTGTTTTCTCAAGGAAAGCACCAAAGAGGATGAATAAGAAGATGAAGGTCGAGGATGCGCCTACCGGCGTGCCGAAGACTCCTTCCTGAGTATAGTACAAGTGTTGTACCAACTGATGAATGGTAAAACCACGATTTCTCAAAAATCCCGGCATGTTCCGCCCAAACAGCCCGATACAAACGAAACAGATGGATATGATAACAATTGGAAGGCCGACTACTCTTCTGCATGCTTCCAGCAGCAACAAAATGCCGATTGCACCAATAATAATCTGCATCTGTGTATATCCGAACTGATTGATCATGCTGTCGAATGCAATCACAGGATACAAGAACACAGCAAGAGATAAAAGCGCTCCGAGTATGAATCCGATTGCAGTAAATTTTGTTATACTCGGTGCAACCTTCTTTGTAATTGCAATTGCCGAGTCAACAACCTCCATTGAACTTCCTTCTACAATTTCCAATACTCTTTGAGGAAGAATTTTTGCTATACCGTTTGCAATCTTTTGTGCTTCATAAGGATCGGTGCTGGTTACGGTAACTTGCATGATTTCCGTTTCGTTAACCGGAGAAGCCTCAATCATATCATAAAGTTCTTCCCAATTATATGGAACTTTTGTTTCTTCGATGATTTTTTCAAGAGTTGTGCGGTTTTTCAAAAGAACCGTATATGTTTTTACAAGACTCTGTGCAGCACTGATTTCCGATGAGCTGATACTGAATCCCAAATCGCCAACTGTAAACGACGAGTTGTTAACGTAAAGCATAATCGAAGACGAATAAGTAGGCGTTATTGCAAAAGCTGCAACCGAAAAAGCTATTGCAGCACTCAAAAAACAACATAAAACAATAATCCATGCTCTTGGCAATACACTTTTCACTATATGTAAAAGGTCAATTACGTAGTAATCCTTTGTAGATGAATTGATTTTTGCATTTTCCATTTGTGCTGATTTCTCTCCTTGACACCATTTTGACATTCACATTAACATAATAACAGATTATAATTTAAAAAGCAACAATATTTTAAAAATTATTTAAAAATAATATAAATTTAAAAATAATATCGAACAAAGTTAATATGTACTAATACAACACACTCTGATTTCTTATTCAAAAAAAGAGAGCCGCCTCAGTTTCATGCTGAGACAACTCTTTTTGGTGCCGGTGACCGGGGTCGAACCGGTACGGTATTGCTACCACCAGATTTTGAGTCTGGCACGTCTGCCAATTCCATCACACCGGCAAATCAGCTTTTATATTATATATTAACACTTGACAAAAATCAAGTATATATTTAAAATAATTTTATGACAAACCCAAATATCATTATCAGGAGGTAACAAAAATGCTTGGCATTATTGCATTTCTCAGTGATATACCCGCTTATATTGCCGAAATAATTTCAAAAATAACAGGCAGTGACATGTCTGCAATTCTTGATTTTTTTAATTTCGGAATAAGAGATATCATTGAAGCAATCGAACAGACTCTTGCTCTGTAAGATTAAAAGGCACTCCAAAACGGAGTGCCTTATCTTTTTATTTATCTGCCTGAATTGGCTGTTGTTTTGAGTGTAACGTCGTGGTAACCGCCTTCAACAATTGATGTTGCCGAAACAACGGTAAGTTTTGCGTTCTGCTGAAGGTCAGGAATGGTGAGAACACCGCAGTTGCACATGGTTGACTTAACCTTATAAAGGCTCTTTGCAACGTTATCGCTGAGTGAACCTGCATAAGTTACATAGGAATCAACGCCTTCTTCAAAGCTGAGCTTTGCTTTGCCGCCGAGGTCATATCTCTGCCAGTTTCTTGCTCTGTTTGAGCCTTCGCCCCAGTATTCCTTAACATAAACACCGTTAACAAGGAGCTTGTTTGTGGGGCTCTCGTCAAATCTTGCGAAATATCTGCCAAGCATAAGGAAATCTGCACCCATAGCAAGAGCGAGAGTCATGTGGTAGTCATGAACTATACCGCCATCAGAACAAATGGGAACATAAATGCCTGTTTCTTTATAATACTCGTCTCTTGCTGCTGCAACTTCAATAAGAGCAGTTGCCTGGCCTCTGCCGATACCCTTTGTTTCTCTTGTGATACAGATCGAACCGCCACCGATACCGACCTTTACAAAGTCAGCACCTGCCTTTGCAAGGAAGAGGAAGCCTTCACGGTCAACTACGTTACCTGCACCAATCTTAACTGAATCGCCGTACTTTTCACGAACAAATGCAAGAGTCTGCTCCTGCCATACAGTGTAACCTTCGGATGAATCGATGCAAAGTACATCTGCACCTGCTTCAACAAGTGCGGGAATTCTCTTTTCATAGTCAAGAGTGTTGATACCTGCGCCAACGATATAGCTCTTATTTGCATCAAGAAGTTCCTGAGGATTTTCTTTATGCTGTGAGTAGTCCTTACGGAATACAAAGTAAAGAAGTTTGCCGTCTTTATCTATAATGGGAAGAGAATTGAGTTTATTTTCCCAAATAATATCATTTGCTTCCTTGAGAGTGGTTGATTCGGGAGCTGTTACAAGCTTATCAAACGGAGTCATGAAATCGGCAACGGGAGTTTCAGCGCTCATTCTGCTGACTCTGTAGTCTCTGCCTGTTACAACACCGAGAAGCTTTCCGTTGGGAGTACCGTCCTCGGTAACAGCCATAGTGCTGTGACCCATCTGTTCATAGAGGTCAAGAACCTCTGCAAGAGTTGAATCGGGCTTGAGGTTTGAATCGCTTACAACAAAACCGGCTTTATAGCCTTTTACTCTGGCAACCATTGCCGCTTCATCTTCAATGCTCTGAGAACCGTAGATAAATGACACACCGCCTTCTTTTGCAAGTGCGATTGCCATTGTATCATTGGAAACAGACTGCATGATAGCGGAAACAAGGGGGATGTTAAGACTGATGGGGCATTCTTCTTCGCCCTTTCTGTACTTAACAAGGGGGGTTTTAAGATTTACGTTTGCGGGGATGCATTCCCTTGATGTGTAGCCCGGAATAAGAAGATATTCGCTGAATGTTCTTGAGGGCTCCTGACAATAAATTGCCATCGTTATCACTCCTTATATAAAAGTTAAAATTATAAGCAAAAATTAAATTACACTATTTTATAACACTATGCGGAAAAAGTCAATATTTTATCGGCAAAATTCCGTAATATAATTGCTGATGCTCTTTTCGATTATTTCAACCGCCTTGTTGCGGTCCTGTACCTCATCAACAACGGTTTCCTTATCCTCAAGATTTTTATAAACCTTAAAGAAATGCTTCATTTCCTCAAAAACATGCTGAGGAAGTTCGGAGATATCCTTATAGCCGTTATAGTTGGGGTCATTAAAAGGAATGGAAATGATTTTTTCGTCAAGTTTACCGCCGTCCTTCATGGTTATTACGCCGATAGGATAGCAGCGTACAAGAGTCATGGGGTCAATTTTTTCACTGCAGATTACAACAACATCAAGGGGATCGAGGTCGTCGCCGTAAGTTCTGGGAATAAAACCGTAGTTTGCGGGATAGTGAGTTGATGTATAAAGAATACGGTCAAGCATCAGAACTCCCGTTTCCTTGTCAAGCTCATATTTCTTTTTGCTTCCCTTTGTTATTTCAATAACCGCCATAAAGTCTTCGGGGGTTATTCTCTTGGGGCTTATATCATGCCATATATTACCCATATTTTCACCTTCTGTTTAAAATTTTCTGCCTGCACCGCTGTGCCTTACACCGCCGGATGAACGGTGTACGGATACTCCTCCTCCGCCGCCTCCACCGGGACGATGATGATTATTGTTTTTAGGAATTTTAGTCGTTATAACATTTCTGCTGATAATATTATCGGTTGAAGCTGTCAGTTCAAGTGAAATATCTTCCGCATTGAACTCATCACCTTTGCCTGTATTCTTATATTGGTTTTTAACTACAAGAACGGTTATCAAGCCTACAACAAGACCTATAATTATGTAGATGAACACATGGGAAAAATTGAACTTTTTCGGCTGAGGCTCATAATAATCGCTGTAATCATCTTCGTAATATTCGCCGCCGATAACATTCCAATCTCCCGTTTCAACAAATTCATCGGGATTATATTCATCAGACGTAAAATTGCCCGCCTCTTCAATCATTGAAACAATGCATTTGAAATATTCACCGTTGACAATGCAGTCAAAACCGCTGTCGATTATAAGGTTAAGCTCATGATCGTTATACTCATCAATGCAAAGACCTGCACAAGAAATATAGATTTCACGGTTATCCATATCAATCAGAAACAGTATTCCGTCTTCCGACCATCCTTTGTCAAATATAAGGCTGTCATAATAATCATCTGCATATTCCATGGCAGTTTTACCCATGGCATCATCTGTTGTTACAACCGCAACGGAATAATTATCCGCCGATGCGAACTCATACGCACTTGTATTGATAAGTTCTATTTCCTCTTCGGTAAAAAGAGACGCTCCGTCATCAATCATTATATTGAAGGAATCTGCAAACGAGGTTACGGAAAATATCAAACCGATAATCAAAGCTAAAACAAATGCAGAAATCTTTTTCATAAGAAAATCACCTCCGCAAGAGTGAGAAAAACAGCCGATGCCGCCGCAACGATTGCAAACAGACCTCCGAGTTTCTTTTTGCAAACGGGCAATTCTCCGTAAACGGAGCCGGTCTGACCGTTCAGTGCATAAATATAGTTTTGATTGCCGTGTTTATAATTAAGCACCCATACGGGAAGTAAATTATATTTCCACTTCAATTCGCCGACATTTATCTGCGAATCCTTAACGGTTACATTTGCATGATTAATGGTTGCTTTTAGTCTTTGAACTGAATAATTTTTGACATTATCAACCGCCTGCTGATAGATTTCAGTTGTTTCAACATCTCTCTTTTCAGCAAAATATCCCGAAAGATATGACATTGAAAAAGGAACAAAATCCACAGGATTGAACGGACAAACATATTTCATAAGGTCTCTGTCCTTGCTTTTCAATGCAGCTTCAGGCATATCCGAAACCCTCATCTTACCCTGTCTGAAATGTCCCATAACAGTTGTTTCGGTATATTTCATATCGCCGACCACCCATGATTTCACATGACGTGAGGTTGCATTAAGCGAACCGTTTGCACCGCAGTCGATATACCAATAAGGAAAATAAACTCCCTTGATTTCTTCAAGACGTGAATTTGCAAGAAAATCCTTGGGAAGGAATTTTTTCTTCCTGCAGAACTCCTTGAATTTTTCCGTCGCACTTCTCTTGTCAATTTTAAACGGAATAATATAATCGGGTTTCAATTCACCGCTGAGCCTGCCCGAAAGAACAACGGGATTTGAGCAATAATAGCAGGTTGTGGCTGCTGTCGTTTCGTCCGTTACAATCTGTGCACCGCAACTCGGACAAACATAAAGAACCGCATTTTCAAGTTCTTCTTTGTTTTCAACCGATTCCGGTGAAGAATTATTAAGTGTTTCATCTTTTTCAAAAAAATCTTCTTCTTTAAAAACGGAATCGCAGAACTCGCAGATAAAATCCTGCTTTACGGCATCGAATTTTAAACCTGCACCGCAGGCGGGACATTTATACTGAACAGCCTCCAACTATCTCACTCCTTTTATTGGTTTGAATTATAATTATTTTTTGTAGGTTGTGAATCTGAATTTTATATCGTTATGTTCAAGGGTTTCACCGCTATCGGTGATTTCCCATTCATCGTTTTCATCAAGGTTCGGAAAAAATCTATCGGCTTCCTTTTCGCTTTCAACCTTTGTGACATAAGCTGTATCACAATAAGGAAGAAGTTGCTCATAAACCTTTGAACCGCCGATAACATAAACTGTGTTTGTGTCATATCTTTTAAGCTGTTCAAAAAGCTCATCAAGAGAATGACAGACTATAACATTTTCTGCCGACCATTCGGGGTCGGTTGTCAAAACAATATTAACTCTGTTGGGAAGAGCTTTGTGACCGGGGAATGTAAGGAAGGTTGTTCTTCCCATAACAACAACATTTCCCGTTGTTTTTTCTTTGAAGAATTTCATATCTGCGGGAATATGGTTGAGAAGTTTATCGCCGATACCTATCCCCCAATTCTTATCAACATTAACAATCGTTTTCATAATACCCTCTTATCAGATTGCAACGGGAATTTTCTCGCTGAAATCATGGAATTTATAATTTTCGAATGAAAAACTGTCTTTTGTGAAGCTGTAGAAATCGGTTATGCTCTTATCCATAACAAAATCGGGAGCATCATAAGGTTCACGGCTGATAAGCTCTTCAATAATCGGAATATGTCTGTCATAGATATGCGCATCAGCGATAACATGAACAAACTCACCGACCTCAAGTCCGCTGACCTGAGCAAACATATGAACAAGAGCCGCATACTGAGCTACATTCCACGCATTTGCCGCAAGCATATCCTGCGAGCGCTGGTTAAGAATTGCATTGAGCTTGTTGCCCGATGTGTTGAAAGTCATTGAATACGCACAAGGATAAAGAGCCATTTCACTGAGGTCCTGATGAACATAGATATTGGTCAGAATTCTTCTGCTCTGAGGATTATGCTTGAGATCATAAAGAACTCTGTCAACCTGGTCCATATCGCCTTCTTTATAATGATGTTTAACACCGAGCTGATAGCCGTATGCCTTTCCGATTGAGCCGTTTTCATCTGCCCACGAATCCCACACATGGCTTCCGAGGTCTGCGATGTTGTTTGATTTTTTCTGCCATATCCAGAGTATTTCATCAACAGCACTTTTGATAAAAGTCTTTCTGATTGTCTGAGCAGGGAACTCCTTGCTCAGGTCATATCTGTTGACAACGCCGAATTTTTTTACGGTGTGTGCAGGTGTGCCGTCTTCCCATCTGGGGCGCACATCAAGCTCTGTATCCCAGAAACCGTTCTGAATAATATCCTTACAAGTGTTGATGAATACTTTATCTGCAAAGCTCATTTCAATAGCCTCCTAATTTTTTGATATAGTCGGGTATACCTTGCTCAAAATTAACTCCGAGCCGTGTATCTGTTCCCGCTTCATAGGTTCTTTTAATTGCACTGTTGGTGAAACCAAGAGCAATTTCAGCACTTTCTGAAATTGATTTTCCGTTGAGATATGCACCTGTAAGTGCCGAGGCAAACAAATCACCCGTACCGTAATAAATGCCGGGATATTTCTCAGAAAAACTGTAGAAAAACTCATCCGTTTCTCTGCAATAAACAGCACATCCGAGTTCATTGCCATTGAATGAAACACCTGTCAGAACAATCATTTCGGGTCCGAGTAAAGACAGACGTTTCAGAATATCTTCAATGTATTCTCTGCTGTACGGCGGTTCAAGATATTCTTCGCCAAGAAGGAACGCCGCTTCAGTAATATTCGGAACAATTATATCCGCTTTCTTACAGAGAAGTGTCATTTCTTTTGCAAAAGCTTTATCGAATGTTGTGTACATTTTCCCGCCGTCTGCCATTGCAGGGTCAACAATAACAACTGTGTTGTCACCCTTGAACATATCAATGAAATCGCAAACGATATCAACCTGTTCAATAGAACCTAAAAAACCGCTGTAAATACCGTCAAATGCTATTCCGAGGCTTTTCCAATGGAGAGCCATAGGATTAAGATCGCTTGTCAGATCACGGTAGGTATAGCCTTTTATGTTGCCGGTATGAGTCGAAAGAACGGCGGTAGGCATAACGGCAACTTCTATTCCGGATGCAGAAATAACAGGCAAAGCAATGGTCAGAGAGCATTTCCCTATACCGGAAACATCGTGTATAGCTGCTATTCTTTTCTGCTTTCCCAAATCCTCACCGCCTTTAAACAAAATTATACATATTAATTATACTCCATATATTTATTCTTTTCAACCTCAAAATTTTAGTGTTTGCACAAAAAAATGCTTTACATTACGTTCAAAAAATGGTAACATATGATAAATAGTTATTATTTTTTCAGAAGGAGAAATCACTATGAAGAAAACAAGCATGAAATTCGTCAGCATTATTCTTGCGTTTTCACTTATCTTCGGCAGTTCAGCTGTAACAGGTTATGCCGCTGATGTTACGAAATCGCTTGAAAACTTCGGTCTTTCGATCGTTGAAACAATCTTTACAACACTTGTAGGCGCAATCAACTTCATCGTTCCCGACAGCCCGAAGTTTGTTCAAGTTAAGGACAGAGTTGTTGAAAACTTCTATGAAGGTACAGAAACATGGGAAAAAGAAGCAAAAGCAGACGCACAGTGGAAACTCGGTCATGCAAAGGCTTCACTTGTTCCCGATGACTGGCAGGAAAAAGATTATTATCTCGGCGGTTTCATCGACCCAAATAACGGCATGGTTAACAAGGTTGAAGAAATCATCGACGACATGCAGGTTAGAGTTATTGCTGTTGATGACGGTTCAGGCAGAGGCGTTGCTCTCTTTGCAAACATCGACTGCATCGGTTTCTCAAACGGTGATATCAAAGAAATCCGCAAGCGTGTTGAAGCTATGGATCTCGGTGTTGAATTCAACAGCATCAACGTTTCCTCAACACATACACACAGCTGCATAGATACACAGGGTCTCTGGACAAACCTTTTCCCCAAGCTTTTCAAGAACCTTGTTCTCTCCTACATTCCTTTCATTGAAAAGGAAAGAGGCGCAGATGCAGAATTCATGGAATTCGTTTATGATACAGCAGCTGCAGCAATGAAGAAGGCTGTTGAAGCAATGGTTCCCGGCACATTGACATATGCAGTTAAAGAAATCAATCCCGAATACTTCAACAACAAGAACAGAAGCCAGTCAACATCTCTCATTGACGAGCTCGCAAGATTCGTTTTCACTCCCGATGATGAAGCAATCACTCCCACAATGATTGTTAACATTGCAGCTCATCCCGACGTTGCAGGTCTTCCCGTTGACAAAGAAGACAACGGCAGAGACCTTTCAGGCGACTATATTTATTACCTTGGCAGAAAGATTGAAGAAAAAGGCTTCAACTTCATGTTCTTCAATGGCGCTATCGCAGGTATCTATGAGGGCAGAGGCCCTGCAGGCGACGGCGTTCCCACAAACCGCAGATATGAAGAAACTCTCCGTTACGGCGAAGAAATGGCTTATATGGCACTCAACCTCACAAACGATGTTGAAACAATCAAAGCTAACTTGACAGATGCAGAAAAGGCAAAGATAGAAGAAGAACAGGAAATCGGCGGCGTCAACTACACCCTTTGGTATGAAGGTTGGACTCCCGTTGAAGAAAAGGTTCTTGAACCCAACCTCAACATCATCATCAAGGAAGTTAAGATTAAGGTTACAAATCCTCTTATTCAGCTTGTCGGTAAGCTCAACCTTGTTAACTACACCGTTTACAAGGAAGCTCTCAGCTACTATATCTTCGCAGAAATCGGCTACATGGAAATGGGCGGCGTTAAGGTTGCATTTATGCCCGGCGAAATCGTTCAGGACCTTATCTGCGGCGGTGATTCACTCACAGCTGACGGTTCATTCACAGGCAAGGACTTCGGTTACAAGACTGTTTATGAACTCTTCGGAGAAGACACAATCTGCTTCGGTCTTATGAACGATGCTCTCGGTTATGTTGTTCCCGATAACGACTATACAATGGCTCTTCTCGGTGACCACTATCAGGAAATGATTTCTCTCGGTGAAGAAGCAGGCTCAACAATTCTTAAGGGCATGGCTGAAATCGCAGAAGAAGTTAAATAATCAAGCAATAATTTTTACGGCTGTCTGAAAAATGACAGCCGTAATTTTTATTTTCATATTGATTTTATCAAAGTAGGGTGTTAAAATATCCCTCAAAGCAAACAAAAAGGGATGTTACAAATGCAAAAACCGTTTATAAAGGGTCTGTCCCACGGAATACCGATTTGTCTGGGGTATTTTTCCGTTTCCTTCGGATTTGGTATTCTTGCCGTTAAATCGGGACTTCAAGCGATAGATGCGATTCTTATTTCGCTGACCAATCTCACATCTGCAGGTCAGGCGGCAGGTGTCGGAATAATTGCCGCAGCAGGAACACTGCTTGAAATGGCAATTACACAATTTATTATTAATCTCAGATACTCGCTCATGGGTCTGACGCTTTCACAGAAGCTTTCCGATAAATTCACAACCTTGCACCGCCTTATTGCATCATTCGGAATAACCGACGAAATATTTGCCGTTGCGGTTTCACAAAAAGATAAGCTCGTTCCGTCTTATATGTACGGTCTTATTCTTATTTCTGCAACAGGCTGGGTCGGCGGCACTGCTGCAGGCGCAATTGCAGGCCTTGCACTCCCCGCTTCACTCACCGCCGCAATGGGTATTCTCCTTTACGGAATGTTCATTGCAATTATAATTCCTGCCGCAAGAAAATGCAAAAAAGATCTTATTGTAATTCTTCTTGCTGCTGCATTCAGCGCAGTATTCAGATATCTGCTTCCGATGGTTTCTTCGGGCTTTGCAATTATCATAAGCGCACTTCTTGCCGCAATTATCGGCGCAATTCTTTTCCCGATTAACGTTGCAGAAACGGAGGGTGAAGAATAATGACAATGTTTTTATATATCGCCGTCATGGCGGGCGTTACATATCTTATCCGCATGATTCCATTTACACTTTTCAGGAAGAAAATCAAATCAAGATTCATTCAGAGCATTCTTTACTATATCCCTTATGCGGTACTCAGCGCAATGACATTCCCTGCAATTTTCTATTCAACGGATAACTCGGTTACGGCAGTTGCAGGTACGGTTATAGCAATAATTCTTGCTTATTTCAAGCTTCCGCTTACGGTTGTTGCAATCGCAGCTTGTGCAGCGGCATATATAACGGGATTGATTATTTAAAAGGAGATTAATAATGTTAAAAACAATAATTCTTCTGATTCAAATTATCCTGATAGCAGTTTATATCGCAATAAACATTCAGATAAAAAAATATATCAAAGCACATTCTGATGAAACTCTGGAAAAATGCGGAGATTATCTCAGCAAAAAAATAACAGTCAGAAATGTGCTTACTCTGTTAGTAGCTTTGTGTGCAATATCATTGATTTTTATACGATAATTATAACAAAACCCACCGAAAATTTCGGTGGGTTTAATTTATCATACAAGCGACCATTCAGCCATTTTACCGACTTTTTTCCATGCTGTTTCAGCCTCTTTGACCCATTCGTCAAAGCCGTCGGGTGATTCGGGGAAACGTTCATAGAGCGACGTCATCATACCGCTGTTGATTACTGCATTTATAACGCTCTTAAGCTCCCATATCCTGATATTGCCCGTTACAAGACCGATAAGAACAAAGATGAGGGTTTTGAGATAATCGGTTATGCTCAGGTCAAGACCTCCCTCACCCATCGAGCCGAGAATCTTGCGGCTGAAAATAACGTCATACTTGAAAAGGAATTCATTTGCTTTCGGAGTATGACGGATAATGGAAGTGAGAAGCGCCATAAGGCTTGCAAACTCCTTGCCCTGAGTATCGTTATATTTTTTATTTATGCACCAGAGAGCTTCTCTTGTTGGATATTTTCCGTCTGCCATGGCAGCTGCCGCAGCTTCAACAGCTATATCTTCAAGCACAAGCGATGCCGTGCAACCCTCGCCGCAGTTGGGTTTTGTAATGCAAGCGGCGTCACCCATTGCAATAAAGCCGTCGGCAACAAATGAATATGGCGCTCTGTGATAAGGTGTTCTGCCTCTTTCAATCCATTTAACGGTATGAGCAGGAATTTTAACGTTCTTTGTGAAAAGCTCATACACCTTTTCTGCCTGTTCAAATCCCGAACATGAGCCGATGCCGATAAGCGCATCTGTCATGCCGCTCGGTGCAATCCATGATTTATACATGAGCCAGAAATCGGAATGGAGCCAGTCGTTTCTCTTTTCCTTGAAATCGATATAGCGGAGAATAACGTAGAACATATCATCGGGGGTAAGCTCGAATTTTTCAACACCGTAGTTATCGGGAAGATTTGTTCTGACAACTGCGGGAATACCCGAGCAGTCGCAGACAAGACGGCAGTTGACGGAAGTTTTCTCGCCGTCTTTTTCATATTCAATACCGTTGATTCTGCCGTTTTCATCAAACAGAAGCCCAGCAAAAGAAGCTTTATAAACAATCTCTGCGCCCGCTTCAATCGCCCAGTCATTCATATAAACTATGTAGTCATGCTTATGCATGCCGATAACGGGAGAGCGTGAGGGCTTGGGATAATGACCAAATGCGGAATACATATTCTGGTCTTCAAACATAAAAGCAAAAATGCCGTCACCTTTTTTAACCTCTGGCAGACCGAAGCGCTCCATTTCAGCCTTTCCCATATGGAAAATATCATAATCGGGGCTTATTGTTTCTCTGGCACTTCTGTCGATAACAAGAACGGAAAATCCTCTTTCTGCCATTCTTCTGGCATAATAACTGCCTGCGGTTGATGCGCCGACAATAACTATATCATAATTCATTTTTGTTTTCCCCTTTCAGAAATAATTACATCCAGAAAAGTTTCTCGCCGTCGGTTTCAATAAGATGTGAAACATCGTTCTGTAAAGCAAGCTTTACGGGTGCATCTTCGCAGAAATTAATCTTCGTTACCGATGCATTATATATGGACAACCTCATCGTTTCGCAAGGAATACCGAGCGCCGCTTTGATAAGCTGATTGAGAAACATGCCATGAGCAACAACTATGACGTTTTCGTGATTTCTGTGCTTTACGGTTATTTTTTCAACAACCTTTTTCGCCCTTTCATAGCATTCTTCGGCAGATTCATGATAATCCTCGAAGCCGTTTTCGGTTGCTCTCACTCCGTTTTCAAGCAAATCATAATCAATTATCATATTTTCGCTTATGCACGAAGCGGTATCAATCGCTCTCTGTAAAGGACTTGAATAGAGCGTATAGTTTTCAAGAGAAGAAAATCTTTCGCCGAGAGCCTTGGCTTGATTTCTGCCGTGAGGAGTAAGAGGCGGATTTGTTTTGTCAAAAACCTCGTCAGTTTCGATATTGCCCATACTTTCGCCGTGGCGAATCAGATAAAGCTGAAGATACATTTCATCGTTTCTCATCCGGTTTCCTCCGATTCAGAATATATATTCATTTTAACACAATACATTAATTGCAGTCAATATTTACCGTTCTATAAACGGAAAAATAATGATAAAATTCATTTATTTTAACAGCAATAAAAACAGTAATTATATAAAAAATAATTCGGGTGATAAGATGAAAAAAAGCTTCAGAATTATGATGCTGATTGCCGTGAATCTTGCGCTGCTGATTCTGATATCCGATTTCTGCGCGCTAAATTCATACGCTGTCAATCTCGGCGAAAACGGAGAAAGAATTGCGGCTCTTCAGCATTGCCTTAAAGATAAAGGTTTTTATAACGGAGAAATAAACGGTCTGTATGATTTCACAACGAGAAAAGCGGTTAAGAATTTCAAAAAAGAAAACGATATCGGTGAAAATACGGATTATGAAACCTTTTCCGCAATCGGCTTATATCTGGCAAACTGCAGATGCTACGGCTCGGACGTTGAACTTCTCGCAAAGCATCTTAAATCAAGCGGTATCATTGAATATCACGATATGGTTACGGAATGCGAGAATATTCTGCAGAAATACGAAAACGGTTTGCTTTATGCATATATCATTGACACGACGGATGATATATATAATTTCATCAGCGAAAAGCCGAATTCAGAGCAATATGCGGCGGCTTTTGAGTCGGTAAAAAGGCATGAAATCAACCCCGCACCTTTTTGACGGGTGCGGGGCTTATATTACTTAAAAGATATAAACTCTTGTTTCGTAGGGTCTTGTTGTGAAGCCATTGTCGGTTACGGGATTTTCTTTGTAGTTGCAAAGAACAGCCTTACCCTTTGAAAGGTCATATCCTGCGGGAGCCTTGAATTTGACCGCCTTTTCGGAATAAGAGCAGATAACGAGCATCTTCTTACCTTCGTATGTACGCTCGTAAACATAAAGGTCTTTGCTTGATTTGTTATATTCTTTATAGGCACCGTGAACGGCAACGGGATTTTCCTTACGGAATTTAATTAGTGCCTTATAGTGGTTATAAATCGAATCGGGATTTTCCATTTCAGCCTTTGCATTTATACCCTGCTGATAGTTGGGGTTAACAGGCATCCAGGGTGTTCCTGTTGTGAAACCTGCGTTTGCGCTGTCATCCCACTGAACGGGAGTTCTTGCGTTACCGCGGCTTGAGGTCTTGAGACGCTTGATTGTATTCTCTTCGGAGAAACCGAAAAGGCGGAGAGTCTTATAGTTATTAACTGCAAAAACGTCCTGATAATCCTCAACCTTGGGAAGGTCGATATTAATCATACCGATTTCCTGACCCTGATAAATGAAGGGAGTTCCGCACTGGAGCATATATGAGTTTGCAATAGTTTTTGCGCTTTCTGTTCTGTATTCTACGCTGCCGAAACGGTTGATGATTCTGGGATGGTCATGGTTTTCCATATAGAGAGCATTCCAGCCCTTGCCGTAAAGACCTGTCTGCCATGTCGAGAATGCCTTTTTGAGTCTTTTAAGGCTGAATCCGATATTAAGGCAATCCATGAATATGCAGTCTGCTTCCATATGCTTGAAATGGAACATCATATCAAGCTCCTGGTCGGGACCTTCCTTGATATATTTAAGAGCCTTTTTAACAGTCATCATCGGAGCTTCACCGACAACAAAGCAGTCATACTTATTGAGCACCTGACGGAATTCTGTGAGATATTCATGAATATGAGGGCCGTCTGCGTAATGCTCCATACCGCATGCCTGAGGAATCGGGAATCCGGTGGGAAGTCCCTCTCTTTTTGATGCAAATGTTATTACATCTTCACGGAAACCGTCAACACCCATATCGAGCCAGAATTTCAGAATATCCTTGACTTCGTTACGAACTTCGGGGTTATCCATATTGAGGTCAGGCTGTTTCTTTGAGAAAAGATGGAGATAATACTGACCGTTTTCTTCATTATATTCCCATGCCTTGCCCTCGAAAAGAGATGACCAGTTGTTGGGAAGCTTCTTGCCCTTGCCGTCACGCCAGAAATAATAATCATGATATTTGCTGTTTTTATCGATACCCTTTTTGAACCACTCATGTTCATCGGAGGAATGGTTAACAACAAGGTCCATAATAACCTTTATTCCTCTTGCGTGAGCTTCATCAAGAACTTTCTTGAAAAGCTCGTTGTTGCCGTAGTCGGGAGAAATGTTCTTATAGTCAGAAATATCGTAGCCGAAATCGGCATTGGGTGAGCAATAGAGGGGGGAAAACCAGATGCAGGTAATACCGAGATCCTTGAGATAATCAAGCTTTGAAAGCACACCCTCAAGGTCACCTATACCGTCACCGTTTCCGTCGCAGAATGAACGGGGCCATATCTGATAACATACCGCATCCTTATACCATTGTGTCTTTTTCATTGTAAAGCTCCTTTCTGCTTATCTTTCTGATACATTATATCAAACAAATTTGAAATAAACAATAGAAAATTAACCGATTTTTTTATGTTTCTTTATAGATTCTTAAGAATTTATATGGTAAAATAAACCATCAGCTTCTAAGGAGGACATAATATGAAAAATCTCAAAAAAGCAATTGCCGTTCTTCTCTGCATGATTATGCTCATACCTTTTTCGGCAGCAATAGGTTCGGCAGCAATTTTCGAATCCAAACCAATCGAATCCTCAGCAACCTCCAATATTATTGACCGCAATGTTTCGAGATGGGCATATCCCCGCTCATCGTACATTTACAGTGACGGAGATAATATTGTTGTTATCAGAGTAACCGATAAGGTTACCGCAACATCATACAATATGAATTACCAGGAACAATCGGAAAAAACCGTTGATTTTGAGCTTCCCTTATTTGGCGGTTTTTACAGCGGTAAAACATTCAACTACATTGTTTTCGGTCAGAATAACTCCGAAGAAAGCACTTCAAAAGAAGTATACAGAATTGTAAAATACGATAAGAATTTCAACAAAATCAGCCATGCATCAATAGTCGGCAGTCAGTGCGAAACAGTTACCCCCTTTTATGCAGGTTCTCTTTCAATGGCGGAATACGGCAATGAGCTGACCGTTCACACTTCAAGAAAACTTTTCAAATCCGACGACGGATTGAATCATCAATCACAGTTCACCGTTGTGCTTGACACCGCAACAATGTCTCCGGTAAACAGTCTTCAGCGTTCCCAGTACAACCATGTCAGCCATTCATTCAATCAATTCGTTGCATACGATAACGGCAAAAGAGTTCTTGTTGACCACGGTGATGCATATCCGAGAAGCGTTGTTCTCTCAAAATATACGGGAACCAATGACTCGGGCGAAGAAAACTATACAAAAACCAATCTTTTTGATATCCCCGGTACCGTCGGCGCAAACTGCACCGGTGTTAACCTCGGAAGCTTCGAAGTGTCTGACAACAATTATATTGTTTCCATCAACACAATCGACCACAGCAAAGCAACCGGATACAACAACTATACAATCGATGGTCTTGAGGTTGATATCAGAGACGCTGTCCTTCTTATCAGCGCAAAGAACAATCAATCAACTGACAGTGTTAAAGAAGTTTATCTTACAGATTACACAGATAACAATCTTCATGCAACCGCACCGTATCTTGTAAAAATAACAGACAAGTGGTTTGCTGTTCTCTGGAAAGAAATAAAAGCAGTTGAAAAACAAAGCGGCGACTACAAATATTTCGAATTTCAGGACAACGGTATAAAATATGTTATCGTTGATGAATACGGCTATAAACTTTCCGATATAAAAACTGCTTCCGTAACAGCAGAATTAAGCGATTGCCAGCCGATTCTGGTTGATAATAAAATCATCTGGCATTATGACGATTCATCTGAAAGATATATTTGCAGCCTTGATATAAGCGATGAACTTGAAGCAATTTCTCATGTTCATACTCTTTCAAAAATCGAAGCAAAGACTTCAACCTGCACAGTTGAGGGTAATAACGAATACTACAAATGTACTATTTGCGGAAAATATTTCAAAGATGCCGAAGGCACAACCCAGACAACAGCAGCAGATGAAACACTTCCCGTTATTGCTCACACAGGCGGTACCGCAACATGCACTGCAAAGGCAACCTGTTCGGAATGCGGAACTTCTTACGGTTCGACACTTCCTCACACTCCCGGAGAATGGATTGAAACAGCTCAGCCCGACTGCTCAAACGTTGGTTTTAAGTCAAGAAAATGCACCGTTTGCGATTTCGTTGTAGAAACAGGAACTATCCCCGCAAAAGGTCATGTTCCCGGTGACTGGGAAACTGTCAAAGAACCTACCGTAACCGAATACGGAAAGAAAATAAGAACCTGTACTGTATGCAGACAAGTTGCCGAGGAACAGAGAATTCCCAAAATAGGAACTCTGTCCGTAACAGACAAATCAACAGGAATAAAGATAACTTATCCCGAAAATGCATACAGCGGAACTGTTGGTATTTCTGTTCAATCCGTTTCGGGCACAGAACTTGACAGCGTTATAAATACACACATCGGCAACAGCAAGTACAAAGCATATGACATCGGAATAACCGTTGACGGAATCCAGGCTGAACCCAACGGCGCTTTCACTGTAAGCATCCCCTTCCCCGGTGAATTAAACAAAAACTATACTATTCTTTATAAACTCAATCCTTTAACAGGCATTCCCGAAAAAGTTACATATACAATTGACAACGGAAATTATATTGTCGAAAACGGAACACCGGGTTGCTTCGTAGTTATTGAGAAAAACGCAACTCTTACTTTGTCTTCATATGAATTCAACCTCAAAGCCGGCGAAAGCGTACAGCTCCTTGTAACTTCTGACAGAAATTATACATTCACCTCATCCAATCCCTCTGTGGCTTATGTTGATAATTTCGGTAACATCACCGCTTCAAGCGGAGGCACAGCCATAATAACCGTTACCGTTGACGGCACGGATGTCAGTGAAACCTGTACGGTAACCGTTACCCAGAACATTTTTGAAATTATTATTTCAGCAATAATCAATGCCTTCTCCAAACTTATCGAATTCATCAGCGATCTCATTAACGGAACAAACATATAACATAAAAACACACCGTATCGGTTTCATCAGCCGATACGGTGTTATTTTATACACAATAAAGATTCATATCCCAGCAAGGAATATAAGGATGTCTGCGCAGATAAAACTTATAATGCGGATTAATTTTTGAAATCTGCAAAGGAATTGAGAATATATCCCCGCTTCGGTGGTAAAGCGCAATATTCAGCTTCGGTTTCTGATTCTTCAAGGTGTCTTTTGCGCCTTCAAGCATTTCTTTTTCCGCGCCTTCAACATCGGCTTTTATATATGTAACGGTTTTATCGGCACAAAGGCTGTCAACACAGACAGCTTCCGTTTCAACTCCTTTGTCGGAAATCGTTGACTGTCTGCCTGCTTTATTACTGAAAATCAACGTCTTGTTCTCGCTGTAAACAGCCTTCTGAAATGCGGTTGAACGCGGAATATTCTCAAGATAAGCTTCAAGTTTTTTGAATGTTCTTCCGTCGGGTTCAAGAGCGGTTATATCGGAATAATCACCGTTACAGTTGCGAAGGAATTCCTCGACGGTGTCACCTCTGTACGCACCCAGATCAAGATAGCTTTCGTTATTTCCAAGCTTCAATATGCTTTCAAAGACTTCTTCTTTTTCTGTCGTTATCCGTTTCAGAGTTTCAAGCTCACCGCCGAACATAAAATCAACACAGCCTGCAAATATTTCTTTTGAACCGTCCTCAAAAAGATTATAAGCATCATTAAGCTCATTTTTATGCTTTTCAACAAAATCACGGTTGAATATTTCATCACCGAAAACAGGTACACAAGGAACGAGAATTCTGTATTTATCGCAAAGAGAATATATGTGATTCATAACATCGGGAATACAGCTTGCAAATGCAACGGCAATAATAAAATCGCCGTCAAACTCCGAAAGTTTCTTAACCGTAAAACCTCTGAACTGCTGTCCTCTGACAAAATCATCACTTGCGGTAACACCTTTAATCCGAATATCAAGACGGTTAAATTCATCGACCACTTTATCCGCACCGTTGCCCATTCCGTAGATAACAACAGGCAAACCGCTGTCCTTGATTTTCTCCCAGGAGGAAAATTTCTCATTCATAAATCCAAGCATTTTATCACCGCAATGATTTTACTATATTACAGTTTATATGTCAAATCTATTGAAGTTTCATTTTCATTATGGTATTATTTTATATATCGAAAGGAGTATTGACTATGATATATGAAAACAACTGGGAATCACTCAACAAAAGAGAGGTTCCTTCATGGTTTGAAGATGCGAAATTCGGAATTTTTATACATTGGGGACTTTACAGCGTTCCTGCATATGCCCCTAAAGGAAAATATGCGGAATGGTACGGTTATCACTGCGATGAAATTGTTGAAAGAAGTGCTAATGACAGAGATTATTACGATTATCATCAGAAAACATACGGTGAAAATTTCAAATATAACGATTTTGTTGATAAGTTTAAGGCGGAAAATTTCAACGCAGAAGAATGGGTTAAGCTTTTCGAGGATGCAGGCGCAAAATACATGAACCTCGTTTCAAAGCACCACGACGGATTCTGTCTTTTTAAATCAAAATATGCCTGGAACTGGAACAGCGTTGATGTTGGTCCTCACAGAGATTTCTGCCGTGAACTCAAGGATGCCTGCGATAAGAGTGATGTAAGATTCGGTGTTTATCACTCAGTTTATGAATGGTTCCATCCTCTTTATCTCAAAAACCCCGAAGAATATGCAACAGAACATCTCATTCCCATGCTCAAGGAACTTATTGAAGAATATAAACCTGCTACCCTTTTCACCGACGGAGAATGGGAGCATCCCAGTTCAGTATGGCACAGCACAGATTTCCTTCAGTGGCTCTATAACGAATCAAGCGTAAAAGATTATATCGTACCCAATGACCGTTGGGGCAACGAAACAAGAGGAAGACTCGGCGGTAACCTGACCACCGAATACGGTCTTATCAGCGTTGAGGAAGATATCGAAGCCATCGACAGAGTTTCCGAAGAATGCAGAGGAATCGGCGCTTCCTTCGGCTGGAACAGATTTGAAACAGTTGAAGATTATCTTTCGGAAGAAGCTCTCATAAAGATGCTCGTTGACCTCGTTTCAAAGGGAAGCAACTTCCTTCTTAATGTCGGACCTACAGACGATGGCAGAATCCCTGTTATTATGGAAGAAAGACTCCGTCAGCTCGGTCAGTGGCTCAAGGTAAACGGCGAGGGTATTTATTGCAGCAGAAAATACTGTCCCGAACCTTCAGATGAAGATGTTAAATATACAAAACATAAAGATAACGGTTCGGTTTTCGCATTCCTCCATAAGTATCCTTTCGGCAAGGTTGTTTTCAATGATGTTGACTACCGTGACGGCATGAAGGTCAGCCTCCTCGGATGTGATAAGGCAATTGAAGCTGTAAATGAAAACGGCAAGCTTTCAGTTGATTTCGGATTCATCAATCCCGATGAAATGAAATCAAAATATGTTTATACAGTAAAAATCAACTAAAATTTTCACCCCGAAAGCTCAGCCTTTCGGGGTGTGTTTTTGTTACTCTTCCAATATTTTTTTAATTCTGGAAATCTGTTCTTCGGTTGGAGAATAGTCGGGATTTGAACAGCAGGGTATGTCGGGTTTGCTTCCGTCTGTTCCGCAGAACGGAGTCTGTCTGTCATTTTCATATTCCTTACGGCATTCTTCAATATGAAAATCGGGAATATCATACGGAATACCGCCGTTAAGAATTGAACGGTGAGCAAGAATCGCAACCGATGCCATTGTTACGGCAGAATAAATATCATAAGGATGTTCGGGCTGTCTGCCTTCTTTTATACATTCAAGGAACATTCTCGCAACAATGTAATCCCCGCCACCGTGACCTGCCTGATTGATAAACTCTTCATCTCCGTCATTCCATTGAGGATCATAAAGATTAATCTCCTCTCTGCCTTCGGGAATTGCCCAATGATTATAACGGAGCATCATTTTCTCTACCATTCCCCTGAGGTTCTCAATCTGTCCGTTTTCGCCGCAAATTCTGTATGCGTTATGATGAGCACCAAACGCTGCACAGCCGGTAACCCTGAAAACAGATTCATCATCATTGAGGGTTGTGATTATGGCTGCTCTGTCGCCTACACGTCTTGCAGTTGCGTTTTCTTTCACCGGAGCATAAACAGGCATTGCGCTGACCCTTTTCGGAGTTGCGCCGGTTGACCACATAAGAGGTGCAAGAGAATGCGTTATATAATATGCGCGGGGAAGATAATTTCTCCAATGGTCAATTCTGTAAACATATCCCTTGTTGAATTCATGATTATCGGGCTCGGCAGGATGGTTATATTCACCCTCGGCATAAAGAATCTTTCCGAGAGTGCCTCCGTTACAGATTTTCTTCATTTCACGGTTAAAAATCATCTGCGGATAATTCTCTGCAAGCATGAATATTGAGTTATTCTTTTCGTATGCACGGATGAGCTCGACGCCTTCCGCCATAGTACCGTTACTGATGCATTCGCAGAAAACATGAATTCCTTTTTCAAAACATTTTATTGCATATGGAGTATGTTCATGAAAATAGTTGGCAATAACAACGGCATCCATTTCTTGCTCGATGAAATCATCAAACTTTTCAAAAACAGGAATATCAAACCCGAGATTTTCAAGACCTTTGGCAGCTCTTTTAGGATTATGTTCACACAGAGCAACAATTTCACAATCGAGAAGCACAAAATTTTTGGCAATATCTATTCCTCTGCCTGCACCAAATATACCGATTTTAATTTTATTCATAATGAACCCTCCGATATAGTTATTATTTAATGTTCAAATAAATTATATCAAAAAAACAACTGATGTCTATATTACAAAAGAAAAAAATCTCCGTAACCTGGGTTACGGAGATTTTGGTGACCCTATCGCTTTCCAAATCGAACGAATTTGTAATTCTTTCGATTGAAGCAGAAGGAGAACTTTCATTGCCACTTGATTCTGAACCTTTTGAAATATCTATGCCTATTTTAACTTTCGGGTCGGGATTTCCGTCATCACCGTAGTAAATATAAACCTTTTGCAAAATAGGACTTTTCAGAACTGCCCTCATATGTCGATAATAAAGCTTTGCTCTTTTATCATCTGTATTGTAATCAACGGAGTTTGGTTCAAGCTGTTTTGACATTGCAATCAGTGAAGCAATATCAAGCCAACTGTTAATAATATTAAAAAGTCTTTCCTTGTCCAAAATTTTAACACTGTTTTTCGCTTGGTCAATCAACTTGTTAAGCTGCTTTTTATCTTCTTCAAGCGGAACAAGATAATCCTTTGCAGTTTCAATTCCTATTCCCTGCATAACAGCCATCATAATGTTGTCGATTTTCTTTTGTACCGATTTCAGCTGTTTTTCATATTGAGCAATCTGTTTTTGCTCATAACTGTCATTCGATTTTTTCTCAATATAAAAATCAACATATGCTCTTATTGCTTCTTCATTCGGGAACAGCTTAAACATCAGCATTTCATAAACCTGATTTTCAAGTTTCTCCTGACTGATTGCTTTGTATTTGCATTTTCTGACTTTAGCCTTTCGGCATTTATAATATGTGTAAAATGCACCAGTTGCAGAATATCCCGATTCACCTACCCAGGCTTCACCGCAATTACCGCAGAATACTTTATCTGACAGCAAGTATTCTCTTTTAGCTTTGCCGTGAGCATTCGTGTGTGCTTTTTGTGCCAATTTAAGTTGCGTCTGATGATATGTGTAATCGCTGATAATTCTCGGCATACCGTCAGGAACTTCGATATCTTTCCACTTGTAAATACCTGTGTATTTGATATTGCGGAGCATACGACTGATAACATTGTTGTCAATCGGTTTGCCGTTAGAGTTTTTATAGCAACGGTTTTTGCATTCGGCAACAATTTCTTTTATCTGCATTCCGTCAAGATACGATTGAAAAATAAACCTTACGATTTCTGCAGCCGATTCATCAATAATATATGTTTTTGTTGCTGTGTCAACAGCGTAACCAAGCGGCGGTTTACTTCCGTTGGCAAGGCACTTTCTTGCATTATCGCTCATACCTCTATCAACTTTTCTTGCAAGGTCAGCGTTATAATACTCTGCTAAACCCTCCATAAGTGAATCAAGAATAATGCTTTCAGGACCTTCAATCACGGGTTGTTTGATTGGAATTATTGAAACGCCGCAATCTCTCAATGCTTTCTTTGCGACAGCAAGAGCGTATCTGTCTCTGCCCATTCGGTCAATGGTGTAAACAAGAAGCACTTCAAACTTTTTCAGTTTGGCATCACTCATCATTCTCTGCCAACCGTCACGGTTTTCAGTTTTACCGCTGATAGCAGAGTCCGAATAAACTTCAACTACATTCATATCGTTTTGGAGAGCATATTCTCTGCATTCATCAACCTGTTCTTCGATGCTTTCTTCTCTCTGCTTATGAGAACTGTATCGGGCATA
Organism: uncultured Clostridia bacterium; assembly: GCA_937888485.1. Taxonomy (GTDB): domain Bacteria; phylum Bacillota; class Clostridia; order Oscillospirales; family Acutalibacteraceae; genus CAG-177. The sequence continues at coordinate 23,836 of CALAQQ010000232.1, forward strand.
TATTGCAGCGACTTTCATATTCAAACAACTCCTTTCGCTAATAATCGTTTGGTTTAAAACAAAATTGATAGGTTGGTTTTATAACACATATTTGTTTTTGTCAATACAGTATATCGGCGTTATTAACACCCTTGTGTTTTATGGAATGTAATGCGCAAACCTCGTTTTTTGCCATCAAGGTCATCTTATATTCAGATTCAAAAAACTCGCAAAAATGCCCTTGTATATCAACGCTTCCGAGCAACAAATCATTACATGTAAAACAAGAGAAGTCTTACAACTTTTTTCGAATCGTTTGTAAGACTTCTCTGTTTCATTTTTTACATAATGAATCTAATTTTCAGAAGATAGAAATGCGTATAAAAAACACAAATCACAGCCTTTTTTCATCCTCTTTACGCTGTTTGTTTGAACGGATTACGTGCGGTATTCCGAAACCGAGAGCACCACCGATGATTGCGCCGATAAGCATAAACAGCCACCAAAGAGGATTTTTCTTTTCTTCCTCTTCTTCGATATCTGCTGTGATAACTTTTTCTTCGATAACGGTCGAAACATCGACTGTTTCGGTATAGGTTTCACCGAAATCATCTTCATAACTTATTGTGATTATACCTTCAACCTTGCCGAGAATTTCGTTGCCGTTTGCCACCACGGTATCGCTGGCAATGATCAGCGTGTTCTCGTCCCATTCGCCGCGCTCCTGCAAAAGCGCACGGGTGGCACGCCCCTTGCGCAGCGCCAGCTCACGCACCAGCAGCGCGGGATCTGCGATATCCGAGCTTTCATCGGCATCCGCGCTGAGGATCTCGAATTGCACGCCGAGCATCCACAAGATCTCGCGCCGACGGGGAGATTTTGAGGCTAAGATAACGCGCATCACTTTACCCCGGTAGAGCCAAAGCCGCCCGCACCGCGCTCGGTCTCGTCCAATTCATCCGCAACGATGAAATTCGCAGCGTATACGGGCATGAACATCAGCTGTGCAATGCGGTCGCCGTTCTGTACGGCCTTGGGCTTGTCGGTATCATTGTGAAGCGCTACGATGTACTCACCGCGATAGTCGCAGTCGG
>CALAQQ010000233.1 GCA_937888485.1 uncultured Clostridia bacterium
TTGACTGCGACTGCTGTGCAAAAGCGGAAGACCCCTGCATTGCCGACATCGGAATCCTTGTTTCCGATGACCCGATTGCAATCGACCAAGCTTGCATCGACCTTGTTTATGCTTCCTCCGACCCCGGCAAGCCTCACCTCATCGAAAGAATCGAAAGCCGCAACGGTATCCATACCATTGAAGCCGCCGCCAATCTCGGTTACGGTACAAGAGAATATAAGCTCATAGAAGTATAACAAAAAAGCACCGACAATGTCGGTGCTTTTTCTTGGTGGACATTAACGGACTCGAACCGCTGACCCTTCGCACGTCAAGCGAATGCTCTACCAGCTGAGCTAAATGTCCTTATCCGCACCCGAATCGGGTGCAGGTGATATTATATAAAATGACATGGGTTTTGTCAAGTGTTATTTTTATTTATAACTGAATAATTCTCTTTTCCCGTCGTGTAAGTCATAATATGTTTTGAGATATTCTGCGACCTCTTTTGCATCCCTTTGCTCGGCATATAGTATTTTCAGTTCACTTTTAAGCTGATATGCTTCATTTGAACATATGCTGTCTTTAAGCGAACGCAGTTCAGCTCTTTTCTTTGCGATACGGTTCGTCAGAATCCGGACAGCCGCCTCATATTCCAAGCCAAGTTCTCTCAAAGTTTTTTCAGACATTTCCTTCTCCTTTCAAAATGCAATCTGTCGATACCGCAAAAAATTCACTCAACACAATAAGCTCATCAATTCCGGGAATATCTCCCGTTTCAATTTCAACAATTCTTTTTCTGTTCATTCCGGTCGCCATGCTCATTCGTCGTACGGAATAACCCTGTGCAAGTCTGAGGTTTTTTATTCGACTGCAGATATCATCCGCTTTCATGTTTCTTGCAGATGCAATAACAAACGCTCTTCCGACCGCGGCGGGCACAATACTTTCTTCCATGATATCTCGCTGATAAAAAACAACATATTTAAGAACCCTCTCAATCTTCTCCAATGCTCTGTCCGAGGTATGTATAACAGCGGCAGGCGTTATCCCTTTGTCCCGCGCTATCTGAGAAACAGAAAGCGAATTATACCACCTGTCTTTGACAACCGATTTTTCCGATTCGGTCAGCTCCTCCTCAATTGCTTTTTCAAGAAGCAATGCCATATCAACCTCTCTTTTTCTGAATGCATATGCCGCAGGGACTTCACATTCTTTGCATACCCTTCCGCAACACAAAAGCTGTGCAGCCCTTATTTCTTCTTCCGACGGGTATGTTATATCAGATATATATTCGTTCTCCATTGCCCCTCCATTTCAATAGTTCTGCTATTGATTATAGTGAACATTTGTTCGTTTGTCAAGTGATATTTTTGGATTTGTGATAAGAACTTGACATTTTTAATAGTTATGCTAATATTATTACATAAACCTTCAAGGAGAATAATATGAGTCTGATAAGAGAAATGAGAAAAGAAAAAGGAATATCACAGCAGGAACTTGCAAAGCTTTGCGGTGTTCATCAGACCGCTGTCAGCCAATGGGAAAAAGGACGCACATTGCCCGACAGAAACAGTTTGCAGCTTTTGTCAAAGGTTTTCGGCGTTTCAGTCGATATTCTTTTAGGTGAAGAAAAAGCAGACGACGAAAACAAAATCCCAGTTTTCGGACAGATAACTGCGGCGGCTCTTTGCAGCAAACTCGGCGGTAACGAATACTACGCTTTGAGCATATCCGACAGCAGTATGTCACCTTTGATTTTTGAGGGTGATACTGTTGTTATATACCGTTCAATTGAAGTAGAAAACGGTGAAACGGGTGTTTTTGCAATCGGAAACGGAAATGCTTTCATTCGGAAAATAATAAAAAAAGACACAAGCATAATGCTTGTGTCCGAAAATACATCTTATGAACCGCTTGTTTTCAGCAAGGCGGAATGCGATGCCCTGCCCGTTTATGTTCTGGGAAAGGCAGTTGAGCTGCGCCGCAAATTAGTTTAAGCAGCGAGCATATTGAGTGCTGTCAAGAGCTGGTTATCCTGTTCCTTGGTGAGTAATTCAATGTCTATTTCATTGCCCGAAGCAAGACTGACTTCTTTGGTCGGTAAAACACCGACTTCGTGATAAATCGCTTCTGCGCCGTTCTTGGGTTCAACAATCGCAACGGTAAGAAGAACAGCTCCGCCGTCCTCAAGTGTAAAAACATTCTGGAATGTGCCGTTTCCTGCGGTTTTGGTTCCAATGAGCTCTGCCTGACATATATCTCTGAGGTCACATGCAAAAAGCTCTGCAGGACCGCTTGTTCCTCCGTTTATAAGAACTGCATAGGGCATCAGAATACTGCTGCTCTCTGCCGCAAAAACCGTATCCTTGGTTTCGTCTTTATTATCCCTTAAAACAGCGATATTACCCTGAATATTGGGAACGATAACGTCGATAACCTGAGCTGCATACTCAACAGTTCCGTCCGAGGTGTCTCTGACATCGAGAATAATGCTCTCTGCACCCTGTTCAATAAGTTTTTCTGCCGTTTCCTTGAATTCGGAAGCGGTGCTCTTATAGAAACCTCTTATTTTTATATAACCGACATTGGCTTCTGTTCTGCCGCTGACACTCGGAATACGGAATCCGAGCATCGGTTCAACCACTTTGGTCTTTCCGTCTCTCTCGTATTCAACCTTAACAGCGTTAAGACGGTTTCCGTAAAGATTTTCCTGTAAAACGGTGAAATTCATTCTGTCGACAGGAACATCCGCAATTGCCGTTATAACATCAAGAGTTTCAAGTCCTGCCTTTTCAGCGGGAGAATTCTCATACACATGAGTGACAACAAAATTACCCGTACGGTAATCAAAAGCCGTTTCAACGCCGATTCCCGTAACACCGCCTTCAAGTTTTGAGCTGTAAGCGGCATATTCTTCAGAGTCAAGATAATGGCTGTTAGGGTCACCGAGACCTCTGATATATCCCTCTGCAAGAGATTTGCTGAGGAAATTCTGCGTGTCATCTTTTTTATAGAAATTGGCCAAAACAATTTTTTCGATTTCTTCAATCGATTTATGGTTGCTTTCTCTCTGTGAAAGTCCGCTGATAATTCCGTCATATATGCGTGAAGAAACAACCATTGTCAGTGCAAATGTTGCCGTTATGGCAATAATAACAAGCGAAACACATATGCCCAATGAAATTTTTTTATTCATATAATTCACCTATAATAACTGCCGACCGAGTTTTTAATTCGGTCGGTAATTATTTTATACAACAGTCTTTATATAATACGACGGCTTTGAAACATAGTTAAGCGGATTTTCTCTGCTTACACTGCCGTCTGATTTTTTGATTCTGACTTCGAAATGAAGGTGGGGACCTGTAACATTACCTGTATCACCCATAAGACCGAGCTGCTGACCTTTCTTGACAATATCACCCTTCTTGACATTCAAGGATTTAGAATGTGCATAAAGAGTCTGCTTACCGTCACCGTGGTCAACAACAACATAATTACCGAAGCTCTTATGCCAGTCAGCAATGATTACCTCACCGCCCTGTGCCGAATAATACGGCTGACCGTATGAAAGGCTGTTGCCGTTGGAGTCTCTTGTGCTGCCGCTTGAGGTGCAAAGGCAGATATCAATACCGTTATGTTTGCCGCCTTTGGGATACGTGGGGTATCCCGCAGTGATTGTGCATCTTTCCTTAAGAGGCCAGGCAAGTTTGCCGTCGTTTTCGTATTCGGCATCGGGAGTGTCACCTTCCTGAGAGCCCTCTTTCTGAATTATTCTGTCAATTTCAGCTTCAAGAGCGCTGATCTGTTCCATATACTCTTTATTCTCTGCAGAAACCTTGTCAAATTCCTGCATAAGTCTTTCGGCATCTGCTTTCATGCTGTTAAACTGCTTCTGCGTCTTAAAAAGCTCGTCGGTGGTGCCGATAGCAAGCATTGCAAGTGTGGTGGCATCCGGCAAATGCATTCCTGTACGATTTTTAGAATCACGTATTCTGGTATTGATATAATATTCGACTTTATTGATGTATTCCTCTGACTCATCGGTAATGATGGGATAATTATTTCCGTTAATATTAATAGTATATCTCTTTTTCTCGCTCATCTTAAATTCCTCCGTATATTTCCTGGGCAATTTTTCAGCAATTTCTCAACAACTTCATAACTTATATTACCTATAATACCAAAAAAATATCCTTTTGTACAGAAGAATTTACAGGGGTGGAGCCACGGCGTCAGACGCTGTGGCTCCCATTTTCAAACGGCGTGTGTCCCTTGTCACGTCAAAAAAATGTGACAGGGACCTGCCCCCTGTCACACTTGCAGTAAAAAAGCACTTGGTTTTATTTTCCCAAGTGCTCTGTCTGTTATTAATTATTGATACAGTGCCGTTCCGTCA
>CALAQQ010000234.1 GCA_937888485.1 uncultured Clostridia bacterium
ATGTAAAAATCGACTGCTTCTCCGTTCATCCCAAGGCATTCCTCGGCTGGATTCCCATGTCGGGCACCCTCATGATTATCGCAAGCGTACTTTTCTTTGTTGCACAGTTTTTTGCAATACCCTATCTTATCTATGCAACTCTCGCAATTTCCGCTGTCTGCCTTTTCTTCGGCGTTACGGAATTTATGTTCTACCTTGAAACTCTCGATAAGTTTACCCCCAAAAAGACTTCATACAACACCTACGGCGTCAGAAAATCTGCAGGCGAAACAAAGCGCCGCATCATTTTCGCAGGTCATGCCGACTCCTCCATGGAATGGCGTTTCAGCTACCTCGGCGGTCCCGCACTTCTCATCCTCTCTCTCGGCGGCGCGCTTGTCGGTCTTGTTTATGCATTCGGTGCAAGCATTTTCACCGTTGTTAAAATCCACATGAATCCCGATTTCATATCAACTCTCACCGTTGATATTCTCAGCTACATCATGCTCTTCTTCATCATTTTCTTCATCACGGCAATCTTCATGTATGATAAAAACCGTGTTGTTGAAGGCGCAAACGATAACCTCACCGGCTGCTTTGCATCAATTGCAATCCTCAAATTCATGCAGGATAACGATATCCGCCTTGAAAATACCGAGGTTGTTGCACTCTGCACAGGCTCCGAAGAAACAGGTCTCAGAGGTGCAAAGGATTTCTGCAAAAAGCACGCAGAAGAATTCTCCGATGTTGAAACAATCTTCATTGCGCTTGACACTCTCCGTGACTACGATTATATGGGCATATATAATAAGGATATGAGCGGTATCGTTAAAAATGACCCCGAGGTAGGCAACCTCATGCGTTAAGCAGGCGACATTGCAGGTCTTGAAAACCTTCCTTACAGAACTGTTACCATCGGCTCTTCCGACGCCGCTGCTGTTTCAAGAAGCAAGAACGCAATCAAGGCTGCCGCATTTGCAGCTATGGACCCTGCCCCCGCGCGTTATTACCATACAAGACTCGATACTCATGAAAACATTGACCTTAAAACAATCGAAGCAGGCGTCGGTCTTTGCCTTGAAACCGCATTCCTCTATGATGAAAAGGGTCTGAATGTGTAATCCATTGTACATTTTACACAAACTGAAAGTGCATATTTTTTCACTTTCCACAAAAATTTTTATTTATCAAAAATTGGATGTATTTTATCAGTTAATATGATATAATATTTCCATTATAATCCGCAAAAAGGCATTTGCCCTTGCGAAAGGAGATTCTATATGAATAAAAAGATTCTTGCAATAATCGGTGTTGTTCTTGCATTCTCAATGCTCTTCAGCTTCGCAGGCTGCTCAGGAACAGAAGAAGAAGAAACAACCACAACAACCATCAACGTTAAAACTCCTCTCCCCACCGATATCACAACATCGGTTGACGAGGAAAGCCAGGTTATTACCGACACTACATATTCAGCAGAAGCTCTCAAGGCTAACACTGCAACAATTTTTGAATATTTCAATCTTCACATCAATGAAGTAAAGGGCGCAACCGCAAAGGTTGAAATGAGCCAGGATAAGAGCATCGGCAAGGCAACAGACGCTGAAGGCAACGAAATCGCAATGAGCGAAAACGATTATCTCAACGCTGCCATCACTTCTCTTGACAGCTATATGCTCCACAACGACGGCGCAACTCTTGAATACGGCGAAGATATGGCTGCATTCCTTCCCGTTAAGGGTCAGAGCTACGTCAGCGCACTCACTCTTGAAGATATCGAAAGCGCAACTTGCGTTGATAACGAAACTATCAGAACAATCACAGTTACCCTCAAGTC
>CALAQQ010000235.1 GCA_937888485.1 uncultured Clostridia bacterium
CAATTGGACTTGACAATTCTCTTCAAGCTGGTGCCTCTTCAAACTCAACATTGTATGCCATTTCAATGGTTCATACACTCTTCAACCTCTGCAATACCTTTATACTTGTTTGGTTCACCAACCAGATTGCAACACTGGTTACCAAGATAGTAAAAGGCAAGAAAGAGGAGGAGGTATTCCGTTTGCAATATATCCATGGAGGTCTGTTGAACACTGCAGAGCTCTCTTTGGCACAGGCAAAGGCAGAAATCATCCATTACGCACAAATCTGCCGCAGGCAGTACGTATACGCACAGGAGGCCTTGAATACCAGTGACGCGGAAAAATTTGACAAACTTTACAAGAAGCTTGAGGAATATGAGCAGATAACTGACCGTATCGAGCTTGAGATTGCAAAATACCTCAACAATATTGCAGAGGGTCAATTGAGTGAAGAGTCAGGCCGCAGACTTCAAGCTATGTACAAAATCATCAGCGAGCTTGAGAGTGTAGGTGACTCCGGATTCAATATTGCACGCATTCTTCAACGCAGAAACAGCAAAGGCAGCTAAGGGTTCATACAACTTCAACAGAGACTGCTCATACACAGACCCCATCGATGTTGGCGGCGCAACAGATATCCTTAACGGCATCATCAGCGCAATCGATAAAAACTCCAACCTTGATACAGTTGTTGGCGGTTTCCTCGGTATAGGTCCCAAGAAGGGCTCATATCCCAAGGATGGTCTTGATGATAACTACAAGCTCAAGGCAACAAAGCTCACAGAAGCTGACCTCGGCAACTTCAAGGCTGAAAACGGTGTTTACACATTCACCCTTGCTAACGCAACAAACCCCCAGAAAGATAACAGCACTCCTATTGCAAGATTCACAGATGACTTCATCACACATCAGGAAGTTGTTGACGGCATCGCAGATTTCACAACAGCTATCACAGTTAAGGAAACAAACGTTAACTACGAAAACATCAAGGTTACAGTTAAGGTTGCTGACGGCAAGATTTCAAGCATCACATATTCATATGCTTTCAATGCAACTCTTCAGCTCAAGGCAGTTGTTACAATCAACGGCGACGGCGCTGCAAAGACAACAGCAACTTACTCAAACATCAAGTATTAATTTTAATTAATGAATTTGCCCCTGCACTTCGGTGCAGGGGTTCTCTTTTTGCGTTATTTTGTATACAAAAAAGGCACCCCGTATAGGATGCCTTTTGTTTTGTAAGATTTAATTATTTAAACTTACGCTTACGAGCAGCTTCGGACTTCTTCTTTCTCTTTACCGAAGGCTTCTCATAGTGTTCTCTTTTGCGAACCTCCTGGATAACGCCGTCTCTTGAAGTCTGTCTCTTGAATCTTCTGAGTGCGTTTTCGAGTGACTCGCCTTCCTTAACTTTTACCTGACTCAATGTATTCCCTCCCCTCGTCTTATAACAGGGACTAATTTTCATAGCTTATTGGCTATTATACAATAAACCTACCCGAATTGTCAACCCTTTTTTCGGACAATTACGGTCTGACTACGATATTGACAAGTCTGCCCTTGACATAAAGCTCCTTAACGATTGTCATTCCGTCGATAGCGGCGGCGATTTTTTCGTTTGCCTTTGCGGCGGCAATAGCTTCTTCCTGAGTTGCTTCTGCGGGAATAACGAGCTTTTCTCTTACCTTGCCGTTAATCTGAACAGCAATTTCAACCTCGTTATCAACACATTTTGCCTCATCATATGTGGGCCAGCTTGTTTCGTTGAGCATTCCTTCAAAGCCTGCAACCTCCCAGATTTCCTCGGTGATATGAGGAGCAATGGGGTTAAGGAGGGTGATGAAGGTCTTAAGCTCTGCCTTATTGATTGCGCCCTTTGCATAAATCTCGTTTGTGAGAGTCATGAGAGCCGCGATGGCTGTGTTATACTTAAGAGTTTCAATGTCGTTTGAAACCTTCTTGACTGTCTTGTGGAAACTGCTTTCGAGTTCCTTTGAATATGCGTCGCCGTCTGTTACGATATCGAGCATACCCCATACTCTGTCGATGAATCTCTTGCATCCCTTAACGGAGGTTTCACTCCAGGGAGCAGCCTTTTCGTAGTCACCCATGAAAAGAACATAGGAACGCAGTACGTCTGCACCGAATTCGTCAACAACCTCGTTGGGGTCGATAACGTTACCCTTTGATTTCGACATTTTTTCGCCGTCGGGTCCGAGAATAAGACCCTGTGCGGTTCTCTTTGCGTAGGGTTCGGAAACGGGAACTTCACCGAGATCATAGAGGAATTTATACCAGAATCTTGAATAGATAAGGTGTCTTGTAACGTGTTCCATGCCGCCGTTATACCAGTCAACGGGCATCCAGTATTTAAGCTTATCCTTATCTGCGAATGTTTCTGTATTGTGGGGGTCAATGTAACGAAGGAAATACCATGATGAACCTGCCCACTGAGGCATGGTGTCGGTTTCTCTCTTTGCTGCTGCACCGCACTTGGGGCAGGTGCAGTTTACAAATGACTCAATCTTTGCAAGAGGGCTTTCGCCGTCTGTGCCGGGTTCAAAGTTTTCAACATCGGGAAGTTCGAGAGGAAGCTCATTATAGGGAACGGGAACGATTCCGCAATGGGGGCAGTGAACGATGGGAATGGGTTCGCCCCAGTATCTCTGACGGTTGAATGCCCAGTCATTCATCTTATACTGAACGCCCTTTTCACCGATACCCTTTTCCTGAAGGAATTCAGCCATCTTTTCAATGGAATCCTTCTTGTTTGTCATGCCGTTGAGGAAATCGGAGTTAACCATTTCACCGTCGCCTGTGTAAGCTTCGACAGCGATGTCGCCGCCCTTGATAACCTCGATGATGTCAATGCCGAATTTCTTTGCGAATTCATAGTCACGCTGGTCGTGTGCAGGAACAGCCATGATTGCGCCCGTACCATAACCCATCATAACGTAGTCGGAGATATAGATGGGAACTTCCTTGCCGTTAACGGGGTTTGTTGCGGTAAAGCCGCTGAGCTTAACGCCTGTCTTTTCCTTGACAAGCTGTGTTCTTTCGAATGCAGACTTCTTGCTGCACATATCTCTGTAAGCCTCAACCTCATCCATGTTTCCTATCATTGAAGCATACTTGTCAATGAGGGGATGCTCGGGTGCCATTACCATGAAGGTAACGCCGAAGAGAGTATCGGGGCGAGTGGTATAAATCTTGAGCTTTTCATCGGTGCCGTTAACGCAGAAGTTAACGAATGCGCCCGTTGACTTGCCTATCCAGTTTTCCTGCTGGAGCTTTATGTTGGGAAGATAATCAACTTCCTTAAGACCTTCAAGGAGCTTGTCGGCATACTCTGTTATGCGGAGATACCATACATCCTTGGACTTCTGAACGATATCGCTGTGGCAGATATCGCACTTACCGCCCTGTGAGTCTTCGTTTGAAAGAACAACCTTGCAGTGAGGGCAATAGTTAACAAGAGTTTTATCTCTGAACACAAGATTATGCTCAAACATCTTGAGGAAAATCCACTGTGTCCACTTATAGTAGTCCTTCTGTGTTGTGTCGATAACCTTTGACCAGTCGAAGGAGAAACCTACTCTGCGGAGCTGGCTTGTGAATTTTTCGATGTTGTTATCGGTAACTATTCTGGGATGTGTGTTTGTTTTGATAGCGTAGTTTTCGGTGGGAAGACCGAAAGCGTCAAAGCCCATTGGTTGGAAAAGTTCCGCACCTTTCATTTTCTTATAACGGGCGTAACTGTCGGTTAAGCCGTAGTTATACCAGTGTCCAAGGTGAAGTTTAGACGCAGACGGATAAGAGAACATTTCAAGACAGTAAAACTTCTTATCAATATTTTTCTTATTGAAAGAGTGAAGTTTGTCTTGTTCCCATCTCTGTTGCCATTTTCCTTCAATTTTTTTCATATCCATAATAAATACCCCCTAAATAAAGAAAGGGGGAACACCCCCCTTCTTATTGTACCGCATGTTTAGTTCTCTTGAAAACAGAAAAACCTAAACTAATAAGAGGTTTCGCAACTAAACATGCAATAACAGCAGTAGCCGTAACGTCATTAGTTGCCAAGGTTCCAAGAAATGTAAAACTACTAGTAATCAAACTATTTGCAGTTTCTAACATATGTAACACTCCTTTATTCATTATTTTTTATTTGAAATGCTAGCAGATGTAATAAAATCACATAAGCTTGCATTATACCCACCATTGTTGCGCTTTGAAACATTAATAACAGCCGTACCATTCAAAACACCATTTGATGAAGATTTAATAAGTGTTGCAAATACTAGTATCAAAGAAACGCTTGAAAACTTTGAAGGATTTAATCTTCAAGATGCCATTGAATCTACATGGAAATTAGTT
>CALAQQ010000236.1 GCA_937888485.1 uncultured Clostridia bacterium
TGCGCGCTCGTATTCAAGCTTTGCGTTTTCGTGCGCACGGCGTGCGTTTTCCGTGCTACTGATAAGCATATCGCGCTTGCCTCTTGCCTCGGCAATGACCGCTATCTTTTCCTTAAGCTCCGAGGCTGTCTCGGTGCCGAACTCACGGCAAAGCTCGGGATCTTCCTCAATAAGTGTAGAACGTATTCTCTTGCCCTTGAGGAGTGCTTGCAGGTAATATGAGGTTCTTGATGCGCCGAAGATCAGAATGTCTTTTACGGGATGCTTGTACGCACCGATCGCTTTGAAAAACTTGGTTATTTCGTCGTCAGACGCGGTGAGGCAAACGGTATCGCCTGCTTCAAGCAGCAGCATATTTTCATGCTCTGATGCTTTAGCTTTGAAAATATTGTTTTCTGTGTCAATCAGATAAATATATGTGTTTCCGTCAATATCGATATACTTTACGGAAGCGATTGTAACGGTAACATTCTTCGCTTCATCGGTCGGAGTCTGAACTTCGCTTATACCGAGCATAGCTTTGTATTTTGCGATACATTCCGCCTGCGTTGCGGCAGTTGTAACGATGTTGTACTGCTCAACATTGACTGCGGCGTAAAGCTTCACAAGTCCGCCCGAATCCTTAAGCACCATAATGTAGGTGGGATTGCCTTCAACGTTAATCAAAGAGGGGAACGATGCCTGATAGCCCTTTTCCTGAACTTCGCCCTCTGCGGCTGCCATAGCGGATTTTTCATCGGCACCTGCAATCGCATAGTAGCGGCTTTCGCCCGTTCTTTCGTTGGCAAGAAGGAATCCGATGTTTGAGCTGTCGCCGTTAACCGAAGTTACGCCCGTATATATCCATATATCGCCGTCTTTGGCAACGTAACCGTAATCGGAAACGGGCTTTTCATCGGATGAATCATCTTCGGAACTGTAAGTTGTAACCTGCTTGCAGCCTTTTTTGGCAAACAGACTGTTCATAAATCCGTTCTGATACATTCCGTACCAGTTATACTGTTCGCAGATAAGGTCGCCGTGGAAAACAACGTCAATCCATCTCGGAATATCCGCAACATCATATTTAACAATTTCGCCCGATACGGGGTCAAGCACGATGCAACCGATGACGGTTTTTCCGCCGAAAAGAGAAATTGTTTTATCAACGATTGATGCAACATAATAAGGCTTTCCGCTTTCATCGATTTCAAAATGAAGATTCTCTGTCATCAACGTGGGATATTCCAGCCAGATGTGTCTTTTTGCATCTTCAAGAAAATAGGCGGAGGGAATATATTTCATGCCTTCGGATTTTTCAAACGAAGCTGACATTGAAACAGGGTCAACGGTAACGTAGCCTTTGACGCCCTCTTTGTTGTTCATCCATTTGAAGAATCCTGCATATTCAAGAGCAGAAACCTTTACGGGTTTTCCGTTGTAGTCAATCTGTATGTAATCGTTAGAAACATCAAACTGGCTGACAACATCCGAAAGAGCACCTATTTCACGGTCGCCGAGCATTCGTGCCGATGCGGTATCCATGAGAGCTATGGAATCGGTTTCAACGGACTCCGATAAATCGGCGGTAAAATCCGAGTCATTAACTTTCAGAATTTTTGCATAAGAGGTTGCGTTGAACATAGTGCTGCCGACAATGCCCGCTCCGATAACGATAACAGTCAAGGCGATGGGCAGAATGTAAGGCACTATTGAAAATCTGAATTCGCTGTATTTCTTTGTACGACCCTTTGAACCTGTCTTTTTTGAAACGGTTATCCAACCGAAATCTTTGCATCCTTTTGCAAGTCTGCCGGCAAGGATTGCCGCAAACAGGGCGAGGATAACAATAACCCAAAAGCCGGGATTACGGATATTGATTGCGGTGCTTGAAATAAAAAATCCCGCTGCTGATACAATCAGACCCGTAACCAAGCCCGTAATCAAACCTGTAATAACAGGTACTATACCTGATTTTTTCATGTTTTTCACTCCTTTATCTGATTTTAACACGAATAATACTGCAAATCAATATTCAGTCAAGTTTTAACAGCACGCCTTAAGCAATCCCACGGCACCGGCGATTAGTGCAACGGGTAAGAGCAGAACAAATCCGCCGACGAAAATTGCGAGCAGGATAAATGCGGGCACTGCGATTGCAAGCAGGATCGTTGCGCCGATTTTCGCAGCACCCCAAGTTAACTTGAATGCCAATCCTATGGCTTTGAAGAAAAGCCAGACTGCGAGAATTGAAAAAATTATTTCAAGCATTAATAATCACTCCTTGATATTATTATATTGTTGTCTGATTTTTTTTGCAATCTTTTTTGTTTGAAATATCCACCCCGAGAAATCTTGAATATTCGGGATTCTTTGCAAGTTTTTCTGTCAGTCTGATTGCCAACATTCTCTGTCTCCGGAGACAAGACTTGAAAATAAATCATTGGCTTCATACAAATCGGCATCACTTGGGGAATTTGACAAAAGTTTTTGAATGTTATTCCAAGTTTCCAAAGTATTTTTCCAAATTTTCAATTTTCTGGTCAACTCCAAACGCTGTTCTGCATCTGTTTCTGCTCCGCGTGCTGTTACGGCAGATTGCAAAATGGTTTGTGCGTGCTCAAACTCTCCCTTTGCCGCATAAGTTTCCGCAGTCAGACGAATCTTTTTGGCTGCAGGCGAAATCGTTTGAAAGGCAAAATAGCCCCCAAGCGCAATCGCTAATGTTGCCACGATTACGCCAATTT
>CALAQQ010000237.1 GCA_937888485.1 uncultured Clostridia bacterium
TATTGCATCGATATCGATTCCTGCAACTGCGATGGGAAGAAGTCCGACCGCTGTGAGAACAGAATATCTGCCGCCTACATCATCAGGAACAACAAAGGTTTTATAACCTTCGCTGTCTGCAAGTGCCTTGAGAGCACCTCTGGATTTGTCTGTTGTTACGTAAATTCTTTTTGCCGCTTCTTCCTTACCGTATTTTTCTTCGGCAAGCTTTTTGAAGATGCGGAAAGCAATGGCTGTTTCGGTTGTTGTTCCCGATTTTGAAATAACGTTAATCGAGAAGTCTTTGCCTTCGATGAGCTTTATAAGCTCTGCAACAGCCGATGAGCTGATTGTGTTACCGCCGAAATAAATATCGGGGGTATCCTTCTTGACAAGGTTATAGTTATTTGATTTTACGAATTCAATTGCCGCTCTTGCACCGAGATATGAACCGCCGATACCGAGAACAACAAGCGCATCGGAATCCTTCTTGATTTTTTCTGCGCATTCTTTTATCTGTGCAAATTCTTCCTTGTCATAATTAACGGGAAGGTCTATCCAGCCGAGGAAATCGTTCCCCTGACCTGTTCCTTCGTGAAGCATTGCGTGAGCTTTTGAAATTTCAGCCTGCATTGCCTTGAGTTTTTCTTCGCAAGCGTATCCGCCGGCATAGTTGAGATTGAGTTTCATTGCCATCTCAGTCCTTACACCCCTACTATAAATAAAAAATGATTATTTAATATATTTTACCCTATAAATGCATTCTTTGCAACACTTAAAAGCAAAAAATATTAAATTATTTTCATATTTAGGGGATAAAAAGCTGATGCGGAACATGTTTTTAGTTCTGTATTTATATTATCATATTTTATTGATTATTGCAAACGGTATTTATGAAATAATTGCACTTATTATTCTTCTGAAAATTATGCCGAAAGTAAGGCTTTCAACCGCTTCGGGTGAGGTAAGACTATACTCTCCGATTTCTTCATCCCCGAGCTTGAAAGTGACCGTACCGAGTACCTGCCCTTTTTCAACCGGTGCCGCAACGTCAACCGCAAGGTCGATTGTCTGCGTTATATCCCCTTCCCTACCCTTTTCAATCAGAACGGATTTCACCTCTGGAATCTGCGGCGTGATTATCTCTGCCACTCCGTTAATAACTCCCACGTTCGGTATCAAAGATTTATCGATAACGGGTGTTACGGTTGAATAATTTGCAAAGCCGTAATTCATCATTGCCTTTGCAGTTTCAAATCGGTCCGTGCTGTTATCGCTGCCCATTACAACCGCAATAAGATGCGTTCCGTCACGCTTTGCGCTTGCGGAAACACAGCAGCCCGCCTTAGAGGTTGTGCCCGTTTTAAGGCCCGTTGTGCCCTCGTAAAAACGCACAAGCTTATTTGTATTCACAAGCTCCGTCTGACCGTTTCTGAGCGAATCCATCCATATTGTAGTGTAATTCATTATCAGCTCGTGTTTCAGCAATTCTCTCGACATTATTGCAACATCAAGAGCGGTTGTGAGATGGTTTTCAGTAGTATCATCAAGACCTGTGCAGTTTTCAAAATGAGTGTTTTTCATTCCGAGCTGAGCTGCCTTATCGTTCAGCATTTTCACAAACGCTTCATCGCTTCCTGCTATAAACTCTCCGAGAGCGGTGCAGGCATCGTTTGCGCTGTAAACGGCAGTTGCCTTCAGAAGCTCGTCAACAGTCATCTGCTCGCCTTCCTTGAGCCATATCTGTGAGCCGCCTTTCGACGCCGCGCTGCCCGTTACAGTCACCTTATCTCCCAGCGATATTTTACCTTCATCAATTGCCTCGCATATTATAAGCAACGGCATGATTTTTGTTACGGAAGCGGGATAAAGCCTTTCGTTTTCGTTATACTTCATCAAAATTTTACCCGTTGAGGCATCCATCAACACAGCAGCTTTTGCCTTTATTTCAACGGGCAGATTCCCGTCTGCCGCATACGTCGTCACAAACGTTGAAGCCACCATAATCACCGCTATGATTACACTCATAACTTTTTTCATAATATATCTCCTTTCTCTTATAAATAAAATATATGTTGCAAACAGCATTGATTATCACAGATTTTTCTGTTATAATGCAGTTAATATTTCAGCAAGGAGAACCCTATGAAAGCTGCATTTTACACTCTCGGTTGCAAGGTTAATCAATATGAGTCGCAGGCAATGGCGCAGAGTCTTGAAAGCCACGGCTTTATGATAACCGACCACTCCGACGACGCCGACGTTTATA
>CALAQQ010000238.1 GCA_937888485.1 uncultured Clostridia bacterium
GTCAATGATTATGAAAACAAAAAAGACCGTTTTTTGCGGTCTTTTTTGGTAAAATGTGCTATTACTTTTTCTTTCTTCTTTTTATAAAAATAATTGATACGGTAACGAGTGAAATTATCGCAACTCCGAGGGCGATATAAAGGAATGCGGGATTGGGGTCGGCAACGAAAATCGCAGTCGGACCGTCTGCACCGCCAATGATGGCTATTGAGCTGTCGTTCATTGATTATCTCCTTTCAGATTTTTGACTTTTTCCTGCAAGGTGTTGCTTAAATCCTTGAGCATTATTTTTGATGAGCCTTTGACAACATATTCCGTTTCTTTTGTTACGATATGTACCTTCGGGCTTGAATTTTTTGAATGAAAACCCGTTTCGTTGATGCCGATGATATCCTCGAAATTGATGTCGATTGTTTCCGTACCGAAAAAGCCTTGCGGAATTATTCCGTAAACTCTTTCATCGTTGATTGTCAGCTTGCAGTTGTGTTCCTGAATAATCGAGGCAATTCCACTGAATACTGCAAAGAAAGAGAAAATAAGGGCAAATGCGGATGTTGCTTCATTACGCAGAGGGGAATTGACAATCGAAACAATAAAAATAACAAAAACAACCAATCCTCCGCCTATTCTGAGAATTGACGGCAGAAAAAGATAATCACCGAAGTTGTATTCTTCTGACTTGCCTTCGTCAATGTTTCTGACGGCTTCTTCCGCAGTTTCAAGCACTTCGATGTCAATATCGTTTTCGGAAATTTCGTTTGTAACGTCAGGTCTATCCGTGCTTATGTATGCACCGCATTCGGGACAGATTTCTTCGCTCTTTTTAACCCTTGCACCGCAGTTAAGACATTTCATTTTCATCCCTCCGCTTTAATTTTACCATACGGAATATTGAATTGTCAACAAATCACATTTTTCTTGATATTTTTCTTTGATGTGATATAATTTAAAATGGAAATAAATTGTTCGGAGGTTAATTATGGCTGATTATAAAATTACAAATCCTTATGCTGACATAAATGAATTAATCAAAAACAGCGATAATCATTATAAAACAAATCTTCATACTCACTCGACCTACAGTGACGCAAACAACACCATGACCGAGATGATTGAGGGATTTTACGATAACGATTTCGATATTCTTGCATTTGCGGAACACGGAATTTTCGGCAAGGAATGGGACAAAGAGCCTTCAAAAATTCCTCTTTTCACTTTCCAGTATCTTTGGCACGGAAAGAGAAGCCATCCCACAACCGAGCAATACAAGGCGTTTCTGAACGGTACATACAGAACTCCCGCAAATTCAAGAACAAAAAAGAGGGGGCTTATGTGCGTTCCCGATGCTATTGAGCTGAATATGTTTACATTGGTCAAGAATCACGTAAACGGTTATTTCACCAACGATGCATATGAGGGGAAATACGGCAAGGAAAACGATTTTGAAACCCCGATAAAGCTTGTTGAAGAAAGCGGGGGCGTTTCTCATATCAACCACCCCACCGACTGGCTTCAGGCATACAAAGACCCCACGGTTGCGAAAGTTCCCGAGAACATTGCATTTTTCGCCGACCTTCTCAGACGTTATAAATCCTGCCTCGGCATCGAAGTTCTCAATATGTATGACCGTCCCAACAGAAGTGACAGAATTCTCTGGGATGAGCTTCTGAAAACCCTCATTCCCGAAGGCGAAAGAACGGTCTGGGGCTTCGGAAACAGCGATGCTCACAGAGTCTGCGAAATCGACACAGCATTCATGGATTTCATTCTCCCCGGATATTCGCTCGGAAATCTCCGAAAAGCCATGGAAAACGGCAATTTCTTTGCGGTTGCACGTTATGCGAAGAACGAGCTCGGTGAAGATTTCAAGGGCGAGGGTGCAGTTCCCGTTGTTACGGAAATTACGGTTGATGACGATAATGACACAATAACAATCAAGGGCAAAAACTGTAATGCAATCGAATGGATTGCCGATGGTGAAATCATCGAAAGTATAACTGCCGATGCTGACGGTGAGCTTGTTTCAACGGTTAAACTTTGTGAAAAGAGCGACAAGATAAGCTGTTATGTAAGAGCACAGCTTAAGGGCAGAGGCGGAATCTGCATGACTCAGCCGTTCATCTGCGACGACGGAAATATGGCTCGTTTCAGAAAGCCGATACCCGTTCCGAAGAAACTCACAACAGCGCAGAAAATCAAGAAAAAGCTTGCCGACACACGCCCGGGTGTTATTCTTTTCAGAATGATATTGGGTGACAAAACAAATATATAGTAAATTTTTATATATCATCACCTTAAAAAATCTCCGTTTTTGTGATACATGAAAAAATCACGGGTATGGTCAAAAAAATTGCAAAAAAATCTATACAAACGAAAAAAATTGTGATAAATTATTAGTGTTTTAAATAACAAAGGAGTGTGTCTAAAATGAAAAAGGTTTATGAAGGCAAAACAAAAGACGTTTTCGAGCTTGACAACGGCAACGTAATGCTCAAATTCAAGGACGATTGCACAGGTAAAGACGGCGTTTTCGATCCCGGTGAAAATTCAGTCGGTCTCACAATTGAAGGTATCGGCAAGGCAAATCTCCAGACATCAATTCACTATTTCGAGCTTCTCAAGGCTGCAGGCATCAAGACTCACTATGTCAGTGCAAACATTGATGATGCAACAATGGAAGTTCTCCCCGGTAAAGTTTTCGGCCACGGTCTTGAAGTTATCTGCCGCCTTGTTGCAACAGGCAGCTTCATCAGAAGATACGGCGAATATATCGCAGACGGCACAGTTCTTGAAGGCGGTTATGTTGAATGCACATTCAAGAATGACGCACTCGGCGATCCCCTCGTAACAGGCGAAGGTCTTGCAGCTCTCGGTGTTATGAGCCCCGAAATGTTTGAAAGCATGAAGGCTCAGACTCTTGCAATCACAAAGATTGTTGCTGACGACCTCAAGTCAATCGGTCTTGACCTCTGGGATATCAAGTTCGAGTTCGGTTACAACAACGACGAAGTTATCCTTATCGACGAAATCGCTTCAGGCAATATGCGTGTTTATAAGGACGGCAAGATTGTTGATCCCGTTGAACTCACAAAGCTTATTCTCAACAGATAATTTAATTTACGGCAAAAAAATCCCTTCGGAAATTCCGAAGGGATTTTTGTTGCATTTTTCAGGGACGATGTGGGCATCGCCCCCTACAATAATCTTAAATATTATCCTATAAATTTGATTGTGAGAATCTTCTTGCCTGTGATTTCAAAATCAACAAAGCCGTCAGCATCCATGGTGAGAGGTGTGCTGTCAAGTTCTTCAAGAGTTACGAGTTTAACCTCGCTCCACTTCTTGCCCGAATATGCGGGAAGCTCGAATTCGGCAACCTGTCTTTCAACGGGTGACTGTACCTTTTCGATGGGTGCGATACCGCCGTTGAGACGGATGGAGTTCTTGATCGTCTTATCCGAGGGATTGAAGAGTCTGATGATATAACCTTCGCCGTCTTCGCTCTTCTTGATAGCGCTGATGTTGAGGTTTTCATCCTTGAGCTCAATAAAGGAATGAGTGAGAGGATTCTTGCCGTGTGCGGTGGGAGCAAGCTGACCTGCTGTGAGATAGAGGTTGAAGCGTTCGCTCTCCTGCCATACGTTGCCTTCTTCCCAGTCGCCCTTATGAGGCATGAATGCATAGCGGAATGTGTTAACGCCGATGCACTGTGAACCCTTATCCCAGTCGCTGTAGTTCTGCATATCTGCAGTTACGCAGATACGGAGAGGATATGCACGGATGAGTGAAAGATAAAGAGTGTTGCATTCGTCGTCTGCAGCTTCATAAGCCTTGAGACCCGTGTTGAGAAGAGCTGCACCGACCTTGCCGTCTGTGAGGTCAACGAATGAGTTCATGGGATGCTCTGTCATGGGAATTTCGTCATAGAGTGAGTAGTCGGGCTTTGCAATGGGACGTTTGAGAACGTCGAACTGACCCTGTGCATATGAGAATTCCGACTTAATGTTGGTGGGGAATGCAACCTGGAGATAGTGGTCCTCGCAGCGGTTATTGATTGTTGTTTCGATTTCAACGAATCTTGCACCCTTGCGGAGAGTAACAACGCTGTCGATATCAACGGGAAGCTTGTGTTCGCTTCTTGATTTTTCGTCTGCGGAACGCTTTTCGGGAAGCATCCAGCGCATTGAAATCTTGTATGCTGTTTCGAATTCACCGTCACGAAGGAGGGTAATTGTTGCCTTTTCGTTGAGAGTTGTGAAAATCTCGTTGAATTCGGGTACGAAATGCTCCCAGGGATTGCCGATTTCGCCGCCATCCTTGAAATATCCGAGGTTTTCATAAACCTTGCCTGTTTCCTTATCAACAACGTTATATGTACCGTTGCTGTTGAAGGTAACTCGGAGATATTCGTTCTCCATAGCCTGGTTTGTCATGAGAAGAGTAACGGGAGTTGTTGCTCTTACATTATAAAGAGGACGGAGCTTGTAGGTCTTGTAACCCATAGCGGGGATATCCGAAACATAAGCGGAAATGAGATACTGCTCTGTGTGAAGAACGTTTGCGGTGTCGTTGGGATTCTGGATAATCTGAGCGTTTGCCTTGTTTGTTGAGATAACCTGATACTTGATTGCGTTGCCTTCTTCATCAAGAAGCTCGAAGGAATCTGCCTTCCATTCTGCGGGAATTTCAACACGAAGGCTGACTGTTTCGCTTCTCTTGAAGGGTGCGGGGTTGAAAACTACAACAGCGGCATCGTCACGGCTGAATGACTTGAGGTCGATATCGCCTGCGATATCCATAAATGCACGTTCAAAAATGCAGCTTGAAAGCTCTCTTGACTGTCTGTAGCGTGACATAACATCTTCATAAACAACGTCTCTGCCGCATGAGCCGATGCTGTCGTGACCGTGGTTCTGAAGAAGGTAGTTATATGAAAGGTCGATGAAATTCTGAGGATAGGGTGCGCCTGAAAGCGATGCAAAAACTGCGAAAGGCTCAGCATAGTTGATGAGTCTTCTTTCTGTGTCGAAATTTTCCTGCTTGATATATGTTCTTGCGGAAAGAATCCAGCCGCAGAGAATACTTACGCTGCCCTTTGTGTAGGGGTCACGCATTTCGCCCTTGAGAACGGGTGAATTGGGGTCGAAGTTATCGATGATGCTCTGTTCCATTTCCTTGAGTGTGCTGTGGAAAACATCTGCATCGGGGAGAGCGTCGTTGAGGTCCTTGATAAGCCGAACTTCTCTTGCATCGGGGCAAGATGAGTCATGTCCTGCAGACCAGAAACGGTGGCTTGTTGTCCAGTCGTTATCCTGTTCTTTAACAGCCTGTTCTGCTCTCGCCTGAATGTTTTCTTTATGGTACTCATAGAACGGATGGGTATACTGATAGTCAAGCTTCCAGTCACGGTCGATGAGCTTGAAAACGCCGTTGTTATCGTTCCATACCATGTCACGGTTATTTTCGTTTTCCTGGTTGAAATAAACGGGTCTCTGAACAACATACCAGATGTTGTAACGGGGTCTCTTGCCGAGACGTGATGCCCAGATTCTTGAACCGTCGGGACTTTCCCAGAAGAATTCGGAACGGGGTGCTTTGTATGTGTTTATGCCTCTGTAGAATGAAGCAAAGTTAATGCCGAAACCCGAATAAATCTGAGGAAGCTGTGAAATCTGACCCCAGCCGAAAGGTGAATAACCTGTCTTGCTTACGCCGCCCATTTCCTTTGCCTGCTTGTGACCGAGGAGAAGGTTACGAACGAGAGCTTCGCTGCCGACCGTGAATTCATCGGGAAGGCAGAACCAGGGACCGACGGCAATTCTGCCCTCGGAAATATATTTCTTAAGCTTTTCTTTCTTTTCGGGATAAACTTCAAGATAATCCTGAATAGGCATTGTCTGTGAGTCAAAATGGAAATGCTTATAGTCGGGATTCTTATCGAGAATGTCGAGAAGCATATCGACCATGTAGCCGAGCATATGCTGAGTTCTGCGTGCGGAGAAACGCCATTCTCTGTCCCAGTGAGTGTTGGATATAAAATGACACTGAAGCTTGTTGTTGTCCATATCTTTATCTCCTTATCCTTTGATTATTTTCATGATTTCGGCAAAGTTGTTGCAGAAGTGTGAGCAAACTGCCTTTGTGCCGCTTGATTCGATGTTACCGCCTGCAATACCGATGGTTGTGTAACCTGCAAGACGAACCGAGCATGCACCTGCGCCGCTGTCCTCAATACCGACAACTCTGTTTCTGTCAGCGAAAGCTTCGCCGAGACCGACAATTGAAGTTTCGGAATAGAGCCAGGGATGGGGCT
>CALAQQ010000239.1 GCA_937888485.1 uncultured Clostridia bacterium
TGTGCAGTTCCCATGTTCTTCTATACAATTACAGAGAAGAGACAGGCAGAAATGGTTGCTGAAATTGAAGCAAGAAAAGCAACTGCAAAGAAATAAAAAATATATTTTACCGTCGGAGGATTTTCTTCCGACGGATTTTTTATGCAAAATATATTGAGATTTATAAATAATAATGTTATAATATAATAACTTTGATTGTTTGAGGTGAGAAGATGAAAAACAGACAAACGGTGTTTCAGGTGATAACCGTTTTTGTTTCTGCGCTTCTTATTCTCTTTTCATATATGCATATAGTTGGTGACGGAACAATTTTCAAGGGCGACCTTGACGGTGAGATAATAAAAGCAAGAGTAATCCGTGTAACCGATGTCAATGTTCAGAATGTCAGCGGTGAGAGTGAGTTTGTAACCGTGAAATTCAAAGCACAGGCACTCAATACCGATTTGAGAGGTAAGACTGTTGAGGCGGTTCAGGAAATTGACAAATCCTACGCATTCAGTCCCCGACAGGTTGAAGAGAATGATAAGGTGTTGTTGTCAGGTTATATTCAGAACAGTGAAATGCAGTATTATTTCGGCGATTTTGTTCGGATAACTCCGCTTTTGTGGCTTCTCGTTATTTTCTGTGTTCTGATTGTGATTTTCGCAAAAATGCAGGGCTTAAAAACAGTTGTTTCTCTCGGATTTACCTGCCTTTCGGTATTCACCGTACTTATTCCCGCAATTCTGAACGGTCATAATATTTATCTCTGGTCAATCCTTGTTTGTATTTTTATAACGGTTATGACACTCTGTTTAATCAGCGGTTTCAATGTCAAATCACTTTGTGCGGGAATCGGCTGTATATGCGGTGTTCTTTGTTCTGGTCTGATAACACTGATTATGGATAAGTTCCTCAATATGACGGGTCTTATCGAAGAGGAATCAATATATCTCGTTCAGCTTTATCCCGACAATCCGATAAACCTCAAAGCAATAATTTTTGCGATGATTATCGTCGGTGCTGTCGGTGCAGTAATGGACGTTTCGATGTCAATTTCTTCATCGCTTTATGAACTGCGTATAAAATCTCCGTCGATAAAACCGAATGTACTCATGAAATCGGGTTTCACAATCGGCAGGGATATGATGGGCACAATGGCGAATACACTGGTGCTTGCCTATATCGGAAGCTCACTGACAAGCGTGCTTCTGCTTGTTACTTATAATGCAGATATACAGCAGGTTATCAACAGAGAGCTTATTGTTGCAGAAATTCTTCAGGCTCTTGCAGGAAGCATGGGTATGCTTTTAACCTTGCCTCTTACAAGTGCAATATGTTCGTTAATCTATTATAATAAGGAGGAAAAATAATGCCTCTTGTAAAAATGAGTTCCTTGCTGAAAAAAGCAAGAGAAGGCGGCTATGCAGTCGGCAGTTTCAGTGTTTCCAACATGGAAATGGTTCTCGGTGTATTGAAGGCTGTTGAAGAAACCAAAAGCCCCGCCATTCTGCAGATAGCAGAGGTAAGACTCAATCATTCTCCGCTTGAAATAATCGGACCTCTTATGGTTGCGGCGGCAAAGAATTGTTCAATGCCGGTTGCCGTGCATTTTGACCACGGTAAAACAACCGAAAAAATAAAGCAGGCCCTCGATATCGGCTTCACAAGCGTTATGCTCGACGGCTCACATCTTCCGTTTGAAGAAAACGCAAAAATCACTGCCGAAACAAAGCTTCTTGCACAGAAATATGATGCAGACTGCGAGGGTGAAATCGGATGTGTCGGCGGAAGCGAAGACGGAAGCGAGGATATCGCAATCAACTGCACTTCTCCCGCTCAGGCGCTTGAATTCTATGAGAAAACAGGCGTTGATGCTCTTGCCGTTGCAATAGGAAA
>CALAQQ010000240.1 GCA_937888485.1 uncultured Clostridia bacterium
GCACTTCCTTCATCGAAAAGGAAACCGCAGGCATCGGTGCTCTCGGCGATATCGGTTGCTACTCACTTGATATGGTTCTCAACTCAATCGGCTATCCCAAGCCCCTTACCGTTTCGGGTTACAAGTCGGATTTCTTCGGCAAGAGCCCCGATTATGAACATCACGATGTTTTCGGTGTTGACGACTTTGCTGCAGGCTTCATCCGTCTTGAAGGCGGCATAATCCTCGACTTCAGAATTGCATGGGCAATGAACCTCGACACTCCGGGTGACACAATCATCATGGGTACAAAGGGTTCGGTAAGAATTCCCTCAACAGAGTGCTGGAACGGCAGTATCGGCGGTCCTCTTGTAATTTATCATGAAATCGCAGGCGAGCAGATTGAAACATATATTCCCATGAAGAAGAATGATGTTGACTGCTTCGATGTTAAAATCCGTTCATTTGTTGATGCTGTCAAGGAAGGCGGCGAAGCTCCCGTTCCCTGCAGCCAGATTCTTTATAACCAGGCTATTATCGACGGTATTTCACGTTCAGCAGAGCTCGGCAGAGAAATCGAACTCGATATTCCCGAAATCTAATCAAATAGTTCACGAGGCAGCTTTACGGCTGCCTCATTTTTTTATTGAAAATCGGGTATATATATGGTATCATATATTATATACACACTTTTGAGGTTTTTAAATGAAACGAAAATTTTCACAGACAAGGCTGATTGCCATGGGTTATATCAGCATAATAATAATCGGAACCGTTCTTCTCATGCTCCCGATATCATCGATTGGCGGTGAAAGCGCAGGATTTGTTCCTGCTTTGTTTACGGCGGTTTCGTCATCGTGCGTTACGGGACTGGTTGTTCTCGATACCGCAACAAGCTGGTCTGTTTTTGGTCAGGCTGTGATAATAACCCTCATACAAATCGGCGGTCTCGGATTCATGACCATTGCAACGATGTTTTCCATGCTGTTAAAGCGTAAAATGGGACTTCGTGAGCGTGAAATTATGGTTGAGAGCATAAACACCGAGCACATCGGCGGAATAACAAAGCTGACAGGAAAAATCGCTCTTGGCACGGCAATTTTCGAAGGTGTCGGAGCTGTTTTGCTTGCAACAAGATTTATTCCCGAATTTGGGCTTGCGAAAGGAATATGGTATTCCGTTTTTCATTCAATATCGGCTTTCTGCAACGCAGGATTTGATCTCATGGGTATAAGAGAGCCGTATTCTTCTCTTGTAACTTTTTCCGATGACGCAGTTGTAATTCTTACAATTTCATTGCTGGTTGTTGTCGGCGGTATCGGTTTTCTCGTGTGGGATGATATCAGCAAGAAAAAGCTGAAATTCAGACGGTATCAGCTTCACACTAAAATTGTTCTCACGGTAACGGCGTTTTTGCTTGTTGTACCGTGCATACTTTTTCTTATATTTGAACGCAATTTCACAAACTCGGGTCTCGGCTTCGGCGAAAGTCTGCTCAATGCGATTTTTGATTCGGTAACGGCAAGAACGGCAGGCATGAATTCAACCGATACAGCATCACTTGCTCCTGCAAGCAAAATTCTCACCGTTTTTCTCATGTTTGTCGGAGGTTCACCCGGTTCAACGGCAGGCGGTATCAAAACAACAACTCTTGCAGTTATCGCGATTTCAACCTTCAACGGCATAACACGCAGGCAGTCAAAGGGTATTTTCGGCAGAAGGCTTGAAAAGGATGCAATTCATAAGGCGAGCTCCGTTGTTTTCACAAACATGAGTCTTGCGATTTTCGGAGTTATCGCAATCCTTGCAATTCAACCCGACTTCAGCATTTCGGATGTTATTTTTGAATGCGTTTCGGCGATAGGTACTGTCGGAATGACAACGGGCATAACCCGTGACCTTGCAACGGCGTCAAGGCTGATTATTGCATTTCTGATGTTTTGCGGCAGGGTAGGAAGCGTATCGTTTGCGCTTGCGCTTATGGAGAAAAAAGCCTCTCCTCCCGTTAAAAATCCGAGAGAAAAAATCACGATAGGATAAGGTGAAATATATGAAATCATTTCTAATAATCGGTATGGGTCATTTCGGACATCATCTTTGCCAGAGCCTTGCCAGATACGACTGTGAAATCATGATAGTTGACCGTGATGAAACGGCAATCGAGGATATGCTTCCCTACGTTGTCAGTGCAAAAATCGGCGACTGCACAAATATAGAGGTTCTGAAAACCTTTGATATTCCGTCGTTTGACACTTGCTTTGTCTGCATCGGCGAGAATTTCCAAAACAGCCTTGAAATAACAAGTCTGCTCAAGGAATGCGGCGCAAAAAAGGTTATCAGCAAGGCTGACAGAGATATTCAGGAGAAGTTTTTGCTTCGCAACGGTGCGGATGCAGTTATTTACCCTGAAAAAAACATGGCTGAAAGATATGCTGTGCGTGAAAGCAGCGAGCATATTTTTGATTATATCAATCTCGGCAGCGAATATTCTATTTTCGAAATTGATGTTCTTGACCGATGGGTTGGTAAAACCGTAAAAGACCTCAATTTCAGAGTGAAATATAACCTTGTTGTTCTTGCAACCAAAAAGGGCGATGAAGTTAAACCTGTTATCACGGGTGAAAGACGTTTCGAGAAAGACGAGCATCTTCTTGTTCTCGGAAAAGAGGACGATGTCCGTCGTCTTACAAGATAAGAATATTTTGAAATATAAGAGTAAAAGAGGAATCGTTATGGAAAATATAAAGTCACCACGCAACCTTACCATGCTCACCGATTTCTATGAAATCACGATGGCAAACGGTTATCTGAAAAACGGTTTCAGGGACACAATCGCATATTTTGATATGTTTTACAGAAAGGTTCCCAGCGGCGGCGGTTATGTTATCATGGCGGGTGTTGAACAGCTTGTTGACTATCTTTCGAATCTTGAATTCACCGCTGAGGATATTGAATTTCTCCGCAGTAAGGGTTTCGGCGAGGATTTTCTTGATTACCTTGCAAACTTTGAATTTGCCTGCGACGTGTGGGCAATTCCCGAAGGCACGCCGATTTTCCCGGGTGAACCCATCGTCAAGGTTAAAGGTCCCGTTATTCAGGCGCAGTTTATTGAAACGATGGTTCTTCTTTGCATCAATCATCAGAGCCTTATCGCAACAAAGGCAAACCGTCTTTCAATGGCGGCGCAGGGCAGAGCCGTTATGGAATTCGGCTCAAGACGTGCGCAGGGTGCAGACGGCGCAGTTCTCGGTGCAAGAGCCGCTTATATCGGCGGATGTGTCGGTACTGCCTGCACGATAAGCGACGAGATGTTTGGCGTTCCCGCACTCGGAACAATGGCTCACAGCTGGGTTCAGCTTTTTGACAGTGAATACGAAGCTTTTAAAGCATATGCCACGGAATATCCCGACAGCTGCACGCTTCTTGTTGATACCTATAACGTTCTCAAATCGGGCATTCCCAATGCCATCAGGGTTTTTGATGAGGTTCTTAAGCCTCTCGGCAAGCGACCCAAGGGAATAAGAATCGACAGCGGCGATATCACCTATCTTTCAAGAAAAGCAAGAAAAATGCTTGACGATGCGGGTTATCCCGACTGCGGAATCGTTGCTTCGAACTCGCTTGACGAATATATCATCCGCGATATGCTCATCCAGGGCGCAAAGGTTGATTCTTTCGGTGTAGGCGAAAGACTTATCACTTCCTCGGCTTGCCCCGTTCTCGGCGGTGTTTATAAGCTTGTCGGAGTTAAGAAAGACGGCGAAGTTGTTCCCAAAATCAAGCTGAGCGAAAATGTTCAGAAGATTACAACCCCCGGCAACAAGCGGGTTTACAGACTTTACGATAAGGAAGACGGCAAGGCGATAGCCGACCTTATCACTCTCGCAGACGAAACTGTTGATGAGTCACAGCCCTATGAACTTTTCGACCCCGACTACACATGGAAACGCAAAACCGTAACGGATTTCGTTGCAAGAGAGCTTCTTGAACCGATTTTTTCAGGCGGTAAGTGTGTTTATCAGAAAAAGAATATCGAAGAAATCAGAAACTACTGCAAGGAGCAGGTTGATACCCTCTGGGATGAGGTTACGAGATTCGAAAATCCCCATAACTACTATGTTGACCTTTCACAGCCTCTCTGGGACATGAAGCAGGAGCTTCTTCGCAAAAACGGAAAATAATCGGAGGAGATAATTATGATAAAAGAATTCATGGATAAAGATTTTCTGCTTTTTAACGAACCTTCCGTAAAGATGTTTGAGGCGGCGGATAAAATGCCGATTTTCGACTGGCATTGCCATCTTTCGCCCAAGGAAATCTATGAAAACAAACAGCCCGAAGATATTGCATGGCTCTGGCTTGCTGGCGACCATTATAAGTGGCGCGCAATGCGTTCATGCGGTGTTGAGGAAAAATATATAACGGGTGATGCAAGCGGCTATGAAAAATTCAAGGCTTTTGCATCAATCATGCCTTATCTCATCGGCAATCCCATGTATCATTGGTGCCATCTTGAACTGAGAAGATATTTCGGAATTTACGATATCCTCAGTGCCGACACAGCCGACGATATATGGAACAGAGCTAACGCTGCCATCAAAGCGGGCGGCTTCACTCCGAGGGAGCTTATCGAAAAATCGAACGTTTCCCACCTTTGCACAACCGACGACCCCGCAGACAGCCTTGAATATCACAAGCTCATCGCTGAAACGGATTTCAAATGCAAGGTTCTTCCAGCATTCCGACCCGACAAGGCTCTCGGAATTGACCTTCCTGCATGGAAACCCTGGCTTTCCGATATGGAAAAAACCGCTGGCAGAGAAATAGGCAGTTATGCCGTTCTTTGCGAAGTTCTCAAAGAGAGAATTGAATTTTTTGCATCCATGGGATGCCGTGCAAGCGACCATGCTTTTTCCTATGTTCCCTATGAAGAAGCAACGGCTCAGGAGCTTGAAGAAATTTTTGCGAAGGCGAAGAACGGCGGAAAGGTTTCCGTTGTCGAAGCCGATAAATTCAAAACCGCACTCCTCTCGGTTCTTGCGGCTGAATATGCCGACAGAGGATGGGGTATGGAGCTTCATATCGGACCTATCAGAAACAACAACACCCTCATGTTCAACAAAATCGGACCCGATGCAGGCTTCGATTCAATCGACGACAGAGAAATTGCAGGCAAGCTTTCACGCTTCCTTGACAGCCTTGCGGTTGAAGAAAAGCTTCCCAGAACAGTGCTTTTCACCCTCAACCCCAAGGATAATTATGTTCTCGGAACAATGCTCGGCAACTTCCAGACTGCCGAAGCGGAAAGTAAGATTCAGTTCGGCTCGGCATGGTGGTTCAACGATAATATCGACGGCATGAGAGAACAGATGAAGGCTCTCGCAAACCTCGGTGCACTTGGCAAATTCGTTGGTATGGTTACGGATTCACGTTCATTCCTCTCATATCCCCGCCATGAATATTTCCGCAGAATCATGTGCGGTCTTATGGGTGATATGGTTGCTCAGGGACTCTATCCCTACGACGAAAAAATGCTCTGTAAAATCGCAGAAGATATTTCATACAATAATGCAATAAAATATTTTGGTGTGAAAGGATGAAATCCATGGCAAAATATGTTCTTGCCCTCGACCAGGGCACAACAAGCTCCAGAGCGATAGTTTTTGATAAAAAAGGCAATATCGTCAGCAAGGCACAGAACGAATTTGAACAGATTTATCCTCAGGCAGGCTGGGTTGAGCATGACCCTCTCGCCATTCTTTACAGCCAGTTCCAGGCGGTATCCTCATGCATCATGCAGGGCGGAATAAGCCCCGAAGATATTGCAGGCATCGGCATCACAAATCAGCGTGAAACAACAATTCTCTGGGACAGACAGACGGGAAAACCCGTATATAATGCAATCGTCTGGCAGTGCCGCAGAACGGCGGATATCTGCGAAAATATCAAGGCGCAGGGTCTTGAAGATTATATAAAAGACAAAACAGGTCTTGTGGTTGACGCATATTTTTCCGCAACGAAAATCAAGTGGATTTTAGATAATGTTCCCTCGGCAAGAGAGCTTGCCGAACAGGGCAGACTTCTTTTCGGAACGGTTGAAAGCTGGCTTATCTGGAATCTTACGGGCGGAAGCGTTCACGTTACCGACTATTCAAATGCATCGAGAACAATGCTCTTTGACGTTGATAATCTTTGCTGGGATAAGTTCCTTTGCGAAAAACTCGGAATCCCCATGTCAATTCTTCCCGAACCCGTTCCGTCAAGCAAGATTTACGGCAGAGTTTCAAAGGGTATTCTCGGTCTTGAATTTCTTGAAGGTATACCCATCTGCGGTGCAATCGGTGACCAGCCTGCTGCACTTTTCGGTCAGGGATGCTTCGAAGCGGGTCAGGCTAAAAATACATACGGCACAGGCTGTTTCCTGCTCATGAATACGGGCAAAACCCGTGTAAAATCAAAGAATAATCTTGTTACGGGTGTCGCATGGGGCATCGGTGACAAGGTGGAATATGCAATCGAAGGCTCGGCTTTCAACGCAGGCTCGGTTATAAAATGGCTTCGTGACGAGCTTCATATGATTGACACCGCAAAACGCTGTGACGAGCTTGCCGAAAGCGTTCCCGATGCTAACGGTATATATTTTGTTCCCGCATTCACGGGACTCGGTGCGCCCTATTGGGATATGTATGCAAGAGGTACGATTGTCGGTCTGACAAGAGGCGTCAACAGGGCACATATCGCAAGAAGTGTTCTCGAAGCAATCGCATATCAGGTAACCGACCTTCTTGAAGCGATGAAATCCGATTCGGGCATCGACTTCACCGAACTTCGTGTTGACGGCGGTGCAAGCGTCAGCAACATCATGATGCAGATTCAGGCAGATATGATAAGATGCAGCGTTAACCGACCCTGTAATGTTGAAACAACTGCCCTCGGTGCGGCATATCTTGCAGGTCTTGCAGTCGGTCTTTGGAAAAATATGGATGAAATTCAGCATAACCGTGTTGTCGAAAGAGTTTTTGAACCTGAAACCGACATCGGAAAGAGAAACGCACTCTATGAAGGCTGGAAAAAGGCTGTTGAATGCTCAATGGGTTGGGCTAAATAATTATGAATGCGTAATTCGGAATTATGTAGGGGTCGATGCCCACATCGACCCTTGACTTTTTATAATTTGGAGATGTTAAAATGGACTATTTGAAGGAGTCTTTGCGACTTCATTATGAATGGAAAGGCAAACTTGAAACAAAAACAAGGGCAAGTGCTTCATGCAAGCAGGATTTGTCGCTTGCATATACCCCCGGTGTAGCCGCACCCTGCCTTGAAATTCAGAAAGATATAAACAAGAGTTACGAACTCACAAGAAGATGGAATACCGTTGCTGTCATAACCGACGGCACGGCTGTTCTCGGTCTGGGCGATATCGGACCCGAAGCAGGTATGCCCGTTATGGAGGGAAAGTGCCTCCTCTTCAAGGCTTTTGCCGATATTGATGCAATTCCGCTTTGTATCCGTTCAAGGGATACGGATGAAATTGTCAGGGCTGTTTCACTTTTTGCCGGCAGCTTCGGAGGTATAAATCTTGAGGATATTGCAGCTCCGAGATGCTTTGAAATTGAAAGAAAGCTCAAGGAAATATGCGATATTCCCGTTTTCCACGATGACCAGCACGGTACGGCTGTCGTTGTTCTTGCGGCTGTGCTTAATGCACTGCGCTGTGTCGGTAAAAAGCTTGAAAACTGCACTGTTGCAATGAGCGGTGCAGGGTCTGCAGGCTCTGCAATTGCAAGGCTTCTCAACGCCTGCGGTGCGGGAAACATTATCATGAGCGACAAAGAGGGAATCATCTGCAAGGGTCAGAATCTTTCCCCCGCATTTGATGAACTTGCCGATTTCACGAATAAAAACCGTATTACGGGCACCCTTGCCGATGCTATGAAGGGCGCGGATGTTTTTGTCGGCGTTTCCGCAGGCGGAATCGTAAGCAAGGAAATGGTTGCGTCCATGGCTGAAAACGCGGTTGTTATGGCTATGGCAAATCCGTCCCCCGAAATTATGCCCGACGAGGCAATTTCGGCAGGTGCGGCGGTAGTTGGTACAGGCAGAAGCGATTTTCCCAATCAGATAAACAATGTACTTGTCTTCCCCGGTATTTTTAAAGGTGCTTTAAGCGTTGGTGCAAAGGCTATTACCGAGGAAATGAAGAAGGCGGCGGCATACGCCATAGCCGATATTATAACCCCCGACAAGCTCTCTCCCGAGTATATAATTCCGAGTCCCCTTGATAAAACGGTGGCTCAGGCGGTAGCGGATGCAGTAGCTCAGGCGGCGGAAAAGTAAGGAGAAAATATGAAGATCGCAACTACAACAGGAGATTTTTCAAAATATTACACGAGTGACATTGACCGTATCCGCGGACTTTATAAGGCGGGATTCCTTTATATAGACCTCGATATGTATACCTTCACGCCCGATCATATTTATATGAACGACGGCTGGCAGGATGCCGTAAACAAGCTGAAAAACGAGGCGGAGCGTCTCGGAATGACCTTCGTTCAGGCACATTCCCAGGGGGGAAATCCTCTTGATCCCGATCCCGATCACGTTGATTTTCTGGTCGCCGCCACTAATCGCTCTATCGAGATATGCAAAATGCTCGGAATAAAAAATACGGTAGTCCATTCGGGATTTGCCAAAGAAATGAGCAAGGACGAATGGTTTGAAAAAAACGG